>CALFRN010000001.1 GCA_937919085.1 uncultured Reyranella sp.
GGCAGCGTAGTGACGCTTCTCGGTCGTGCGAATGAATCCGTCGGGGCTGAAGTTCATCGCGCCGAGGAGATCGCGGAAAGACTGGCTCACCTTGTCGGTGAAGGCTTGCGGCGTCAGGCCGGCGGCCGCTGCGGCCTTTTCGACCTTCTGGCCATGTTCGTCCGTTCCGGTGAGGAAGTGCACATCATAGCCGTCGAGGCGCTTAAACCGGGCCATCACGTCGCAAGCCAGCGTCGCATAGGCGTGCCCGATGTGGGGCACGTCGTTCACGTAGTAGATCGGCGTGGTGACGTAGTAGGTACTGCGGCCCGACATTGTGACTGAACTCCGGAACGTCGTCCCTCCCGGAGTGCCAGGTTCGGTGTTTCAGCGCATCGCCGATTGAAGAACCAGGAAACTGCCGAGTACCGTCTGTTTGCGGTCGAGATTGACGGCATCGGTGCGGGACAACAGGTGGGCGACCTTTTCCCACGCCTCCATCCAGCGATCAAGGGTGGCTGCCGAAAGCAGTCGCGCCCGCAGGCCGTCTTCAGACGGCACGACGGGAACAGCTCCCGCGGGGCCCAGCGCCGCATGCCGGGCGAGTCCCTTCAGCCAGCCATCGAACAGGTAGTTGAGCGAGCGCCAGTCGGCATTGGCTTCCTCGCCGCGCTTGCCGAAGCGCTCAGCGAAGCCGTGGAGGCGTGGCATGTCCAGGTCGGGTAGAGTTGCCAGTACATCGATCATCTCGCGATAAAGGTCGAGACTGCCCGCTCCGCCGAGTTCAAGCGCCCGGCCGATGCTGCCTTCGGCGAGCCTGGCCAGCGCACCCCTTTCTTCCGGGTTCGTAGCGGGCGCAAAGTCTCCCAGCAGACCCACGACGGTCTCGTCAGGAAGCGGCTTTAGCGCTAGCCGTCGACAGCGTGAGCGAATGGTCGGCAGCAACCGTCCCGGCGCATGCGCCACGATCAGCAAAACAGCGTCGGGCGGTGGTTCCTCGAGAACTTTCAGCACTGCGTTGGCACTGTTGCGGTTCATCTCGTCGGCCGAGTCGACAATGGCGACGCGCCACCGCCCCATCGCCGGGGTCATGTGCATGAAGGCGCCGAGATCGCGCACGTCATCAACCGCGATCTCCGCCCGCATGCGGCCGGTATCGGGGTTGAGCGTGCGTCTGAGATGAAACAGATCGGGATGCGAGCGCGCATCGACCAATGCCCGTCCTGGCGCATCCGGCGAGGTGTCCAGGCTTTGCGGTCCGTCACCGAACAATCCACCCTGCTGCTGGCCACACAACAGGAAGCGCGCAAAGCGCCAGGCCAGGGTCGCTTTACCGATACCGCGCGGCCCGGTCAGCAGCCAGGCGTGGTGCAGACGGCCACTCTGTTGGGCGGCAAGCATCGTGGCTTCCGCCGCCTCATGCCCGACCAGCCGTTCGCTACGCCATGGCGGTCGCCAGTCGTAGGGCCATTCGAGTTTCTCGAGTTCGGCCGGATCCGCGCTTGCCTTGCCCCTGGCCATGCGATCAGGCCCCCAATCGCTCGCTCACCGCGCGGGCAATCGCCTCGGCAATGGCGTCGATATCGCGGCTGGCATCGATGACGATGCACCGGCCGGGATCTGCAGTCGCGATATCGAGAAATCCGTTGCGAACACGATCGTGAAAAGCCTTTGGCAGGCTTTCGTATCGTGTCTCCGTGCCACGCCGCGCTGCCGCCCGGGCGAGCCCGGTTTCGATCGGAAGGTCGAGGATCAACGTCAGGTCGGGGCGGAACCCGCCGACGGCGATCCGGTAGAGATCGGCCAGCATCGCACGATCGACGCCGTGGCCGTACCCCTGATAGGCCAAAGTCGAATCGGCAAAGCGATCGCTGATCGCCCACGCGCCGCGTCCTAAGGCCGGCCACACTGTTGACCGGAGATGGTCACGCCGGGCGGCAAAGTGCAGAAGTGCCTCGGTCGTGCCATCCCAGCGCTCAGTAGGGCCTTCGACAAGCAGCTTACGGACCATCTCCGCCCCCGGTGCGCCACCGGGCTCCCTGGTGGCAACAACGGAGTGGCCGCGCTTTTCCAGCCAGCCCTTGAGGCGCGCGACCTGCGTCGACTTTCCCGCCCCTTCGCCGCCTTCCAAGGTAATGAAGCGCCCCGTGGACGAGGCGTCGTTCATGTCAGCCAGCCGAATAGATAGTACTGGATCATTGTCGCGACGCGGCCGACCACCCCCATCCGTGCGACGTCAGCGCCTGTTTCCAGCGGGTATTCGATAACCCTGCCGTCGGGAAGTGTGACAGCTGCGGTCCCCACCTTGGTGCCCTTTGCAATAGGCGCCGTCAGAGGGCCATCAAAACGCGCAACGACTCGTGGTGTTACAGCCTGGCCAGCAGGAGCCGTGATGTGTACGGCGCGGGCAACGACCAGAGGGACCTTGTCCTGCACCCCGAGCCACACGGGAGCCTCCGCCACCGTATCGCCGGCGCGGAAGATCGTCGTATTGGTAAATTCACGGAACCCCCATTCCATCAGCCGCGACGTTTCCTGCGCGCGCTCGGCCATCGAAGTGAGACCATTGACGACCAGAATAAGACGGCGGCCATCGCGGATCGCCGAGGTCGTCTGGCCATATCCACCTTCCTCGGTGTGGCCGGTCTTCAGACCGTCGGTACCGGGGGTAATCTTCAGCAGGCGGTTGCGATTTTGCTGGCGGATATTGTTGTAGGTCCAGCTGGTCTCCGAATAGTAGCGGTAAAGCTTCGGGTAGTCGTCGATGGTGCGCCACGCCAGGACAGCGAGGTCTCGTGCCGTGGTGTACTGGCCTTCCGCCGGCCAACCCGAGGCGTTCTTGAACACCGTCTTGGTCATGCCGAGTTCGCGCCCGCGTTTGGTCATGCGGTCGGCGAAGCTCTCCTCGCTGCCCGACAGGCCTTCGGCGATGACGACACAGGCGTCGTTGCCCGACAGGATGATAATGCCCTTGATCAGATCCTCGACCGAAACTTCGCTGCCCAGCTCGAGGAACATGCGTGATCCGCCCATCGCGCGAGCCCGTTCGCTCACCCGGAAATGCGAATCGAGTTTGAGGCGGCCGGCGGCTAGTTCTTCGAAGATGATGTAAATCGTCATCATCTTGGACATCGACGATGGCGCCATCGGCTGGTCGGCATCCTTGAACAGCATCACCGTCGATGTTTGCGGATCGACCATGAAACCTTGGCGGGCAAGCGTACCAATGCCGATCTGAGAAGGCGGAAGGGCTTCGACTTTCAGAGGCGCGGGCGATGCGGGCGGTTTGGCAGGAGGCGCCGTTGGTGACTTGGCCCTTGAAGCAGGTTTCTGGGCCTGTGCCTGCTTCTGGCGTGGCTGTTCCTGTTGCTGGGCATAGGCTGCCACGCCCGCACCAATGATGCCGAAGGCAGCAAGCATCGCCACCACGGTGCGAAGTCGATTAATCCGTAACGACACGGGCATCACCATAGCCTGACCGTTTCAGCCGATCGGCGATAATGCCGGCGGCATCCGAGGTTGTGTAAGGCCCCAGCCGGACACGGTAAACATCACGTCCGCCCGCCGAGGCTTGGGAAATTTCAGAAAATCCGTAACTGCGCACCGCACCGCGCTGCCGCTCCGCATTTGCCGCGGTCGAAAACGACCCGGTCTGCACATAGAAGCCACTTGCAGATGCCGATGTCGGGGCGGCCGATGCGAGGCTGGCCACCGTGGGGCCGCTGTGCGCGGGGGGTGATTCGGGTGGAGGCAGCACGATAGCGGAACTGCGTGAACTCGATGGCCATCCCGCCTGCACCTGAGCTGGCGCTGGCGCGGTCGGCTGTGCCGAGGCCATCACCTGTTGCGGTTGCGACGGCGCGCGCCTGCCGGAAGCCAGCTGGGCAAGTGCATCGTGTTGCTCTGCGGGGCCGCCCCCGCTGATTGCCACGTCCTTGACCGCCAGACTTTCGGCCTGGAGCTGTTCGATCCGCACGCGTGCCGTGCCATTGCGGATCATGTCGAGTTCCTGGGCAGCCGTTCTCGACAGGTCGATCACCCGATTGCTTGCGTAAGGGCCACGGTCGTTGATGCGCACGACGGTGGACAACCCGTTGGCGGTATTCGTAACCCGGACAACAGACGGCATTTGCAAAGTTCGGTGCGCCGCCGTGCGGTCAGACTGGTCATATCGCTCGCCGTTGGCGGTCGACTTGCCATGGAAGCCAGGTCCGTACCACGAAGCCACACCGCTCTCGACGCGGTTGAATTCTTCCTTTGGCGTATACAGCACGCCGTCGATTTTGTAGGGCGTGCCTACCTTGTAGGCACCGCGCTGGGTGACGCCGCCCGCTGAAGATCTGCTGCCTGATGCCGAACCGCAGGCGCCGAGGTGAGCAAGCACCAGCACGGCGCCACCTACACGGAGGAGCATGGAGAATACAGATCGGGCGTTTGCTATATCTAGCCGCATGATCTGGTTATCATACATCATCTTGCGGCGCGAAAGGAGCCACCTCGTCTAGGGCTGGATCAGGCGGCTATCCGGTCGGACAGCAGCCCGACGGCGAGGGCGAAGAAATCCGATTGATTCCATCGCAGGATCGCGCGGAAGTTCTGCGTTGTCAGGAACGTCGGGCCCCCTGCTCCTGCCGGCCTGACGATGCGGGTCCCCTGTCCTGCCGACGTTCCAGCCGGCACTTCTTCGCCCCAGCCGAGCCCGGGGCGCCAGCCGACCCGCCGCAGGTAGTTGACGATCGAGGCAAACACATCGGTCTTGTTGCCCCAGATATCCTTGCGGCCATCGCCGTCGCCATCTGCGGCATAGGCGATGAAGCTGGTCGGAATGAACTGGCACTGCCCCATGGCCCCGGCCCACGAGCCCTTCATGGATTCAAGGCTGACATGGCCCTGAGAAAGGATTTTCAGCGTCGCGATTAGTTGTTCCCGGAAGAATTTGGCACGGAAGCCGTTGTAGACGAGCGTCGCCAGTGCCGGCACGACGTCGAAATCGCCGAGCCGCGTGCCATAATTGCTCTCGATCCCCCACAGCGCCACGACGACCGACGCCGGAATGCCGGCGGGCACGGCAAACCGGTCGATGCTCACCCGGTTCTCGGCCAAGAGCGTTCGGCCTCGGCTCACTCGCTCATTCGAGACCACGAGTTCCATGTAGCGTTCGAATGTCATCTTGAATTCAGGCTGATTGCGCGCGAGTTCCAGGACTCGCGGAATCTGCTCGATCCCGTTCAGCGCCGCGTCGAGGGTCCCCTCGTCCACGCCCGCCCGCAAGGCTTCAGCGCGCACGCCCTGCAGCCACGCCGCAAACTTGGCGTCGGACGGCTGGGCAAAGGCAGATGCTGGGCCAAGTGCCGCCATTGCACATAGAGTTCGTCGACTGATCATGAGCATTGTCCGTGGAAGCCGAAATCTGCAGATGAGGAACGATACCCAACTATTTGCGAATCTTGCAGTATTTATGACACCCCGGAGATATGTACCGATCGCTCCGGACGGGGTAACAAGCAAGTCTCGGAGGGGTGTCCGAGCGGTTTATGGAACTGGTCTTGAAAACCAGCGTGCGTGAAAGCGTACCGTGGGTTCGAATCCCACCCCCTCCGCCA
>CALFRN010000002.1 GCA_937919085.1 uncultured Reyranella sp.
CCTTGAAGTCGGCCGAGGCGCAGACCTGCACGCCCAGCGCCTTGGTCAGGCCCTCGAGCCGCGACGTGCGGTTGACGGCAGGACCGATGACCGTGAAGTCGAGCCGGTCTTCCGTCCCGATATTGCCGAACGTGACCTGGCCGACGTGCAGGCCGATGCCGAAGCGCAGCAGGTCGGCGCCGCCAGCGGCGCGCGCTTCGTTGGCGGCCTCGATGTCGTCGATCACCTGGCGCGCGGCAGCGAGCGCGTTGGCCGTGACCATCGGCAGGAACAAGGCGTCCTCGGCCGGGAAATAGGCCATCACGCCGTCGCCGATGAACTTCAGGATCTCGCCGCCGTGCGCGGTCAGCGCATTGCCGACGAGCTGGAAATAGTTGTTCAGGAGTTCCAGCACCTCGCCGGCCGGCAACCGCTCGTTCAGTCCGGTGAAGTCGCGCAGGTCGGAAAACCACAACACGGCGCGGATCTCCTGGCCGTCACCGCGGCGGATCGCGCCAGCCAGGATTCGCTGGCCGACCTCGCGCCCAAGATAGGTGTTGGCGACGGTGTCGGCGATGCTGTGCTCGATATGCATCTCCGTCACCGCCCCCATCATGTCGACAAGGCGATGGAGGTCGTCGATGTCGGCGGAGGAGAACCCGTCCACGCTGTCGGTGGCGAAAGTGACGACCGGCATCGGCCGGCCGTGCGAGATGCGCATGGAGAGCGCGTAATAATCCGTGCCGCCGTCGGCCCGGACCTCGTGCAGCACCTCGTGGTTGTTCTCGTTGAGGTCGGTCAGCCGATAGCGCACCGGTCTCGCCTGCTCGCGGGCCTCCTGCATAGGGCTGCCGATGTAGGCCGGCGTGAGCTGGATGCCGTAGCCGCGGGCGATCGACTGCACCGGTTCGCCACGCCGCCACATGAAGCCCATCGCCTGGAGCTGGGGATGGATGAGCTGCAGGCCGATATAGAAGCGCCAGACCGGCAGCCCCGCCGCCACGACGCGGTTCATCAACTGCGCGATAAAATCGGCCGGTGTCGCAATCAGGCGGCCGTCGCGGCTGAGCCATTCCGCGACCGGTGCCAGGCGGTCGGCCAGGGGAAGGCCCGCGTTCAGGCGCCCACCACGGCGGCTACTTCCTCGCCGGAGGTCCGGAACACGCGGCTGGCCGAGACGTCGGCGATCCGGTCGATATTCGCGGCGACGTCCTCGGGCGTCGGTGCGCGGCCGGCGATGCGCACGCCTTCGGCCTCGCGGTACTCGATGCGCGCGAAACTGCCGGCGCCTGCGCTCCAGATCTCGCCGGTGCGCTGGCACTGCTCGCTGCACAGCCAGGCCACCATCGGCGAGACGTATTCGGGCCTGAGCCTTTCAAGAATCTCCGGGGTCATCAGGCTTTCGGTCATGCGCGTGGCCGCCACCGGGGCGAGCGCGTTGATGAGGATGTTGTACTTCTGGCCCTCGAGGCGGAGCGCATTCATGAAGCCCACCACGGCAAGCTTGGCGCCGCCATAGTTCGCCTGGCCGAAGGTTCCGTAGATGCCGGAGTTCGAGGAGGTCACAACGACGCGGCCATAGGCCTTGGCGCGCAGGATCGGCCAGGCGGCGTGCGTGACATAGGCGGTGCCCAGGAAATGTACCTTCACGACGAAGTCGAAATCCTCGGTCGTCATGTTGTGGAAGGTCTTGTCGCGCAGGACGCCGGCATTGTTGACCACGATGTCGACCGTGCCGAAGGCATCGACGGCGGTCCTGACGATGTTGGCGGCGCTTTTCGCCTCAGCCACGGAATCGTAGTTGGCAACGGCCTGGCCGCCGGCCGCCTTGATCTCGTCGACCACCTTGTCGGCGGCGGCATGACCACCTCCCCCATTGCCGATCGGACGTCCGTCGACCGCGCCGCCGGGATCGTTCACCACCACCCTGGCGCCACGGCTGGCCAGCAGCAGCGCGTGTGCGCGGCCGAGCCCGTTGCCGGCGCCCGTGACAATGGCGACGCGATTGTCGAAACGGATGGTCATTCCCGTGTCTCCCCCGAATTCATGCCGGAGACACCATGTTGGATGTTCGGTCGCGGTTTCAAGTCCGCTGTAGAATCACCACGGATGCCACGGCCTCTTCCATGCCGATGACGCCGCCGCCGTTTTCGGCCAGCGCAACTTCCGCGCCCTTGACCTGGCGCGGGCCGGCCTCGCCGCGCAACTGCATGGCGAGTTCGGCCAGCATCGACAGCCCCGTCGCGCCGACGGGATGGCCCTTGGACACCAGGCCACCGGACGTATTGACCGGCAGCTTGCCGCCGGGGCCGGTGGCACCGGAGCCGACGAACTTGCCGCCCTCGCCCTCGGGGCAGAAGCGCAGCATCTCGCACTGATAGACTTCGCAGAAGCTGGTGGCGTCGTGCACTTCGGCGACATCGACGTCCTCGGGTCCCAGCCCGGCCATCTTGTAGGCCTTGTCGGCGGCGGCACGCGTCAGGCCGGGCTGGTCGAGCTGGCGATACATGCCGCCGGAAAATCCGACGCCGGCGATCCGGATCGCACGTTCCTGCACTTCCTTCGGCAGTTTCTCGAGATATTCCTTGGAGCACAGCAGCGACGCCGCCGCGCCATCGCCGATCGGCGCGCACATGGCGCGCGTCAGCGGGTACGACACCGGCCGGTCCTGCAGCACCGCTTCGGGCGTCATCTGGAAACGGTACTGCGCCTTTTCGTTCAGCGCGCCGTAGTTGTGGTTCTTGGCGGCGCCTGTAGCGATCTGCTCCTGCGTCGTGCCGTACTTCCACATGTGCCACTTGGCCTGCATGGCGTAGGTGTCCATGAAGATCGTGCGGTCGGGCCCGGTCTCGAATTTCGAGCCGATCAGGGTGCCGACCTTGGTCATCTCCTCGAGCAGCCGCTCGTGCTGGCTGGTGATATAGCCCTGGTTGAACAGGCCCGCCGTGCGCTCCGGCGCGTCCGGACTGAAGAGCTTCTCGATGCCGATGCAGAACGACAGCTCGTGGGTGCCGGCCAGCACGTCCTTCCAGGCGCCCATGAAGGCGGTCGAGGCGGTGGCGCAGGCGTTCTCGACGTTGAACATCGGCACGCGCTCGGGAAACAGCCCCTCCTCGACCAGCGGCTGGAACAGCGCCTGGGCGCGGATCGAATTCTGGCCCCAGAAGCCCATGCCGCAGTTGCCCAGCCAGCCCGCCTCGATGTCGGTACCGGTCTTCATGCCGGCATCAGAAAGCGCACCGAGATAGGCCTCGCGCGCCAGATCGCCAAAGCTCATGCCGGGGTGCTTCTTGAAGGCCGTGGTGTAGGCGCCGATGATGTAGACGTCGCGCATGGGAGAGTTTCCTCGGGTTGGCTTTGGCGGCATTTGAGCGTATCCAATCGGCCAGCGCTAGGAGAACCAATATGGCCGTAGCGGCCCCTGTACGTCCTCTCAATGTCGACAGCACCATCGCCGAGCTGAAGAAGCTCTATGGCGACCGTGTCAGCACGGCCCATGCGGTGCGCGAACAGCACGGCAAGGATATCTCGTACCACGAGGCGCCGCTGCCGGACGCCGTGGTATTCGCCGAATCGGCCGAGGAGGTGCAGCAGATCGTGACGCTGTGCGCGCGGCTGAAGACTCCGATCATCCCCTTCGGCACCGGCACCTCGCTGGAAGGCCACATCAGCGCCCCCAACGGCGGCATCTCGCTCGACGTCAGCCGCATGAACAAGGTGCTGCAGGTGAACGAGGCCGACCTCGACGTGGTGGTCCAGCCCGGCGTCACCCGCAAGCAGCTCAACGAATATATCCGCGCGACCGGCCTCTTCTTCCCGATCGATCCCGGCGCCGACGCCTCGATCGGCGGCATGGCGAGCACCCGCGCCTCGGGCACCAACGCGGTGCGCTACGGCACCATGCGCGAGAACGTGCTGTCGCTGCAGGTCGTGACCGCCGACGGCAGGCTGATGCGGCTGGGCGGCCGCTCGCGCAAGTCGAGCGCGGGCTACGACCTCGTAAAGCTGTTCGTGGGCTCCGAGGGAACGCTGGGCGTCATCACCGAGGTGACGC
>CALFRN010000003.1 GCA_937919085.1 uncultured Reyranella sp.
CCCGGCAGCTTCTGGTGGCCGCCGCGCCCGCCGGCGAAATTCACCATGCCCGCTACGCCGGGCGGGTTGAGGCTTGAAAGCGCCACCGTTGCCCAGCCGCCGGCCGATTGACCGACGACGATCGTGCGATCGGACGCGACGTAGGGCTGGGTACGCATGAAGTCGATGGTGGCCTGGATGTCCGCCGCGCCCTGCAGTCCGGCGCTGTAATAGTCGGGCGTGTCGCAGCGGCCGTAGGCCTCGGCCCAGCCGCCGCCGCTTTCGCCGTAGCCGCGCCGCAGCGGCAGGGCCACGACATAGCCGCGGGCGAGGAACCACGACGACAGCGTCGCGAATCGCGGCGGCGTCATCCTGGCGCGCTGCGAACCGTCGGCCGGCGAGCCGTGATTGATCACTACCAGCGGCTGGCGGGCATCGCCGGGCGGCCGCGCCACGTTGGCGAGAAGGGTCGCCCCGCCCGGCCCGGGAAGGCGCACAATCTGCTCGCGGTGGCCATCCTGCGCGACGGCCGGCCAGACGAAAACGAAGACAAGCAGCGCCGCCAGAATCCGCGAAGGCATCCGGTATCTCCTAACGGCCGCTGCGCCGGCCCGGCCGGCCGCCGGCGCCGGAGCCGGTGCGGACGCCGCGGAAGACACGGGAGTGCTGCATCTTGCCGAGGTGGATGCCGACGTTGGCCGACGCGGCCTGGCCCGGCAGCTCGAGCTCGTGGGCTTCGAGGCGGCGGATTTCGTCGCGGATGCGGCCGGCTTCCTCGAACTCGAGGTTGGCGGCAGCCTCGCGCATGCGCTTTTCGAGCTCGGCGATGTGGCTGCGCAGATTGTGCCCGACCAGCTGGACGTCGCCCGAAACCCCGGTGTCGACCGTGTAGTGGTCGCGTTCGGCGGTCGACTGCAGGATCTCGGAAATGTTCTTCTTGATCGAGGCCGGGGTGATGCCGTGCGCCTCGTTGTAGGCTGTCTGCTTGGTGCGGCGGCGGTCGGTCTCGGCGATGGCGTACTTGATCGAGTCGGTCATCTTGTCGGCGTAGAGGATGACCCGGCCCTCGACGTTGCGCGCGGCGCGGCCGATCGTCTGAACCAGCGAGGTCGGCGAGCGCAGGAAGCCCTCCTTGTCGGCGTCGAGGATGGCCACCAGCGCGCATTCGGGAATATCGAGGCCCTCGCGCAGGAGGTTGATGCCGACCAGCACGTCGAAGGCGCCCAGCCGGAGGTCGCGGATGATTTCGATGCGCTCCAGCGTGTCGATGTCGGAATGCAGGTATCGGCAGCGGATGCCGGCCTCGTGCAGATATTCGACCAGATCCTCGGCCATACGCTTGGTCAGCACAGTGACCAGCACGCGCTGTGCCTTTTTCGCGCACTCCTTGCACTCGGCGATCAGGTCGTCGACCTGCTTTTCGACGGGTCGGATGATCACCGTCGGATCGATGAGGCCGGTCGGCCGGATCACCTGCTCGATGAAGGCGCCTTGCGTGCGCTCCATCTCCCACGGCCCGGGCGTTGCGCTCACGAACATGGTCTGTGGCCGCAGCGCCTCCCATTCCTCGAACTTCAGCGGCCGGTTGTCGATCGCCGACGGCAGGCGGAAGCCGAACTCGGCAAGCACGCTCTTGCGGTTGAAGTCGCCACGGAACATGCCGCCGATCTGCGGCACCGTGACGTGGCTTTCGTCGACGACCAGCAGCGAATTCTCGGGGAAGTACTCGAACAGGGTGGGCGGCGGCTCGCCCGGCTTGCGGCCGGTGAGATAGCGCGAATAGTTCTCGATTCCGGCGCAGGCGCCGGTCGTTTCCATCATCTCGATGTCGAATACCGTCCTCTGTTCGAGCCGCTGCGCCTCGAGCAGCCGGCCGGCGCGGTTGAATTCGTCGAGCCGCTGCTTGAGGTCGGTTTTGATCTGCTGGATGGCGTGCTGCATCGTCGGGCGCGGGGTGACGTAGTGGCTGTTGGCATAGACCACGATGTCGGAAAGCGTCGCCGTCTTCTCCCCGGTCAGCGGGTCGAACTCGACGATCGACTCGATCTCGTCACCGAACAGTTCGAAACGCCACGCCTTGTCTTCATAGTGGGCGGGAAACAGGTCGACGGTGTCGCCGCGGACGCGAAAGGTACCGCGCTGGAAGGCATTGTCGTTGCGCTTGTACTGCTGCTCGACGAAGCGGCGGAGCAGGGTGGAGCGGTCGACCTTCTCGCCCTTGGAAAGGCGGAAGGTCATCGCCTGGTAGTTCTCCAGCGGACCGATGCCATAGATGCAGGATACGGAGGCGACGATAATCACATCATCGCGCTCCATCAGCGCGCGTGTCGCGGAATGGCGCATGCGGTCGATCTGCTCGTTGATCGACGAATCCTTCTCGATGTAGGTGTCGGTGCGCGCGACGTAGGCTTCAGGCTGGTAATAGTCGTAGTACGACACGAAGTATTCGACCGCGTTCTCGGGGAAGAACCCCCTCATCTCGCTCCATAGCTGTGCGGCCAGTGTCTTGTTGGGCGCCAGCACCAGTGCCGGCTTGCCGGTCGTGGCGATCACGTTGGCCATGGTGAAGGTCTTGCCCGACCCGGTGACCCCCAACAGCACCTGGTTGCGCTCTCCTTCCGCCACGCCATTGAGCAATTGCCGGATCGCCTCGGGCTGATCGCCAGCCGGCGTGTAATCGGACACGAGTTTGAAGGGTTTGCCGCCGACCGTTTCGGGGCGCCTCTGGATGTACGGCATGAGGAGCGGGACGGTCGAGACCGCGAGATTCTTTGAGGGCATGGCCTGCATTATATGATGCCCGGGTGGCATCGCGGCAATGCTAGCGTCCGGCCGCCATGCCTGACCTGTTGACTGTTCCCTTCTTGATTTCGGCCGTCGTTGCCTGCGTTGCCGGCATGGTGCGTGGATTTGCGGGCTTTGGTGCAGCCATGCTGATGACACCGATATTCTCAGCCCTCTACGGACCTGCCATCGGGATCGCCCTTTGTCTGCTGCTGGAGATTGCGGTGGCGCTGCCGCTGCTGCCCCGCGTGGTACGGCTCGTCGACTGGCGGCGGATCGGCCTGCTGCTGCTGGCCGCCGCCTTTGGCGTGCCGCTCGGCAATCTGGCCCTGACCCGCACCGAGCCGGAGCCGATGCGCTGGGCGATCTCGGCCATTGTCCTGTCGGCCGTCGTCCTCCTGGCCAGTGGCTGGCGCTTCCGTGGACGGCCGAACGCCGCGACAACGTGTGTAGCCGGTGCGACCAGCGGTTTTTTGAATGGACTGTCGGGGATGGCTGGGCCGCCGATCGCGTTTTACTATCTGGCGGGAAACGATACCGCCGCGCGCGTGCGCGCCAATCTCACCACCTATTTCGTGTTCGTCGATTTGCTCGCAATCGCTGCATTCGCGTCGCGCGACCTGATCGGATGGAGTACCGGCGTGCACGGCCTTTTTCTTGCCCCAGCGATAATGTTGGGTGGCGTCCTGGGCGAGCGGCTGTTTCCCCTCGCCAGTGAAGTGTTTTACCGTCGGCTCGCCCTGGCGTTGCTGGTGGGCGTCGCTCTGGGTTCCTTGATGCTATAAGGCTCGACATGAGGATCTGGGACAAGATCGTGGAAGGCATGAACGGCCTTGGCATCGCCGAGATGCTGGGACTGTCCATGCCGCCGGCCGATGACGGTGGTCATCCCGGCCTGCGTCAGATCGGCTTCACCATCGGCGTCATCGCCCTCGGCGCCAAGATGGCGAAAGTCGACGGCGACGTGTCGGAGGTCGAAGTCGCTGCGTTCCGCGAGTTCTTCGACGTCCCCCCAGGCGAAGAGGAAAATGTCCAGCGTTTCTTCGATCTTGCGAAGCGCGATGCTGCCGGCTTCGAGACCTATGCGCGGCAGGTCGCGGCGCTGTTCCCCGATGCGCCCGAGATTCTCGAGAACGTCATTGAAGGCCTGTTCGGCATCGCCCGTGCCGACGGAGAGGTCGACGCGGCGGAAGCGGACTATCTCGCCGAGGTTGCGCGCATTTTCGGGCTGGCGAGTTCGCGCTTCGAACGTGCCAAGGCCGCCGCGCTCGGCGTGATGGAGTGCGAACCCTGCGTCGTTCTCGGCATCGATCCGCTGGCGACCGATGAGCAGATCCGCGAGGCGTGGCTGCGGCAGGTTCGGGCCAACCACCCCGACAGGCTGATGGCTCAAGGACTGCCCGAAGAGGCCATCGCGATGGCCAACCGCAAGCTGGCGCTGATCAACGATGCCTACGACCGCCTGCGCCGGGAACGCGGCCTGGTCGCCGCGCACGCGTGAATCCCGTCGAGTTGCCTTCGCCAAACCATGCGCCACGGCCCGCCGGTACGGCCGTCGACATCCTGGTGCTGCACTACACGGAGCTGTCGCTGGCGGAGTCGCTCGACATCCTGCGCGACGGCGCCCGCGAGCATCGGGTCAGTTCGCACTACGTGCTGGGGGAAGACGGCACGATCCATCGTCTGGTGCCGGAGGATCGCGTCGCCTGGCACGCCGGCCGCTCGTATTGGCGTGGCCGCGAAGCGCTCAACGCCATGTCGATCGGCATCGAAATCGTGAATCTCCACGGCGACCATCATGACTATCCGGCGCCGCAGATCGCCGCGCTGGTCGATCTTTGCCATTCGATACTGGGGCGCCACTCGGCCATCGTTCCGCGCAATGTCGTCGGTCATTCCGACATCGCGCCCAGGCGCAAGATCGACCCCGGCCGGCGCTTTCCCTGGTCCGTGCTGGCGCGAGCGGGTATCGGCCTCTGGCCGCGCCCCGGTGGCAGGACGCTCGACGGCGACATCCAAGTGGCTCTGCAGCGCTTCGGCTATGCCCCGCCCGTCGATGTCACGCCGGCCGACATCGTCATGGCATTCCAGCGCCGCTACCGGGCGAACCGCGTCGATGGAATTGCCGATGCCGAGACATGCGCCCTGCTGGCGGACCTGCTTGACCAGGTCGGGGGAGCATCCTAGCTAGGGCCGTGGGTCAGATGGCTGGATGGCTGCGCTGTCGCGGGTAACCGTGGCGGTGAGGAAAGTCCGGGCTCCACGGAGACACGGTGCCGGATAACGTCCGGCGGGGGCGACCCCAGGGAAAGTGCCACAGAAAGCAAACCGCCGGGTTGGCCCGCTTTCGAGCGGAAAGCCAGCCAGGCAAGGGTGAAACGGTGGAGTAAGAGCCCACCGCGCGACCGGCAACGGAAGCGGCATGGCAAACCCCACCGGGAGCAAGACCAAATAGGGGTGACACGCCGGGCAACCGGCAGCGGTGTTTCCGCGTCGTCGCCCGGGTCGGTCGCGAGAGGCGTTCGGCAACGGACGTCCCAGAGGAATGGCCATCCATCGCCCCCGGCTTGCCGTGGGAGTGGACAGAACCCGGCTTACAGGCCATCTGACCCGCATTTGCCTAACAAGGGTAAGCCAACACAACCAGTTGAGGGTCAGTACCCTCGAAATACAATACATATTGTGTCTAAGTCCTTCAGATTCCTTTCTGAATCGTGCGTTTCAGCATTGCATCCCGGAATTTCCCATGATATCCCATATCATCCCATGAGCAGGGAAGTGCAGGGGCGTGGGGCACCTGCCATTGA
Source organism: uncultured Reyranella sp. (assembly GCA_937919085.1). GTDB lineage: Bacteria > Pseudomonadota > Alphaproteobacteria > Reyranellales > Reyranellaceae > Reyranella. The sequence continues at coordinate 5,571 of CALFRN010000003.1, forward strand.
TTTAGGGGAACAGGGTTGTGGCCTTTCGGTCCGAAATCCTGATCAAGTTGGACAAAAAGGGCCGGGTCCTGTTGCCCGCTGCCTTCCGCGACGAACTGCCTGCCGACGACCGCGGAGCCTTCATTCTCTATCACTCACCCAACGTGCCGGGCATCGTGAACGGAAATTCTCGCCTCGGCTTTGACGCCATGCTCGAGCGGCTGCGGATAGAGGCGCTGGGTCCCAAGGGTTCGCTCAAGGTGGCGCTCGACGACGAGGCTTTCGATCCCGCCGGATATCTGTCGGCCAGTGCCCGCACTATCACCATGGAGCCCGACGGACGCTTTTCCCTGCCGGCCGAGTTTGCCCAGACGCTCGAAGTCGCAGAAGGCGTCATGCTGGTCGGCAAGGGCGACAAGTTTCAGATGTGGAATCCCGGGCGCTGGCAAGCCCGCCGCGACAGTGATCGCGACAAGATGGCGGCCTTCGTCCGCGGCCTTTCGGACAGGGGCGACGCATGAGCAGCGCCAATGGCCACGTTCCCGTTCTCGCCCGCGAGGTTGTCGACGCGCTTCGGCCGCGCGACGGTGGACGCTATGTCGACGGCACCTTTGGTGCCGGCGGCTACACGACCGCCATGCTCGATCGTGCCGATTGCCAGGTGATCGCGATTGACCGCGACCCCGACGCCATTGCCGCCGGGCAGGTCCTGGCCACGCGTTACGCGCCGCGGCTGCGCCTGATCGAAGGTCGCTTTGGCGACATGGCCGAACTTCTGGCTGCCGAGGGCGTCGACAACGTCGACGGCGTGGCGCTGGATCTCGGTGTCTCGTCGATGCAGTTCGACCGCGCCGAGCGCGGCTTCTCCTTCCGCGGCGACGGTCCGCTCGACATGCGGATGGAAAAGCACGGGCAATCCGCCGCCGACCTCGTGAACGAGGCCGATGAGGCCGAACTTGCCGACATTTTCTGGCGCTACGGCGAGGAGCGGCGCAGCCGCCGCGTGGCGCACGCGATCGTCGAGGCACGCAAGACCAAGCGCATCGAAACGACCGGCGAACTTGCCGAGATCGTCCGCCGCGCCGTCGGGCCCTCGGCGAAAGACGAGAGCGATCCCGCGACGCGCGCCTTTCAGGCGCTGCGCATTGTCGTCAACGATGAGCTCGGCGAGCTCGACCGCGGTCTCGCCGCCGCCGAGTCGGTTCTGACGCCGGGCGGCCGCCTTGCGGTGGTGTCGTTCCATTCGCTGGAGGATCGCGCGGTCAAGGAATTCGTGCGTGCCCGCGCCGGTCGCACGCCCGGCCCGTCGCGTCATGCTCCGCCGCGCGCTTCCGAACGCCAGGCCACGCTGCGTGATCTCACGCGCAAGCCTGTATCGCCGACGGCGGCCGAGGTGGCGTCCAATGCTCGCGCCCGCTCGGCCCGTCTACGCGTGGCCGAGTTGCTCGATGTCAGCGGAGTTCGCGCATGATCCACCGCGGGCTCGTTTTCTGGTCGATCGCCGCCGTTGCCACGGCGGTAGGCCTGTTCTCCGTGAAATACAGGGTGCAGGATCTTGAGGAAAAGATCGACCGCACCAACCACAAGATCGTGGAAAGCCAGCAGGCTACCCACATCCTGCGGGTCGAGTGGGCTCACCTCAACGAGGCCGAGCGCATCGAGAAACTCGCCCAGAAGCATCTGAAGCTCGAGCAGGCCTCGATCAAGCAGGTCGTCCGGCTCGACTCGCTCAAACCCGAATCTGTCCCCCCGCGGCGCGATCCACCACTCCCTTCCCCCCCACGTACGGGCAACGACGTCCCCTCGTCGACTTTGCCCGGTGGTGGTCGCGTCGCAGCGGAGGCCGGCAGCCCCTCGCCGGCCTCCGCACCCCTTTCAGGGCGTTCCACCGGACCCACGACGCCCCCTCGACCGGCCACACGACAAGAGCCGGCAACAGCGGGTCCGGTAGGCGACAACCAGAACGTCGCAGCCTCAATCGACGAAATCCTCGCGCGAAACGACGGGGGACGGCGGTGAGGCTGTGGCGCAGATCTGGATCGCCCGACCCGGCCGCCGCGCCCCGCGCGGCGGCCGGTGCGCGTCATGGTTCGTCGCAGGATCGCCTCAAGGGTGATGCGCAGGAGACCGCCCGGCAGCGCCTCGTCGTTGCCTCGGCGCTCTTTGTTGTTGCCTTCGTCGCGGTCGGTCTTCGGATGGGGTACGTCTCGCTGCTCCGCGACGGTGCCGAGCCGACGCAGCGTGTCGCCGCCCGCGGCGGGTCGATCCAGTCGGAGCGCGCCGACATCGTCGATCGCAACGGCTCGGTGCTCGCGACGTCGGTGCCGGTGATGTCGGCCTTCGTCAATCCGCGGCTGTTGCTCGATCCTCAGGACGCTGCCCGCAAGATCGTCACGGCACTGCCCGACCTGAAGTTCGATGACGTCAGGGAGAAACTCGAAGGCGACAGGACCTTCGTATGGATCAAGCGCGGCCTCAGTCCGCGCGAGCACAATCTCGTCAACCGCCTTGGTATTCCCGGTCTCGACTTTCAGGCTGAAGAGAGGCGCATCTACCCGCAAGGCTCCGCAGCGGCGCACATCATGGGCTACGCCAGCATCGACAATACCGGCCTTGCCGGGGTCGAGCGCTACTTCGACCAGCAGCTGCAGAGCGGCGAAGCGGTGCAGCTCTCGATCGACCTGCGCCTGCAGCGACTGGTCGAGCGCGAGATCGCTCGGGCAGCGCAGAAGTTTTCGGCGATCGGTGCCACCGCCATCGTCATGGATGCGACCAATGGCGAGGTTCTCGCCATGGCGTCGCTGCCGACCTATGACCCCAACAGTTCCAGGACCATTACGAACGAGGCCTTGTTCAACCGAGCCACTCTCGGCGTCTACGAGCAAGGTTCGACCTTCAAGATATTCAACACCGCGATGGCGCTCGACAGCGGCCGGGTGACGATGACCAGCGTCTTCGACGCGACGTCGCCGATCAAGATCGATCGCTTCACCATCAACGACGACCATGCCCAGCGCCGTCCGCTGTCGGTGCCGGAAATCTTCAAGTACTCCTCCAACATCGCGTCGGCCAAGATGGCCGTGGAGATGGGCTCCGAAACCCAGCGCGCCTTTTTCGACAAGATCGGCTTCCTGAAGCCACTTTCGACCCAGCTCACTGAAGTGGCTGGGCCGCTCTACCCGCGGCACTGGGCGAAGATCAGCACCATGACCATCGCCTTCGGGCATGGCATTTCGGTAACGCCGCTGCACCTCGCGACAGGGTCCGCGGCCATGGTCAATGGCGGCACCCTGTTTCAGCCCAGCCTGATCAAGCGCACCGCCGCCAGCGATCAGGGGCGGCGGGTGATCCAGGCAAAAACGTCGATCAGTCTGCGTCAGCTCCTGCGGCTCAACGCGGTCGAGGGAACCGGCCGGAACGCCAACGTCCCCGGATACGAAGTAGGCGGCAAGACCGGCACGGCGGAAAAGCCGTCGCGCGGCGGCTACCGTCAAAAAGCCCTAATCAGTTCGTTCGTTGGCATGTTTCCAATGAACGATCCGAAATTCGTCATTCTCGTCTCGCTCGACGAACCCAAGGGTCTTCCCGAGACCGGCGGCTATGCCACCGCCGGCTGGGTTGCCGCGCCGTCGGTGAAGTACATCATCGAGGGCATCGTGTCGCTCTACGGCATTCTGCCGGACGATCTCAAGGAAGGCCTGCCGCCGATCGAGATCGCGTCGACACCAGTACCCGCGCCGGCGGTCGCGCCGCATTTCGTGCCGGCGAATGCGCGGTTGCGCGCTGCAGAGCGGCGCAAGGCTCTGGCGGCGCGTTCCGGTGCGGCACAGACCGCTGCGGCACCTGCGACGGGAGTGCGTCGCGTTGCGGCTGAGTGAGCTCATGCGCAGCAGCGCAGACGAGATCGCAGCCTTGCCCGCGGTTTCGTGCGACCCAACTCTCGCCGGTCTGACGCTCGACTCGCGGAAAGTCCGGCCCGGCTACCTGTTCGCGGCGCTGCCGGGATCGCACCACGACGGCGCGGCCTTTGTCGCGGACGCCGTGGAACGCGGCGCTGTCGCGATCCTCGCGGCTCCCGACGCGCGGCTGCCTGCCCTCGATCCCGGCATGGTTGTCGTGCGTGACGCCAATCCGCGCCGCCGCGTCGCCCTGATGGCGGCCGCCTTCACCGGCCTCCAGCCGGCGACGATCGCCGCGGTGACCGGGACCAATGGCAAGTCCTCGATCGTCCATTTCGTGCGCGAGATATGGACGATACTTGGCCTGAGGGCGGCGAGCGTGGGAACGCTGGGCATCGTCTCGCCGGGGCTCACGCGCGAGGCAGGCCTAACGACTCCCGATCCGGTGCAGCTCCACGAGGATCTCGCGATACTCGCACGCGAAGGCGTCGCACACTTGGCCATTGAGGCGTCGAGTCACGGTCTCGACCAGCATCGTCTCGACGGGCTTCGCCTGTCGGCAGCGGCCTTCACCAACCTGACACACGAGCACCTCGATTATCACGCATCGATGGATGCCTATTTCACAGCCAAGGCACGGCTGTTCGACATCCTGCTGCCAAGCGATGGTACGGCGATCGTGAATGCCGACAGTGACCGTGCCGAGGCGTTGGCCGCGATTTGCCGGCGCCGGGGTACTCGTTTCTGGACCTACGGCATCAAAGGCCACGAGTTCCGGTTGCTCGGTGACGATCCGATACCTGTCGGTCAGCACCTGAACATCGAAGTTCTTGGCGTGCGCCACGAAGTCGACCTGCCTTTGGCTGGTGGTTTCCAGGCATCGAATGCCCTGGCGGCCCTGGGCCTCGTCGTTGCGACCGGCGGCGATCCAGCTCGAGCCGTGGCGGCACTGGCCACCATGAGCGGCGCGCCCGGCCGCCTGCAATTGGTCGCCCGGCATCATGTTGGCGCGGCGGTGTATGTCGATTACGCCCACAAGCCCGAAGCACTGGAAACGGTGCTGCGCGCGCTGAGGCCGTTTGCGCGAGGCAGGCTGGTCGTGGTGTTCGGTTGTGGCGGCGACCGGGATCGCGGCAAGCGGCCCGTCATGGGTGAGATCGCCACCCGTCTGGCCGATCGCGCCATTGTCACCGACGACAACCCACGCAACGAGGATCCTGCCGCGGTTCGGGCCGAGATCGTCCGCGGTATTCCCGCCGATCGGACGAACTGGATCGAAGTCGGTCAAGGTCGGCGCCAGGCGATCGAGGCCGGCATGGCGGAACTCCATGGTGCCGGCGACTTGCTGTTGATCGCCGGCAAGGGCCACGAGACCGGGCAGACGATTGCCGGAGTCACATATCCTTTCAGCGATGCCGAGGTGGCGCTCGAACTCGCTGGACGCGCCGTGTCCGGGACGGCGCGGACATGACCGCGCTTTGGACCTCGGACGAAGTCGCGCGCGCGCTGGCGCCGTCGTCGATCACCGCGCCGTTCGAGGCCAGTGGTGTGACCTTCGACAGCCGATCGGTTGCCAGGAGCGACCTGTTCTTTGCCCTGAGTGGCGAGACCACCGACGGCCATGCATTTGTAGTCGACGCGTTGAAGCGCGGGGCCGCGGCCGCCGTCGTGTCGCGCGATATCGCGGGCGCAGATGGCCCGCTGGTTCGCGTGCCCGATACGCTGAAGGCATTGGTCGGTCTTGGGCGTGCAGCACGGAGGCGCAGCAAGGCACGAATTGCGAGCGTGACCGGCTCGGTCGGCAAAACCAGCACCAAGGACGCCTTGCGCGCCATGCTGTCGGCGCAAGCGCCGACAGCGGCCAGTGTGGCCAGCTACAACAACCATGTCGGCGTGCCGGTGAGCCTCGCGCGCTTGCCGCGTGACGCGCGCTTCGGTGTCTTTGAGATCGGCATGAACCATCCCGGCGAGATCGAGCCACTGGCGCGTCAGGTCGAGGCGCATGTCGGCGTTGTGACCAATGTCGGCCCGGTGCACATCGGCCACATGGGTTCGGAAGAGGCGATCGCCGATGAGAAAGGCTGCCTGTTCGCCGGCATGCCCGAGGGCGCTGTCGCTGTGCTCAATCGCGACAGCCGGCACTACGACCGTCTGGTTGGTCACGCCCGCCGTTTCGGTGTCGCGCGCGTGGTCGGCTTCGGCCGTGATGCGGCGGCGGAGGCACGGCTGGTCGCCTGCCGCATGGAGGATTCAGGCAGTGACGTCGTGGCTTCCTTCCATGGCCGCCGGATCGAATATCGTCTGGCTGCGGCCGGCGAGCACTGGGTATTGAACAGTGTCGCTGCACTGGCCGCCGTCGAGGCCCTGGGCGCCGACATCGTCAAGGCCGCCGGGACCCTGGCGGACGTCGCGGCATCGCCAGGACGAGGGGCGCGCCGCAAGCTGAAGTTCGGTCCTGGTTCGGTCGAACTGCTCGACGAGAGCTACAATGCCAATCCCGTGTCGATGCGGGCGATGCTGGCGGTCTTGGCGCGCACCGCGCCCGGTCCCGGAGGCCGGCGTCTGCTGGTGATGGGTGACATGCGCGAACTGGGCGAGGGCGCCGACGGCTACCATGCCGGCCTTGCCGAGGCGGTCGCGGAAAGCGGTTCGGCCGAAGTCTTTCTTTGCGGTCCGCACATGCAGGCGTTGTGGCAGCGCCTGGCGCCGGCGCAGCGCGGCGTGCACCGGCCGGATTCGAACTCTCTGGCGAACGAGGTCGCGGCGGCATTGCGGGCCGGCGATGTAATCGCGGTCAAGGGATCTCTGGGATCAAAAATGAAGATCGTCGTAGACGCTATCGTGGCGGCAAGCGGCGGCGAGATGGGACGTTAGGGATGCTCTACAATTTTCTCTATCCGCTGGCGGATGTGTTCGGGCCCTTCAACCTGTTCCGCTATCTGACTTTTCGCTCGATCGGTGCGTTTCTGACGGCGCTTGTGCTGAGCTTTCTGATCGGTGGTGTTCTGATCCGCTGGTTGCGCAGCAAACAGCAACACGGTCAGCCGATCCGCGACGACGGGCCCGCCAGCCACCTGCTGACCAAAAAGGGTACGCCCACAATGGGCGGGCTGCTGATCCTGATCACGCTCGCCGTCGCCACGCTGTTGTGGGCCGATCTTTCCAATCGCTATGTCTGGATCGTGCTTGGCGTCACTTTGGCATTCGGTGCGATCGGCCTGTGGGACGACTTTCTCAAGGTCACCAAGCGCAACTCCAAGGGCGTGCCGGGCAAGGCAAAGCTCATGATGTCGATCGTGGTGGCAGGCGTTGCGACCTATCTGATTGCGCAGGCGTCGCCGGCGCCGCTGCGCTACATGCTGGCGTTGCCGTTCCTCAAGGAGGTGTTGCTGCCCCTGGGAGTCGTGGGTTTCATATTGTTCGGCGTTCTCGTGATGGTCGGCGCCTCCAATGCGGTCAATCTGACCGATGGGCTCGACGGCCTGGCGATCGGTCCGGTGATCATGGCATCGGCAGTGTTCGGTCTGATCACCTACGTGGTCGGCAACATCATCCTCACGAATTACCTGTTTCTCCATCACGTCCCCCGTTCGGGTGAACTGGCGGTGCTGCTGGCGGCACTTGTCGGCGCCGGACTGGGCTTTCTGTGGTTCAACGCGCCGCCGGCGATGGTGTTCATGGGCGATACCGGGTCGCTGGCCATCGGCGGGGCTCTGGGCGCCGTGGCCGTCGTCACCAAGCACGAGATCGTGCTGGCGATCGTCGGCGGGCTGTTCGTGCTCGAAACCATCTCGGTCATCGTCCAGGTACTTTCCTTCAAGTGGACCGGGCGTCGTGTTTTCCGCATGGCGCCGCTGCACCACCATTTCGAGCAGAAGGGCTGGGCCGAACCCACAATCGTCTTCCGCTTCTGGATCATCGCCGCCATCCTCTCGATGGTCGGCCTCGCCACCTTGAAGCTCCGGTGACCGGATGATCGATCTCGCGCCGCTCAAGGGATCGTCCTTCGTCGTGCTGGGGCTTGCGCGTTCCGGCCTGGCGACGGCGCGCGCCCTCACGGCGGCGGGAGTGGGCTGCGTCGCCTGGGACGACAATGCTGCCTCGCGCGAGGCTGCGGCAAAAGCCGGTGTTGTGCTGGCGGATCCCGATTCGATCGACTGGCAAAGCATGTCGGCGCTGGTCATCAGCCCCGGCATTCCCAGCCGCCTGCCCACGCCACATCCCGTCGCGGTGGCGGCGCGTGCCGCCGGCAAGAAGATCGTTTGCGATGTCGAACTCCTGGCCCGTGTCGTGCCCACGGCGCGCTTCGTTGCGATCACCGGCACCAACGGCAAGTCGACGACCACGGCATTGATCGGCCATATCCTCGACCACGCCGGCATGCGCTGCGAAGTCGGCGGCAATATCGGTCGCGGCGTCCTCGACCTTGCGCCGCTGGGCAAGGGCGGCATCTACGTTCTGGAGCTGTCGTCGTATCAACTCGAGTTGCTAGAGACCTTCCACGCCCATGTCGCCGTCTGGTTGAACGTCACGCCCGACCATATCGACCGCCATGGCGACATGGCTGGCTATGTCGCGGCGAAGGAAAACATCTTCGCCCACCAGGAGCCCGGTGACTGTGCCGTGATCGGCATCGATGACGAACCGTCGCGTGCCGTCTGGGACAGGGTCTCGTCGCGTCCGGGCATCGTTGCGGTGCCGGCGGCGTTCGACCGTCCGATTGCCGGCGGTGTGTCGTTCCGCGCTGGCCGCCTGATCGATGCCGACGGCTATTCGGTGGACTTTTCCGATGTGCCGACCCTGCCAGGAGATCACAACGCACAGAACGCCGCCTGCGCCTGGGCGGCGTGCCGCTGGCTCGACGTGCCGCGCGAGAAGATCGTGGAGGGGCTGCGCGGCTATCCCGGCCTGCCGCACCGCCAGGAGCGGGTGGCCGCCACAGGCAACGTCGTCTACATCAACGACAGCAAGGCTACCAATGCCGATGCGGCGGCGCGGGCGCTGTCAAGTTACCGCGACATCTACTGGATTGCCGGTGGCCAGGCGAAGGAGGGAGGCGTTGCGCCGCTTGCTCCCTATTTCGATCGTGTCCGTCACGTCTTCCTGATTGGTGAGGCGACCGACCTGTTCGCCGGTCAGCTCGAAGGTAAACTGGAATACAGTCGCTGCGGCGACCTGAAGACGGCGCTCGATGCCGCCCACGCGCTGGCTCGACGCGAGGCGCGCGGACCGGTGGTGGTCCTGCTCTCGCCGGCCTGTGCGTCGTGGGATCAGTGGAGCAGCTACGAACATCGCGGTGATGCGTTCCGCACCATGGCGCGGGCCTTGCCGGGCGCTCAGCATTTGGGGAGGGCGGCGTGATCCAGGTCCCGCGCGACGACCGCAGCGTTATCGGCCAGTGGTGGTGGACCGTCGACCGTTGGTCGCTGGGCGCGATCCTGGCAATCATGGCGTTCGGCGTCATGCTGACGCTCGCCGCTTCGCCGCCGGCTGCCGAGCGTATCGGCGCCGATACCTTCATGTTCGCCAAGCGCCAGTTCATTTTCCTGCCCTTGGCCCTCGTCGTGATGCTGGCGATCTCATTGGCCTCGCCGCGACACGTGCGGCGGCTTGCGCTTCTCGTGTTCTGCGGCAGCGTGGTGTTGCTCGCCGCTACCTTCGTCATTGGGGTCGAGATCAAGGGCGCGCGGCGATGGATTTCGGTGCCCGGTCTGTCCAGCCTCCAGCCTTCGGAGTTCGTCAAGCCTGGCCTTGCGGTGATCTCGGCCTGGCTGCTGGCCCAGAGCCGCACGGAGCGCCGGGCGCCGGGTTACTTCCTCTCGACTTTGCTGGTTGGTGGTGTGCTCGCCCTGCTGGTCCTGCAGCCCGATCTCGGCATGAGCATCGTCGTGGCGGCGGTATGGGCGGCACAGCTCTTCGTCGTTGGGCTGCCGATCTGGATCGTAGGTATCGGCGTGGTCGGTGGTGCTGCTTCACTCGTCGGTGCCTACATGATGTTCGGCCATGTGCGCAGCCGCTTCGACCGCTTCCTGGATCCGACATCGGGCGACAACTACCAGGTCAACACCTCGCTCGAGGCGTTCATGAACGGCTCGTTGTTCGGACGCGGCCCCGGCGAGGGAACGGTCAAGGCACAGCTTCCTGATGCACACACCGATTTCGTGATGGCCGTCGCCGGGGAGGAGTTCGGCCTGATCGTCTGCCTGCTTATCCTGGGGCTGTTCGCGTTCGTAACACTGCGTTCCATGTCGCGCGCCTCGAAGGAGACCAGTCTCTTCATCACCCTGGCCGCCACCGGCCTCGCCGTGCAGTTCGGGCTGCAGGCTGTCATCAACATGGCCTCGACCATCCAGCTCATTCCGGCCAAGGGCATGACGCTGCCGTTCATTTCCTATGGCGGCTCCTCGGCTCTGGCGATGGCGATCTGCATCGGGATGATGCTGTCGCTGACGCGCGAGCATGCCGGCCTGAGGGAAGCGGTGTGATGACCCAGTCGCGCCTCGTGGTTCTGGCAGCCGGTGGAACCGGCGGCCACGTGTTTCCGGCCGAGGCGCTGGCCGGCGAACTCGAGGCGCGCGGCCTGGGTTTTGCGCTGGTGACCGACGCCCGAGGCCGGCAATGGCAGGGCGCGGTGTCGCGGCGGCCGATTCACTACGTTCGGTCGGCCAGCCCGACCGGCTCGTTGTTTCGCCGCCTGGCGGCTGCTTTCTCGCTTGGCCTAGGTCTGTTCGATGCATGGCGCGCGCTTGGCCGCATTGGTCCTTCGGTCGTCGTGGGCTTCGGTGGATACGCTTCGGTGCCGACGATGCTCGCCGCGCGGCTGCGCCGGTTGCCGGCGATGGTGCATGAGCAGAACGCCGTCCTCGGCAGGGCGAACCGTCTTGCCCTGGCGGGTGTCGGGCGGGTGGCGACTTCTTTCGAGCGGACCCAATACCTCGCGGCCGACGATCGGCGGGCCTGTCTGGTTGGAAATCCTGTGCGCGAGCCGGTACAGGCCCTGCGCGACTCGCCTTATCGCGCACCGGGAGACGGCCGCGTCATCGACTTGCTGGTGTTCGGCGGCAGCCAGGGTGCCGCGTCCTTCAGCCAGGTCGTGCCCGAAGCGATCCTTTCGTTGCCGACGGCGTTGCGCGCGCGCGTCCGTTTGGTCCAGCAGTGCCGGCCCGAGGATATTGCGCGCGTGCGAGTACGCTATACGGAGGCAGGTATCGTGGCTGAACTGGCGTCGTTCTTCGCCGATCTTCCCCGCCGGCTGGCCGCTGCGCACCTCGTGATCGGACGTTCCGGCGCCTCGACCGTGGCGGAGCTTGCAGCCATCGGCCGGCCGTCGATTTTGGTACCCTACCCCCATGCTGCCGACGATCATCAGGCCGCGAATGCCCGCGCCTTCGAGGCCATGGGTGCTTGTATCGTCGTTCCGCATATCTCCTTCACCGCCGCGGTACTTGCTGCGCATCTGCGGTTCCTGTTCGAAGCGCCGCAACGCCTCGCCGAGATGGCCGCTGCTGCTCATGCCGCCGGGCGTCCCGACGCCGCCGCCCGCCTGGCCGATCTGGTCATCGAAATGGCCGGCCTCTCGCCATCGCCGTCAGGAGTCGCCACATGAGAGCGTTGCCGCTGGATATTGGTCTCATCCACTTCGTCGGCATCGGCGGTATCGGCATGTCGGGTATTGCCGAGGTGCTGCACAACCTCGGTTACCGGGTCCAAGGCAGCGATGTCGCCGAGGGTGCCAATACGCGCCGACTCGCCGACCTCGGCATCAAGGTGGCGATCGGTCATCGTGCCGACAACATTTCCAACGCCCAGGTCATCGTCGTCTCCAGCGCGGTCAAGAAGGACAACCCCGAGGTCCTGGCGGCGCGTGCGCGTCTCGTGCCCGTCGTGCGACGTGCCGAGATGCTGGGCGAATTGATGCGCCTGAAGTGGTCGATCGCGGTTGGCGGCACGCACGGCAAGACCACGACGACGTCGCTGGTGGCTGCCATGCTCGACACCGGTGGTCTCGATCCGACGGTGATCAATGGCGGCATCATCAATGCCTACGGCACCAATGCCCGGCTCGGCGCCGGTGACTGGATGGTCGTCGAATCGGACGAGTCGGACGGGTCGTTTCTGCGTCTGCCCGCCACCATCGCGATCGTGACCAACGTCGATCCGGAACATCTCGATCACTACGGCACCTTCGACGCATTGCGCGAGGCGTTCGTGCGGTTTGTCGAAAATATTCCATTCTACGGCTTCGCCGTGTTGTGCTTCGACCATCCCGAGGTCCAGGCGCTGATCCCGCGCGTCGCCGACCGGCGCATCGTCACCTATGGCATTGCCGCCAACGCCGACGTGCGGGCGATCAACCTGCGGCTCGACCGCAGCGGTGCCGACTTCGATGTCATGGTCCAGCATCGCACCACCAACGAATCGCGCATCATCGCCGGCCTGCGGCTGCCGATGTTCGGCCAGCACAACGTGCAGAACGCGCTTGCGGCGATCGCGGTCGCGCAGGAGATGGGCCTGTCCGACGACACGATCCGCCGCGCGCTCGGCTCGTTCGCCGGCGTCAAGCGGCGCTTCACCAAGACCGGTGAAGCGCACGGCATTACCGTCATCGACGACTACGGTCATCATCCGGTTGAAATTTCCGCCGTGCTGCGCGCGGCGCGTCAGGCTTATGGCGGGTCGGGCCGGGTCATCGCGGTCATGCAGCCGCACCGGTACACGCGGCTCGCCTCGCTCAAGGCTGAATTCGCCACCTGCTTCTCCGATGCCGACGCGGTGATCATTGCCGACGTCTATGCCGCGGGCGAGGCCCCGATAGAGGGCGTCAATTGTGACATGCTGGTCGGTCTCGTGCGCCGTGCCGGCCATCGCGATGTGACGCCGCTTGGTGTACCGGAGGACCTGCCGATGCTGATCTGGCAGGTCGCACGGCCCGGCGATGTCGTGGTTTGTCTCGGCGCCGGCAACATCACTTCGTGGGCGCACGCGTTGCCCGGCCAGATCCAGCAGTTCGCCGCCGCGCAGGCCGGTCCGCGCGGCGTCGCCAGCGCCAACGATCCGGGATCGGCGGCATGATGGCGCTTTCGACCGTCTCCCCCCATCTGATCGATCGCTTGCCGAGGCCGCGGGGCCGGATCGTGGCGGATGCACCGCTCGGGCCGCAAACCTGGTTTCGTGCCGGCGGGCCGGCCGAAGTTCTGTTTCGCCCGCTCGACGTCGACGATCTGGCGTCGTTTCTTGGTGAACTGCCTGCCGACGTGCCGGTTACGGTGTTGGGTGTCGGTTCGAATCTGCTGGTGCGCGATGGTGGCATTAAAGGTGTGGTCGTCCGGCTGATGCGCGGCTTTACCTCGCTTGCTGTCGAGGGCCACGAAGTGGTGAGCGGCGCCGGCGCACTCGATCTCAATGTTGCCCTGACGGCACGCGACAACGCGCTTGCCGGTCTCGAATTCCTCAGTGGCATTCCCGGCACCATCGGCGGGGCCGTCGCCATGAATGGCGGCGCCTACGGCGGCGAGCTCGCACAGGTTCTGGTCTCGGCCGAGGCCGTCGATCGAACCGGCACCGTACACCGCGTCGGCGCGGACAGGCTGGGGTTCACATATCGCCACAATGCAGCGCCGCCCGACTGGATATTCACGTCGGCCAGGCTGCGGGCAACGCCAGGCGACCAGCTTGTGATCGCGCGGCGTATCGCAGAGATCGATGCCGCCCGCACCGGCTCCCAGCCGCGCAGCCGCACCGGTGGCTCGACATTCGTCAATCCACCCGGCCACAAGGCATGGGAATTGATCGATCGCGCCGGCTGTCGGGGCTTACGAATCGGCGCGGTGCAGGTTTCGGAAAAGCACTGCAATTTTCTGATCAATCTCGGCACCGCCACGGCTGGCGACATCGAGGCTCTTGGTGAGGAGGTACGTCGGCGTGTGTTTGCGCACAGCGGTGTGGAGCTGGAGTGGGAGATCAGGCGCATTGGAGTGATGGCATGACGGACACTGTCGCGGTCCTGATGGGGGGATGGTCGCCCGAGCGCGAGGTTTCGCTGGTAAGCGGCCGCGCCTGTGCCGAAGGACTGCGCGAGGGCGGCCACGACGTTGTCGAGTATGATGTGAAGCGCGATCTGCGGGCGCTGGTCGATTTCCTGCGGCCGGCCGCGGGTGGCGGACCGGATGTCGTGTTCAACGCGCTCCATGGCCGCTACGGCGAGGACGGTTGTATTCAGGGCGTGCTCGAGATCATGGCGATTCCCTACACGCATTCCGGCGTGCTTGCTTCGGCGATCGCCATGGACAAGCCGCTGGCACGGCACGTATTCGCGTCGCTTGGCTTGCGTGTTGCCGACGGCCGCGTGATCGAGCGCCGGTCGCTCGCCGCGGGCGATCCGATGCCGCGGCCGTATGTCGTGAAGCCGATCGACCAGGGCTCCAGCATCGGTGTCCATATCGTGCGCGACGGCGACAATCTCGCTGCGGTCGAGGCCGCCGAGGCGGCGTTCGGGGAGCGCGTGCTGGTCGAGAAGTTCGTGCCGGGCCGCGAGCTCACGGTCGCGGTGATGGGCGACAAGCCCATCGCGGTGACCGAACTCCGGCCGCGCACCCGTTTCTACGATTACGAAGCCAAGTACACCGACGGCATTACGGAGCATCTCGTGCCGGCGCCGGTACCGACCGACGTCTACGAGGCGGCGAAGCAGTGGGCGCTCGCGGCGTATCAGGAACTCGGCTGCAATGGCCTCAGTCGCGCGGACTTTCGTTGGGACGATTCGAAACCCGGCACGTCGGGGCTCGTCATCCTGGAGCTCAACACCCAACCCGGCATGACGCCGCTTTCACTGGCGCCGGAGCAGGCGAAGTGGGCCGGCATATCGTGGTCCGAACTCATGACCTGGATGGTCGATCACGCAAGGCGGCCGGCATGAGCGCCGCGCCCAGGGCCACTGCCAAGAAGCCGGTGGCTGGCCGGCGCGACTATGACCGTCGCAAGAAGCGCGGTCCCATGCGCAAGACCGGCCGGCCCTTGTGGCGGCAGCCGATGCTGCTCGGGCTCGCCGTGGCGCTCCTGGGCTGTGGCACAGGTGGCGGCTGGTGGGCGTGGCGCGAGGGTTGGTTGGTCGAGGCGCAGGCCCGGGTGGACGCCGCGTCCCGTACCGTCATCGGTGCCATTACGCCGTTCAAACTTGCCGATGTGACGGTCGAGGGGCGCGACTACGTCGAACGCAGCGCGATTCTCGCGGCCCTCAACGTCCAAGCGGGAGATTCGCTGTTGGGCGTCGATCTCCAGGCCTCCCGCCAACGCCTCGAGGCGATCGACTGGGTGGCTGGCGCCACCGTCGAGCGTCGGCTGCCGGACACCTTGTACGTGACGCTGAGGGAGCGCCGGGCGGTGGCGCTGTGGCAGAACGGCACGGACTACACCCTGATCGACAGGCATGGACGCACCGTGCGCGCGAGCCGAATGCCGCCGGGTGCCGAGTCTCTGCTCTTGCTGGGAGGTCCGGGCGCTCCTGAGCACGTCGGCGAGCTGCTTCTGCTGCTGGCCTACGAACCGGCGCTAACCAGCCAGCTGCGCGCGGCGGTATGGGTCGGCCAGCGCCGGTGGAACCTGGTCCTGAGCAGCGGCGTGGAGATCTGGTTGCCCGAGGAGGACGCTGTTGCCGCTCTCCAGCAGGCTGCCAAGCTCGAGGCTCAGCACAGGCTGTTGTCGCGTGAATTCAGCGTCGTCGATCTTCGGCTGCCGGACAAAATCTATCTTAGAAAGCCCGCTCCAAACGGCGCCGTGCCGTCTGGACCGGCGTGACTTCGGAAGAATTCAAAGTGTACGCGTAAGGACGGGGGATACAGTGGCCAAGGCAAGAAACGGCGTCATCGCGGCGCTCGACATCGGAACCAGCAAGGTCGTCTGCTTCGTAGCGCGTGTCGACGGGCAGGGGCTGAGGGTGGTTGGCATCGGCCATCAGGCCGCCCAGGGCATGCGCTCCGGCAACATCGTCGACATGGAGGCCGCCACGCGCGCGATCTCCTCGGCAGTGTCGACCGCGGAGGAGATGTGCGGCGAGCATGTGCGCGAGGTGATCGTCGGTGTCAGCGGCGGCTCGGCGGCCTCGCATAACCAGACCCTCGAAGTCGCGATCGGCCATCACGAGATCGGCGAGCGCGACGTCCGCCGGGTGCAGACCCACATTCACCTGCCGGCCGAGACCGCCGACCGCGACATCATTCATTCCGAGGCGATCGGCTACAGCGTCGATGGAATTCCGGTGCGTGATGCCCGCGGCATGTTCGGCGAACGGCTGGGCGTCGACGTGCATCTGGTCACGGCGACGAGCGGCGCGATGCGCAACCTGCAGGTCTGTGTGCGCCGTGCCCATCTCGAGATCGCCGAGCGCGTGGTCGCCGCCCACGCCGCGGGCCTGAGTTCGCTGGTCTCCGACGAGCGCGACCTCGGCGTTACCCTGATCGACATGGGCGGCGGCACGACGTCGATCGCCGTCTTCTACGAAGGCCACCTCGTTCATGTCGATTCGATTCCGGTCGGCGGTGAGCACGTCACCCGCGACATCGCCCGCGGGTTGTCGACGCCGCTCGCCCACGCCGAACGCATGAAGACCCAGATCGGCCGTGCGGTCGCCAAGCCGAACGACGAGTACGACATCATCGACGTGCCGCTGATCGGCGAGGAGGAGCGCACGCGTCCGAATCACATTCCGCGTTCGATCCTGGTCGGCATCATCCGGCCCCGTGTCGAGGAGACCTTCGAGCTGGTGCGTAGCCGGCTCGAGGCGAGCGGTGTGGATAAGTTGGCCGGCGGCCGGGCCGTTCTGGTCGGCGGTGGCTGTCAGCTTGACGGCGCGGCCGAGGTCGCCGCCGCCATTCTCAACAAGAAAGTCCGCACCGGAGGCCCTTTGCGCCTCGCTGGATTGGCCGATTCTACCGGTGGGCCGGCGTTCTCGGCCGCCGCAGGGTTGCTGTCGTTCGCTCTCCACCACCAAGCAGCCGCCCAGGCCCAGCAGCCGTCCGCTGAAGCCCAGGCGAGTCGAATTGGCCGCATTGGGAGTTGGATTAAGGAGAACTTTTAGGCAATATGTTGTGTGGGACATGGCAATCCCCAACAGGCTGTAGTTAGCGACAAGAAAAAGCCGGTGGCGGTGAAGGGTCTTTTCTAAAAGGGGCCCACGTCGCTACTCCGAGCAGATACCCCCCTCGTTTGCGTGGAGAAAGCCGAATGACAATCAACCTCAGCCTCCCTCAAAAGGAGTCGGAGATTAAGCCGCGTATCACCGTCGTTGGAGTCGGTGGCGCGGGCGGAAACGCCGTCAACAACATGATCAGCGCCGCGCTGGAAGGCGTGGAGTTCATCGTCGCCAATACTGATGCCCAGGCACTTGGCCAGTCGCTTGCCGACCGGCGTGTGCAGCTTGGCATCACCATCACCCAGGGACTGGGCGCCGGCGCCCGTCCCGAAGTCGGTCGCCAGGCCGCGGAAGAGGCGTTGCCGGAAATCCTGCAGCTTCTCGACGGCGCCAACATGGTGTTCGTCACCGCCGGCATGGGCGGTGGTACCGGCACCGGTGCGGCGCCCGTTATCGCGGCAGCCGCGCGGGAGCAGGGCATCCTTACCATCGGCGTCGTGACCAAGCCCTTCCACTTCGAGGGCCGCCGCCGCATGCAGTCGGCGGAGCAGGGCATCTTGGAACTGGAGAAGGTGGTCGACACGCTGATCGTCATTCCCAACCAGAACCTGTTCAAAATCGCCAACGAGAAGACGACCTTCGCGGACGCCTTCAAGATGGCCGACGACGTGCTGCACATGGGTGTGCGCGGCGTGACCGATCTCATGGTGATGCCGGGTCTCATCAATCTCGACTTCGCCGACATCCGCACCGTCATGGGCGAGATGGGCAAGGCGATGATGGGCACTGGAGAGGCCGAGGGGCCCGACCGCAGCCGCGTCGCGGCTGAATCGGCGATTTCCAACCCGCTGCTGGAAGATCACTCGATGAAGGGTGCCAAGGGCGTCCTGATCAACATCACTGGCGGTCTCGACATGACGCTGCATGAAGTTGATGAGGCGGCCAATCGCATCCGCGAGGAAGTCGATGCCGAGGCCAACATCATCTTCGGTTCGACATTCGACGCCACGATGCAGGGTCGCATGCGTGTATCGGTGGTCGCCACCGGTATCGCCGCCATGGCCGCGCAGCAGCCGGCGCCGAACTACCTGTCGCTGGACATGAGCCGGCCGATGCAGACCGGACAGCCGGCACTCAGCCGACCGACTGCACCGCCGGTGGGCCGTGTCGTTATGCCGGCGGCAGCCCAGGATGCTCCTGCGCCGGCCCCGATAGCGGAAGCTCCTGTTTCCGCGGCACCGGCGGCGCCGGCCGCCGTGATCCCATCGACGCCAATTGCGGCACCGCCGGCCGCCGCGAAGGTGGAGGCTGCCGACGCAATGCCGGCACCGCCCACCGAAGCGCCGATTCCAGTGCAGATCATGGCCGCACCGCCGGCCGCCACGCCGGTTGCTCCGCCGCCTGCTCCAGCGGCGCCGGTTGCGGCTGCTCCGCCGCCGGTTTCGGCGTCGGCTGCCGTTCCAGCGGCTGC
>CALFRN010000004.1 GCA_937919085.1 uncultured Reyranella sp.
TCGAGACGACCAGGCCTTGCTGCCGCTTGGGGAAAGTGTCGAGCAGGATGGTCTGCGACAGCGGAATCACCGGCGCGCCCAAGGCGCCCTGCAGCACCCGCCAGAACACCAGCGTTTCTAGCGACTCGGCGCTGCCGCACATGAATGTCGTGAAGG
Source organism: uncultured Reyranella sp. (assembly GCA_937919085.1). Classification (GTDB taxonomy): domain Bacteria; phylum Pseudomonadota; class Alphaproteobacteria; order Reyranellales; family Reyranellaceae; genus Reyranella. The sequence continues at coordinate 157 of CALFRN010000004.1, forward strand.
TGAACAGAAAGACCGACCAGATCATGGTGTCGCGCCGCCCGAATCGCGCCGCCAGCCAGCCGGTCATCGGCGTCGCCACCGCCGTCGCCAGGATGTTGAAGGTCATGGTCCAGGCGATCTCATCCTGTGTCGCCGACATCGTGCCCTGCATCTGCGGCAGCAGGGTCGAGGCGATCAGCAGGGTCGTCGCATAGAGGGTCGAGCCCAGCACCACCGCCACCAGGATCATCACCCGGCGGCCGACCGAATAGGATTCGCCCGGGATAGCTGGCGGCGGGGCGGTGCCGGGGGTGCTTGAACTCATGGACAAGGCTATTGTAGCCTATGCAACAATATCAAACCAAGCGGCTTTGCCGCTACCGCCGTGGAGGGGGTCGACAATGGGTCCGGACGACGACGGCTACATTGGCTACGTGCTGTCCGACGTGGCGCGCCTGATGCGGACGGTCTTCGACCGGCGCGTGCGCAGCCTTGGCCTGACCCGCGCCCAGTGGCTGGTGCTGTCGCGGTTGTACCGCCGGCCGGGAGCCAGCCAGACCGAACTCGCCGACATGCTGGAAATCGATCGCGCCAGCGCCGGCCGCATGATCGACCGGATGGAAAAGGCCGGCTGGGTCGAGCGACGCGCCGACGCCGTCGACCGTCGCGTGAAGCGCCTGTACCTCAGCGTCCACGCCAAGCGCGTCCACGCGCGGATGTGGGCAATTGCCGAGGCGACGGTCGATGATGCGCTGGTGCCGCTTTCGCCGCTGGAGCGCGCCAGATTCAGCGGGCTGGCGGTACGCGTGAAGGAAAGGCTGCAGTCGCTGGCCGACGTCGATCTGGCCGCCAAGACCGCCGATGCCGACATGCGTGGGATCGCCGCGCCATGAGCCGCGCCAGGCACACCCTGCCGCGCCTTGTACTGCTGGTCGCCGTACCGTTGCTGGCCATTGCGGGCGCGGGATACTGGTGGCTGTCCGGCGGTCGCTACGTCGTCACCGAGAACGCCTACGTCAAAGCCCACATAGTGCATATTGCATCGGAAGTATCGGGCGCCATTCGCAGGGTGCCAGTACATGATCACGCCGCCGTCGTCGCCGGCGACATCCTGCTGACACTCGAAACCCGGCCCTTCCGGTTGGCGCTGGACAGCGCCGAGGCCGAGCTCGACACCGCGCGGGCCCATGTCGAGACGCTGCGCGGGACATGGCGCGAAGCGGTCAGCGAACTGGCGGACGCCGAGGCCCGCGCCGCGCACGCCCAGCGCCAGTGGCAGCGCCAGGAAGAACTGGCCACCAAGGGAATCCTGTCCGCCAGCAAGCGCGACGAATCGCAGGACGAGGCGCGCGCCGCCGCCGACCGGGTGGCCTCGGTGCGGGCGAAGCAGCGGCGCATATTGACCGTCCTCAACGGCGACCCCGAACTGCCGGCCGATGAACATCCGCTGGTGCGCGAGAAGGCTGCCGCGCGCGAGCGCGCCGCGCTCGACCTCGCCCGGACCACGATACTGGCGCCGGTCGACGGCATCGTGGTGAACATGCGTCTGCAACGGGGCGAACAGGTCAAGGCAGCGACTCCGCTGTTCGCGCTCGTGGCCGGCAGCCGGCCCTGGGTCGAGGCCAACTTCAAGGAGACCGAACTGACACATGTGCGGGTCGGCCAGAAGGCCCGCATCATGCTCGACACCTATCCCGACGCGAGTTGGGAAGCCGTGGTCGAAAGCGTGAGCCCGGCGACCGGCGCGGAATTCGCTATCCTGCCGCCGCAGAACGCCAGCGGAAACTGGGTCAAGGTCGTGCAACGCTTGCCGGTGAAACTGCGCCTGCTGCCGCATCAGGGCGAACCGCCCCTGCGCGCCGGCATGACAGCGACGGTGAGCATCGATACCGGCCGCCAGCGCAGCGTCGGCGACGTCACGCACCTGTTTCGCGGCAAACCTTCCCAGGCCAGCAGCGACGCGGCCCAGAGGCCATAGGGCCGGGAACGGCCCGCCGGCTATCGCTTCGCCAGGCCCATCTGCAACATCCGCCACTTAAACTGGTCGGAGCGATCCTGGCCGAAGAAGGGCCCCCGTTGAAGACCATCAGGGGCACGCCATAGTGACCGCCGGCGCGCTGGGCGTCCTGGCTGCTCTCGATGGCGCTGCCGAAGCGCTCCGGAGCGGCGTCACGAGTTACGATTAGGGCGAACGAAAAGACCAATAGAGATCGTAGCCGAGCGTCACGGCGTATAGAGCCCTTTCGATGCCGCCAGGCTGACGCATAACGATTCGATGGCGTCGAGCGTTGGCGTATCGAGCGCGGCGCTGCGCGCGAAGGCCAGCGGCGCGCGGACGATGGACTCAACTTCCATTAGCCGGCCGAGTTCGTAGTCCTGCAGGATCGACGGGCGGTGGTCGGGATATTCGCGGCTCGGGCCATATCGCTGTTCCGGACTGTCGTCGAGGACGACCCCATGCGCGGCGGCAACAGCCAGCGCCTCGGCGTGTGCCCGGCGGCAGAGGCGATTGATCTCGGACATCTTCTGGATCGTGTTGGGCTGTCCCAGGATGAGGCAGACCGTCGAGCCGGTGAGATTGGCCATCAGCTTGTGCCAGATGTCGTAGCGGATATCGCGCGTCGGCGGCGAGGCGATACCGGCCGCAACCAGCGCCGCGCGCAAGGCATCGATACGCGGGCTCGGGCGGTCGTCGGTTTCCGCGACCCACAGCGTATTGCGCTGCGGAGAGATGTTGTGCACGACACCGGGCTCGACGACATGGTTCGACGAGGTGACGACAGCGCCGACCGCGCGGTCGAGACCGACTGCCCGTGCCAACGCACCGCCCGGGTCCAGCCGCGGCAGATCGGGCGCCGGGGGGCGCGATGGGCCGAGGCCATGTCCGTACCACCATGGAATGCCGTTCTGCACGAACGCCACCGGCGTATCGCTGCGCAACAGGGGCCCGACGTTTTCCGCCAGAACGCCGAGGCCCGAAGACTTCATCGTCACCAGCACCGCGTCCTGCGGTCCGAGATCGGCCGGCCGGTCGCTGGCACGGACAGGTGCGACGATCCGGCGATCGCCCGTCAACAGAACCAGGCCCCGGGCTCGGATGGCGTCGAGATGCGCCCCGCGCGCCACGATCGAGACGTCATTGCCCGCCGCGGCGAGGCGCGCCGCGAAGTTGCCGCCGATCGCGCCGGCGCCGAATACGCAAATCCGCATGGCTTCGCTCTATCGCTCCACCCGGCTCAGCCAGGTAACGACGAGGTCGCTGCGCGGACGGGCACGGCAGGCGAGCGTCTGGCCCGCCTTCACCTGCTGCGGACTGAGGGATGCATCGCTGCGTGGCAGCAACGAGACCTTTCCGGCATCAAGGTGGCTGGTGCAGGTCCCGCAGTTGCCGGTGGCGCAGGCATAGGGATAGTCGATTCCGGCCATGATCGCCGCTTCGAGGATCGTCTGGCTCGCGCCGCAATCGATGGTCTGCCGGGTATTGGCGATCGTGAGGCGATGGGATTTGACGCGTGCCATGCCGGCGCTCCTCAGGCCACCGCCGTGTGACGGCGCGACGGCGTCGTGCGGATGGAGCCGAACTGCGGTTGATACCAGGCGACCGACGGAAAGCGCACCAAGGCGTAGCCGTAGAGCGCCAAACCGATTGCCGGCTTGTCGCCCATCACTTCCGTGCTGTGGATGTCGTGGTCGGACATCGCCATGCCGGTGCCGGGTTCCACCATCACCTCGGCGATCTGCTCGACCGTGGCATGACCGGGTCTGGTCATACTGTCGGTGCGGCGGAAGAACTTGTGGCACTCGCGGCCGGCGATGGCGGCGTTGACACACCAGATGCCATGGTCATGCGGCGCCGCTTCCTTGCCCGGCAGGCTGATCGTCAGATAGAGGCCATGGCCGTCATTGTCCTCCACCAACAGCGGGTGGTTCCGGCCCTCGGCAACCGGCATTTCGAAATCGGCGAGCGGAAACAGGTCCTTCTTGCCCGCGAGCGCCACCAGCTTCAGCTTGATGGCGTGCAGGGCCGAAGGCGTCAGCCCTTCCCTGTCGGAAATGTCATGCACGTCGGCCAGCAATTTCTTGCAGGCACGATTTCTCTTTTCCTGGAGGGTCATCGCGGTCTCCGGTTGTGGCAGGGAGGCTACGGGCCGGACGACACCGGTGGCAAGATACATCTGCGCGCGTTAGAATTCGCGAAGAGGCGCACAGGCGCCCGGATCGACTGGAGGAACCGACATGGCCCCTGCCTTCGACGTCCAGCCTCTTGCCGGCACGACCTTCGGCGCTGTCGTGACCGGCCTGAGGGTGAGTACGCTCGACGATCGCCACTGGCCCGATCTCCATGCCGCCTGGCTCAAATATGCCCTGCTGGTCTTTCCCGGCCAGCACCTGACCCGCGAAGAACAGATCGCCTTCGCCAGGAAATTCGGACCGCTCGAGTTCGAGATGGCGGCACTCAGCAACGTCAAGGCCGACGGGTCGCTCCGCATCGAGGCGGACAACGACGACATGATGAAGATCCTGAAGGGCAACATGGGCTGGCACGCCGACAGCACTTACATGCCGGTCCAGGCCAAGGGTGCGGTATTCAGCGCCGAGGTGGTGCCGAGCGTCGGCGGCAGTACCGGGTTTGCCGACATGCGCGCGGCCTACGATGCACTCGATGGCGCCCTCAGGGCGCGGGTCGAGAAGCTCTCGGCCTATCATTCGCTGCATCACAGCCAGGCCAAGCTCGGCCACCAGACCAAGAAGAAGGACGGCGAATACAGCGGCTATGGCCTACATGACGGTCCGGTGCCGCTTCGCCCCCTCGTGAAGACGCATCCCGAGACGCACCGCAAGTCGCTGCTGATCGGCCGCCACGCCCACAATATCCCCGGCATGGACAAAGCCGAATCGGAACGGCTTCTCCAGGAGCTGGTCGACTTCGCCTGCCAGCCGCCGCGCATCTACCATCATGCCTGGACAACCGGCGACGCCGTGCTGTGGGACAACCGCTGCCTGCTCCATCAGGCGACTCCGTGGGACATGGCCCAGCCGCGCGTGATGTGGCACAGCCGCATCGCCGGCAATCCCGCGAGCGAGCAGGCGCTCAGTGCGGCGGCATCGGCATGAAGACCGGCGGCGTGCCGGACATCTTCGACCGGGCCTTGATGTCCTCGTCGTCGGCGCCATGGGGCTTCAGATAGACGTAGAACGGCGTCCGGCGCTCCACGACATCCTCGCCCGGCTGGGCGCGCCGGCTGACCAGCAGATCGTCCTGGATGCGCACATGCATGTAGCCTGGAATGAGCTCGGCCCAGTTCGCGACCTCGGGCGTGAAGTCGACGTCGTAGGAATGATCGCCGACGACGGTGACGACACCCGCGCCGTTCGCATCGACCGGCCATGACGGCACCTGCAGCCAGGTCATGCCGGACTGTACGTAGACGGCTACGGGATTGAGCATGACATAGAGCGGCCCCGCGGGGCTGGAGTTCTGCAGCAACAGGGTCGTGCGATATGACTTGCCGTCCGGGAGGGGTACGATCCGCTTCAGTTCGACATAGAGGAACCTCATGGCGGTGTTCTCGAGTTCCAGCCGGGCCTGGCGCTGCTGCTTCATGAGATGCGCCTGATAGCGCCCGACTCCGGCATCGACGGCAAATGCCAGCATCACCGCCACGATGACCCCCAGCACGACCGGCGAGTGCCACAGGCCAGGAAGCCGGCCGAGCCTTTGCGCGACGAGAGGTGGCGCGGCCTCCGCCTTGCGTGGCGCCGCGCGCAGTTCGTCGGCCAGCGTCCGCCGCGACAGTTCCTTGTCCGCGCGAGCGACGGCAAGCTCGCGACGCAGATCCCGGATCAGCGCGTCTTTCTGCTCCGACGACAGGGTGGCGGGATCGGAGGCCTGGTCGCTCATGCCACAAGCGCGCCGTTGGCGATGTGGACGACCTGCTGCGCTTTTTCGGCGAGGGCGAGATTGTGGGTGACCAAAATCAGCGTCGTGCCAACCTCGCGATTGATGGTCAGCAATACGTCCATGATCTCGCTTTCGGTCTGCTCGTCGAGATCGGATGTCGGCTCGTCTGCCAGCAGGAGCGCTGGATCGTTGATCAGCGCGCGGGCGATCGCGACGCGGCGCTGCTCGCCAGCGGAAATCTCGGAAGGATAGGCATCGAGATAGCCGCCCAATCCCATCCGCTCGAGCAGGCCGGCGGCCCGGGCGTAGCTCCCCGAAGCGCCATGGCGGCGGCCGAGCATCGCCGGCAGGGCAACATTGTCGATCAGGCGCAGCGTCGGCAGCAGACTAGCGAACTGGAAGACGTAGCCGATCTTCCCATTGCGGAACTCCGACAGCGCGTTGTCGGACAGACGCCACAGGTCAGTACCGTCGATCGTTACTGTGCCGCCCGACGGCCGGCTCAGCCCCCCGATCATCGCCATCAGCGTCGACTTGCCTGATCCAGACCGTCCGATGATCGCGGCGAACCGGCCCGCCGCCACGTCGAGATCGATCCCGGCGACGGCGGTCACGATACCGCGTTCGGTCCTGTAGCTTTTGCTCACCTGGCGGCATGCGAGCATCGGTCAGCTCTCGCCGCGGACGAGTTCATAGGCATCGCGCCGGCTCGCCCGCCAGGCCGGGTAAAGCGCGCCTAGCGCGCCGATCGCCGAGGCGAGCACGATCGCAGCCGCCGCATAGGCAACGGTTTGCGGCAGGTCGAGCCAGATGAATGGCACGCCGATGTTGTCGAGGTAATAGACCAGCGAACGCTCATAGAGACGCATGACGAGCACCCCCAGGGCAACGCCCAGGACGCCGCCGACGCCGGTCGCGATCACCGCCTCGATGACCATCATGCCGACCAGTTGCGCGCGCCGCGCGCCGATCGCCTTCAGCAAGCCAAGCTCGCCGCGCCGTTCCGTCACGATCGCCGAGAACAGGACGCTCACCATGACGGCCATGCTGGCGAACATCAGTATCATCAGGGCGAGGATGCCCTGGAGAAGCGCGGCGAGTCCCTGACGGATCCCCGAGAGGGAAGAGTCGCCGGTCACCACCTTGGCACCCTTGACGGCCGACAGGATGGCAAAGCGTGCCTGGAGCGCCGTCGCGCCCGGCGCCAGTTCGACCAGGAAGCCGGTGACCTTTCCCGGCGACAGCGCGGCCGGCCGGACATCACCGTGCTGCGGCATGCTGCCGGTCAGTGCCTCCAGCGTGGCGAACGACATGAAGACGCCGCGCTCGTGGGTGCCGACACCGGTGCGGCCGAGCTTGCCATAGACCAGATGCGGCTTGCCGAAGATCAGCAGCTGCGAGCCCAGCGGCACATCGCGACCAGCGCCCAGGATCACGTCGCCGGCCCGGAGTTCGCGATTGAGTTTCTCCTTGAGCCACGGCTGGATCGTGAAGTCGCGCGCCGGGTCGATGCCGATCAGGTCGACCAGGTCGTGGTGCCCGCCTATGCCCGAATGCCCGACGCGCACAATCTTCTGCGGCGCGATCCGCCCGAGGCTGGCGATGCTCGCCCTGGCAAGAACATCGGCATCGAGAACGAGGTCGGTAGGCTCGACGGTGAGCAGGGCCGCAGTGATGTTGGTGAGGGCGCCCTCGGGCACCACCATCATGTCGGCACCGAGCCGCGTGAATCCCACCGCCATGCTGTCGTCGATACTGCGCATCAGCGTGGCGCCGGTGAAGACGACACCGCTGCCGATGGCCACCGCGGCAATCAGCAAAAAGCTGCGGGCCTTGCGACGTCCGAGGTTCTGCAGGGCCAGGTTGGCGAGAAGCCTCAAAGCGTGCAGGAGCGCGTGTGCTTCATGTGCTCCAGCTTGGTCGGGATGATCACACAGTCATGATGACCGCCGTTGCTCGGCAGGATGCCGATCAGCGTGTCGGTCGAGGTGTCGATGACTGCGATGCCGCTCGACTGGCGCTGGAAGCCGCTGAACGGGGTCAGCACATACTTGCCGTCATAGGTGATCGCCGGCGTCTGCAGATCGGGCCCGATGCCCTGGATTTCCTTCAGGATCGTCCAGGTCTTGGTATCGACCACCATGATCCCGCTGTAGGCCGGCGACGGATGCAGGATGGACAGGTAGAGTTTCGAGCTGTCCATCGAGAAGACCATATGGAACGGGTTCGGATACTTGCCGCGCCACAGCGGATCCTCGACATGCGCGACCTTGCGCCACTTCCTCGGGTCGGGGTCCGTGCAGTTGAAGATCGAGCAGTTGTTTTCCCGGAGATTGTTCATCATCACCAGGAACTTGCCGTCGGGCGAGAAGCCGATTTCGTGGCCCGGCGAATGGATCTTGTCGAAGACGACCTTCCACGTGTCCTTGTCGATCTGCTCGACCGGATACTGGTCCTGGGAATCCTTGTTGAATTGCAGGAAGGCCGCCGGATCGAAATTCTTCTCCGGATCGAGGATGCAGATGCCGCCGCAGAGGCGAACGACGGTTGCCGCCCACCGGCCCTCGGGATGCCAGATCGTGCCGTCGGCGCCGGTCAGCGAGAGCGGCGCGTCGCCGGGCAGCGAGCCTTCCTCGACGAACAACTCGCCCATCGGCACCATTTCCCAGTCGATCTTATTGCCCTTGGTGCCACGGTAGTCGTAGAGGCCGGTCTTGGCGTCGGGATAGATTTTCTTGATGGTGAGCGTGCCGCCCTTGATCCAGGCGTCGCGCAGATCGGACACGTTGGGCGCCCAGTCAAATTTGAGAGCTGCCATCACCTTCGACGTCGTACGATCGAAGCAGGCGGCGATATCCTTCTGGCCGTCGGTCACGAAGTAGGACTGCGCATCCTTCGGGTTGACGGTGACGTGGACCCCGAGCCCGAGGCCGGTGGTCTCCGAGACGTTTTCGACCATCTGCATCTGCGTGCCATCGAAGCGGACGCGATAGATGTTGGTGCCTGGCGCCGGCTCAGTGATGGCGGTGGGAATGCCGTAGATCAGCGAGTTCTTGCCGCCCTGCGTTGAATTGACGAATTCGAAGCCGTGATAGGGGTCCGAACTCGGAAACGCGCAGAGGTGATGGCTGATCGGACTGAAGTCGCCGTAGTTCCAGTACCAGATCGAGGCCAGCACGCGGTTGGAATTGAGATCGAGAGCGTAGGTCCCGCCACCCAGCTTGGTGGGCAGCAGCGCGACCCATTGGCCGAGGCTGCGGCCCTTGACGTCGGCCTTGGAGTCGACGATTTCGCGTGTGATGTGCTGCTGTTGGGGGCCGGTACCGCTCGCCTGGAAGATCCCGGTATCCGACGAGGTGCCCCCGCCCAGCGCGTTGTAGCCGAGCACCGCGGCTTCGGCGACGCCGGCTGTGCCGACGGCGACATTCAGCATCGTGCGGCGGCTCATTCGGGTCTTGCGCGCCGGCGTCGCGGCGGCGGCCTCCTGCGCCGCGGACTCCGCCTTTGCCGTAAGATAGGTCTGGAATTCCGCGCGATCTTTCTCCGCCACTTCGGCGTTGCGCCTGAGGAACTCGTCGATCGAGCCCTTGCGGGCCGGAAGACTGGTATCGGTCGGTGGAGCAATGATCGGCCCGGCATTTATATCAGGAGAGACTGTCTTGGTGGGCGTCTCTCTTGTTGGCTCAACCATGGGCCGTGCTCCTCCGCCACTAATTTCCGGGAATACTAGACATCGCCTGCGAATAAGAACATTGCGAATTTGGGAAAGGGGAAGCTGATTTTCGCCGGCAGGGCCGCTAGTCTGCGGCAATGGACTACGCCGTCATCATCAGCGCCATCGTGCTCGGCCTCTCCGTCTTGGCAACGGCTGCAAAGTTTTTTGACTGGTTCATCCATTCCGACCCGCTAACGATGATCCGGGTGAGCCGCTGGATGCTGTTCCTTCTGGTTCTTGCCTGCATTCCCCTGCTCGCGTGGACGATCATGGCCGGCAATTGGCCCGCCACCATGCTGCTCGGCGCCGGCATGCTGGCCGTGTCGACCTTCCTGAAATGGCGGGCGATGCTGCAGCCGCTACGTGCCGTACTCAACGCCTTCCGGCCACGGGCGCGGGCTTTCGATATGGCAATGGCACCCGACCCTGAAACGGTAGGCCGCGCCGTCTCGGTTCTTGAAGCCTATGTCAATCGGGTCGCGCCGACCGCGGCGCGCGACCTTCGTCTGACATCGCAGGGCGACGCGGCCGGCGGCATGACAGGCGTGGAGGCTCTCGACGTCCTGGGCCTCGACGCCGACGCCGACGAGGCGGCAATCCGGGCGGCGCACGAGCGCCTGGCGAGGCTCGTCCATCCCGATCACGCCGATACCACCTATCTCGCGCGGAAAGTCGATCAGGCGCGGGACACGCTCCTGCGCCCCTCCCGCGAGTGGCCCCGGCTGTCGAAGGGCTGATCACGAACGACACAGGCAATACATTTTTCGGCCTTCGCGACATCGGCACGACGCAGAGCGGGCGTAAACCCCGGGGCGACCGCAAACCGCCTCCGGAGTATCCGCCCATGACACCGCATCAGATCAAGCTCGTACAGACGAGCTTTGCCCAGGTTGCCCCGATCGCCGCCACTGCCGCCGATCTTTTCTACGGCCGGCTGTTCGAGATCGCGCCCGACGTGCGCGCAATGTTTCCCGACGAGTTGTCGGGCCAAAAGAAAAAGCTCATGGCCATGCTGGGTATCGCCGTCGCGGGCCTCAGCCATCTCGACACACTGCTGCCGGCGGTACGTGCGCTCGGCCGGCGGCACACCGGCTATGGCGTCGGTGCCGAGCATTACGTTCCGGTGGGTGCTGCACTCTTGTGGACCCTGGGCAAGGGCTTGGGCGATGCCTTCACGGCCGACGTCAGGGAGGCCTGGGCCACGACCTACACGATCCTGTCGCAGACCATGATCGAGGCCAGTCGCGAGGTGCCGATCGCCGCGTAACACCGTGTCCTGCGCCCGTATGCAGACGGCGGGCGATAGGGCGGCCCGACCTCCGTCGACGATGTCGATCTACCGAAAGTCTTCCGGCCGAAGCTCGATCGGCGCGCCGTGCTGTGTGCGGTCGGCCGCATGGTCCCAAGCATCCACGTAACGAGCCAGCGTTTCGCGATCGACGATGCCCTTGTCCGTCACAAGGCGTTCGAGCGCGCCGAGCCAGTGCCGATAATAGGTCTCGCCGGTGTCGGGATCGCCGTTTTCCTGAGCGCGCTTGATCTCCGCACCAAGAGTAGCCGCCCATTCAGGCCAGGTGAAAAGGCCGCGCGCATGCAACGCCAAAGCCATGGCGAAAGCCTGCGCTTCCCACGGTTCGCGAAATACCGGGCCTTCGGCATCGCGTGGAATGCCGGGAACGGTGTCAGCCACCGACCGCGCGGCTGCCGGATCGATCACAACCACTTGCCTCACGCCGGCTCGAGATAGGGTTCGAACGCGTCGATCGAGACCGTAAGGGCCGGGTCCGACTCCGGGCCCCAGATTTCCCTGCCATCGAACACCACGGTGTAGAGCCATTGCGGATCGTCGCCCCGGCCGGCCGCGACGGAATCGGGATAGGCGTGGCAGCCGTGGTTCAGCTCCACTACGCCAAGCTTGTCCCGCGCATAGCGTGGCAAGCGGGTGTGGGTCTGCGGATGGAAATTCCTCGTGCGCACGCGGTCGCCTGGCTTGAATCGGGCCGGGGCTTGCTGCGGGCGGAAGAACGAGTTGCGCGCCAGACCTTGTTGCACGACATCGCGCGTGAGTTTCTCCTTCACGGGCTTGGCCGGGCGAAGGGCGTGACCGGCCGCCAGTTCCTCGGCCGTGACATAGCCGCGCTTCAGCAGGTTGCGTTCCATCGCCAGCGTCCATCGCCAGTAATACGAGGCCGCAAGGTAGACCTGCGGCGGCAGGGTCTCCTGGGCAAAGCGGGTATCGTCGATGTGCCAGGCGCCGACGTATCCCATGGCTCTCTGCATGGCCAGAACCCGGCCCTCCCAGGTCGCATGGAATGGCGGCTCGTTGGGCTCGGGCCTAACCTTGCCGAACCCGTCCATGCCGCCCATGTCATGGACGCCGTTCATTGCGCGATCTCCCCGGGCTTCCTGGCGAGACCGGTGCCGATCATCGAATCGCGGGTGACCAGATCGGCGAGGCGTTCCTCGCTCCAGCCTTCGGTTCCCTCGGGCCGCATCGGCAATACCAGAAAGCGCGTTTCGGCGGTCGAATCCCAGACCCGAATTTCCGTGTCCTTCGGCAGCTCGACATTGAAGTCGGCGAGAACGCCACGCGGGTCCTTGACCGCGCGCGAGCGGTAGGGCGCCGACTTGTACCAGATCGGCGGCAGGCCGAGCACTTCCCATGGATAACAGGAGCACAACGTGCAGACGATCATGTTGTGCCGCCGGGGAGTATTCTCGACGGCAACCAGATGGTCGCCAACGCGACTGATGTGACCGAGCGCGGCGACCGCCTTCGAGGCATCCTCCAGCAGGGCCTGCCTGAAGACGGGATCGTTCCACGCCCTGGCGACGACCAGCGCACCGTTGCGTGGGCCGATCCTGGTCTCATAGGTTTCCACGATGGCATCGAGCGCTGCCGGATCGACGTAGCCCTTCTCGGTCAGGATCGTTTCAAGCGCGCGCACGCGAAGCTGTGCCTCCGACAGTTCCGACCCGTGATCGCCGTGATGGTCGTGATGGTCGTGTTCATGGTCAGCCATGGATAGCGGGGCCTCCAGCATTTGGACGCACATCGTACCCGACGCTTCCGGAATGACCAAGGCTCGGCGCAAGGCGACGGCGCACACCGCGGCAGGGCTGGCACGTGTGGGATGAATGAGTGACACTCCCGATCCGACCACCGACCGACATTTGGGGATAGGCATATGCCGACTGCAACGAACTACCTCTTCATTGTCAGCATGGACGTGACGAAGGAGAAGGAAGCGCTGTTCAACGAGGTTTACGACACCGAGCATGTTCCACTGCTGCTGAAGGTGCCGGGCGTGCGGGCCGTCACGCGCTGGAAGACCGAACCCGCCGCGTTCAATCTCGCCGGCGAGCGCAAACTGCTCGACGGCGGCAGCGAGCCCAACTACGTCGCCATCTACGAGATCGACAGTCCCGAAGTGCTGCTGAGCGCCGAATGGGCGGCGGCGGCGGAAGAAGGGCGCTGGCCGGGCGAGGTCCGCCCCTTCACGTCTAACCGCCGGCACATCGTCCGTAAGGCGGTCTGAGCGGGACCGCGGACGGTTCAACGCCGAGGCCATTTTCCTTCATAGGGCCGGGCCAGTGCGCGTTCGACCATCTCCAACCGATCTTGCCCATAGAACATGTCGCCGTCGACGAAGTAGGTCGGCGAGCCGAAGACCGAACGGCGGATCGCCTCCTCGGTATTTGCCTGGTAGGTCGCCTGCACGCCGGGGGACAGCGCGAGATCGAGCAGCGGCACCGGATCGAAGCCGGCAGCGCGGCCGATGGCAGCCAGGGTCGATCGATCGGCCAGGTCGGCATCGTGCCGCCAATGGGTCTCCAGCAGCGCGTGGGCCAACCTGTCGATATTGAGGCCGAGGCTGAGGCCCGCGATCAACATGCCGTTCGGCAGGGCGATGTCGTTGGCGTGATGGGTTGGAAGCCGGCCGATCCACGGCGCACCCCGTTCCTCGCTCCAACGCTCGATCTCGCGATCGAAATAATAGGCCGCATGTGCCTTGGTACGACGGCCGAAGGGCACGGCGCCCGCCTCGGCCACGACGCGGCGGAGATCAACAGGCCGGTGCGCGATCCGCCGACCGGATGCCGCGGCGATCGCCATGAAACGCGTGGAGCCGAGATAGGCGAAGGCGGAATGCGCGGCATAGAAATATTCGATCTCCTTCACACCGCCTGCTCTCACGTCCGGTGTCGGATCTTCACAGGTAGACAACACGTGTCTCGCGAGACAGCACCCGAGGCATTCTGGCCGGATCGTCGAGGGTGATCTCCACTTCCACCAGATTGACGTTTCCCTCACCGGAATCGGCCTGGCTTCGCTTCAGGCGCTTCACCACTGGCGACACGCGCGAAACCGTTCCTTGATAGACGATCGGACTGCCCCGGAACGTGACCTCGACCTTGCCGCCCTGAACGACCCGGCCGACGTGTATGTCGTCAATTTCCGCCAGGATGCGCACCTGGCTCAGATCGACGATCTTGGCGATGCCGCTTCCGGATACCTGCTCGCCCTGTCGCGTATAGATCTCCGCCACCACGCCATCGAGCGGTGTGCGGACGAGTGCCTGTTCACGGGTTGTCCGCGCGTTATCGAGGTCAGCCATGATGATGCTGATCTCCAACTCGATCTGCGCGAGATCGGCCGCCAGCGTTTCCTTCTGGAGGCGGAGTTTGAGCTGCTCTCGCTCGAGAGCCTGCGCGGCGATGTTCAGCTCGAGTTCTTTCTGATCCGGCGGCAGGCTCGACCGTTCCAGTTGCAGCACCTTGAGTTTGTTGGACTCGGCCTCTGCCTTGACGATGACTTCCTGCATGGCGAGTTCGGCCACACGGAACCCGGAAATCATCGCCTCGCGCTTCTGTCTGGCCTTGACCAGCTCGGCCTCGGCCGAGCGCACGGCGACTTCGGCCGCAGGATAGTTCGAAAGCACGGCAATGATGTCATCACGCTTGACCTTTTGACCGTCGGTCACGCGAAGTTCGAGGAGCACGGCGCCTCCCGACGGGTTGCCGGCAATCACCGCGGTACCGGCCGGAGCCTCGGTATAGCCGCGCGAGATCAACGGGCCGGGCGCCCGGATACCTTCCCGCGCGGCGCCGGTCTGTCGTCCGGCACCGCCCGACAGGGCGAGCGCCGCGACGGCAACCACTGCCACAACGCCCAGCCCAATTCCCAAAACTTTCTTCGTTCGCGTCATCTGAGACTGCTCTGGATGTTCCTAAAGAGCACCGTGATGTCCGGATCAGGACGAATGGCCCACGAATGCCGATCCCGGCCGAAGTCCGACCGCGCCGCGTGCACCCGCGGCGACAATAGTGCCTCAGCGACTTTCGGCAACGCCATTGATCTGGATGGCGTCCAGGGACCTATGGCGACAAGTGAGCGGGATCAAGCACTTACAACCAGGTGCGACACAATTTTCCGCGCTTCGCCCAGGGTCAGCCGTTGGCGTTATCCGCACGCCGCCGGTCGATCTCGGTTTGTGCCAGCATGATCCGCTTCATCACGTTGACCCGCTCGATCACCAGTCTTGTGTTTCCCGGCGACAGGCGAAGGGCAGCCGTGACGTCGTCCAGCTGCTGCCGCAGCCCGATCAAAGCACTTTCCAGCGCCGTAACCGGCTCGACTCCGTTCGGCGGAATATCGTCCATGGACAACGATAAACGACTCGACGTGCTCTTGGCTACGAAACAGGTACCGCTCGACTCATCGTCGAAGATACCTTCACTGAGAGCGCTCCGGCACACTATACGTGAGGCCTCATCCCACGAGGCGTCGAGTGAGGGAGCAACAGCGTGCCACTGGACAAGGATCGCCTGATCAAGCTGCTCAATATGACCATGAGCCAACACGACGCCGAAGCGCTCAGTGCGATCCGGAAATCCAACGAACTCCTCGTCCTGAACCATACCAGTTGGTCGGATCTGTTAAGCGAACCGTCATCGCCCGGCGTGCGGCCGGGCCATGATCGAGGTACCGCCTGGATGCCGGAACAAGACGCGGTCCGAACCCAAGCGACAGAAGGGCAGATCGAAGCGGGCCGGATGCTGCTGGCGCCGATTCGGGCAGCAGCCCGGCTTTACACGCGCTATCTGATCCCCCGGCGCACGATGGTGACGCGCGGAATTGCAAGATTCACCGCCGTGTTCGTGCTCCTGCTCTGCTTTTGGCTGAGCGTGGCGACGATACTGGAAGCGTTCGGCCTCTAGGCAAAGAAGGAATTGCCCGATTCACCTCGGCG
This sequence comes from uncultured Reyranella sp., assembly GCA_937919085.1. GTDB lineage: Bacteria > Pseudomonadota > Alphaproteobacteria > Reyranellales > Reyranellaceae > Reyranella. The sequence goes on from CALFRN010000004.1 coordinate 16,007, forward strand.
TCAGTCGAGGAACCCGAAGTGGCGCGGCATCCACAGAATGATCTCCGGCCAGTATATGCACAGCGCGAGCGTGATCACCTGAAGGATCACGAACGGAATGATGCCGCGATAGATGTGCGCCATCGTCACTTCCGGCG
>CALFRN010000005.1 GCA_937919085.1 uncultured Reyranella sp.
AGGCGCCGCCCTTTTCGACGGCGCGCTTGTAGGCCGGTCGCGCCTGGATGCGATCGACGTAGGCTTTCAGCTTCGGCAGGCGGGCAAACAGTGGCGAGCGGGCGGCGACGGCCTCGAGCGGAAAGCTCATCTGGATGTCGGCGGCGGAGAAATCGGCGCCGGCGAACCATTCGCGCTTGTTGAGCTCGCTCTCGAGAAAGGCGAAATGGTTGGCGATCTGCGGCGCGAGCAGGGTCTTGTCGGCGCCGCCCGAGATGGCGCGGGCGACCGGCCGCATCAGGAAGGGAACACGCTCCGGCAGCTTGCCGAACACCAGCTTCATGAACAGCAGCGGCATCAGCGAGCCTTCGGCATAGTGCATGAAATAGGTGTAGTGCAGCCATTCCGGCGTGCCCGCGGCCGGCGTAAAACGGCCGCCGCCGTAGACTGCCGACAGGTACTCGAGAATGGCGCCGGACTCCGCCAGCGTCGTGTCGCCGTCGGTGATCACCGGCGCCTTGCCCAGCGGATGCACGGCGCGCAGTGCGGCGGGCGCCTGCATCGAGGGCTCGCGCCGGTAAAGCTTGACCTCGTAGGGAAGGCCGAGTTCCTCGAGCATCCACAGGACGCGCTGCGAACGCGAGCTGTTCAGGTGATGGACGGTGATCATCGTGGCCTCCTAGAGTGGACCGGGCCGCCAGTTGCCGTGGAAGCCGGCGGGCACGCGGCTGCTGAGATGGGCCAGCGCCACCGGACCCTTGGCGAGATCGGTCGCCTCGAACACCGCGAGGTCGCTGCGCTTCTCCTCGCCACGGAACAGCACGCTCAGCAGCCAGCCGTCGCCTTCGGCCGCACCGTCCGAGCGCGGCACGAACACCGGCTCGCCGAACCGGTCGTCGGGACCGGCCGACCAGCCCGTGCTCTTGCCGCTCTTGAGGTCATAGTGGACGAGCCCGTCCTGGCGCGGCTCGCCGGTCTTGGGATCGGTGATGTCGCCGGCCACGATCCAGCCGTGGCGGTAATCGCTCATGCAGAAGCGCTCGTCGAAGCGCGGGAACTCGCCCGAGCGGTCGTCGAGCTGCTCTTCCTTCATGGTGTTGCCCTTGCCGGCGAGATCGAAGGTCCAGCGGAACAGCTTGGCCATCGGCAGTTCCTTGGACGAGGGCGAGCCATCGGGCAGCGGGAACAGCGGCGCCACGTCGTATTTCATGACGTCGACCACGATCTTGCCGTCGGCCGTCTCGAAATGGTTCATCGGATGGAAGACGTAGGAGGGTGGCGCGGTCACCCACTTCACGTCGGCCACCGTACCCTTGCGCGGGATGAAGGCGATGTGCGTGCCCTTGTCGGGCTCCCAGGCGAACGGCGGCAGGCCGCCCATGGCGCGTTCCATCGAGCTGGTGAGCGGGAAGATCGGCAGCACGATCCAGTTCTTGGTCACGGCGAAGTCGTGGATCATCGAGGGGAAGGGCCCTTCCAGGATTTCCGCGCGCGTCACCTTGCCGTGCTTGTCGACGGTTTGCAGGCTCACTTCCTTGGTGAAGCGGCCGGTGGCCGAGTAGCCGAAGAAGATCATCTCACCGGTCTCGGGATCGAATTTGGGGTGTGCTGTGAACGGGCCGTTCAGCTTGTTGCCATAGGTCTCGTAGCCGCCGTCGGGACCGACCGGCATCAGGCTCGCCGGATCGAGTGAATAGGGCGCGTGTGCCTCCTCCAGCGCCAGCAGGCGGCCGGCGTGCCAGACGATGTTGGTGTTGGCGATGGTGGAGTTCAGCGCCATCACGCGCGGGTCGGTATAGCGCGGATTTCCGAAGGTGCCGGAAAGACCCTCGCCCTCCTCGTTCTCCATCTTCCACTTGGGCGTGCGCACCCATCGGTTCTTGTAGGAGACGTTGCCGTTTTCGATGTGGAAGGCGTGGATCATGCCGTCGCCGCCGAACCAGTGGTACGGCCCGCGCACCGCGAACTGCGGGTTGGGGCCGTTGCGGTAGAGCGTGCCGCAGAGTTCCTTCGGCATCTCGCCGGTGATGTGCAGGTGGCCGGCGTCGGCCTCGGTGTTCACCGGACCGTAGTAGCCTTGCAGGAAGGGATTGTCGGTCGGGAAGGGCTTGGCCATGGCGGATCCTCCTTCTGAAATATTACGGTAACACCGTGTATCTAACGAACGCTATCAATACACACCGTTCCCCGCAAGGGAATTCGACCGGTCAACGCGGAGCATTCTGCGGCCGGCTTTCGATCCGGCGAAAATGGAAGTAGCCGCCGGCGCCCAGCGCCAGGATCAGCAGGCCGAGCAGGAATTCGGTGAGGGTGGGGCCCAGCAGGTCGAACAGCGGCGTCGCCGCCAGGTTGAAGCCCAGCATCGAGGCCGCCATCACCACCAGCCGCAGCCGGAAGACTCGGGCGATCTCGGCGCCGCGATAGGCGGTCTGCATGCGGGTGATCATCGGAATGAAAAAGAACGGCCCGCCGAAGCCCGAGAGCAGCCCGGCCAGCATCATCGCCGGCAACATCCAGGGATTGGGCAACATCCAGACGGCGACCGCCAGCAGAGCGAAGCCGGTGCCCATCGCGACATAACCCAGGAACATGGTGGCAAGCGGCCGGCGGAAGCGGACGCTGCCGGCGACCAGGTTGCCGGCGACGTCGCCCGCGCCGCTGGCACCGATGATCAGGCCGAGGGCGGCCAGCCCCTCGAACCCGAACAATTGTGGATCGTGCTGCTTCACCATCAGCGCGATGCAGAGCTGTAACGCCACGCTCCAGGGTCCATTGGCCAGCGCGTTCAGCAGCAGCAGCGTGCCGATGATGGGTTCGCGCAAGATCAGCCGCGTGCCGTCCAGCAGGGCATCGGCGGTGCCGCGCAGGCCGCGGCGGCCGCGCTTCGGTGCGTGATCGGGATCGATCAGCCGCTCGCGCACTGCCCAGATCGCCGCACCGGAAAGCACGAAGCCCGCCGCTGTAACCGAGAGAAAATGAATGACCGGCAATATCGAATTGAGCACGGCGGCCAGCATCGGCCCGATCAGCCGCGCCAGCCGCCAGGTGGCGTCGAACAGCCCGTTGATCGCCTGCATGGCGTCGCGGTTGGGCACCAGCACCGGCACCGTTGACTGCAGCGCCGGCGTGAACACCATGCGCAATCCGGCGATACCCATCACCGCCAGCACCAGCAACGGGATCGACACGCCCCAGACATAAGCGCCGGCCACCGGCAGCAGCACCAGCCCCGCACTTGCAAGCTTCGCCCCGATCATGGCGCGGTCGGCGCGCCAGCGGTCGAAGGCGGAGGCGCCCAATAGCCCGACCACGAGCATGGCGCCGTACTGTGCGGCGTTGACGTAGCCCGCTGCGTTGCCGATCTGCTCGGCCGCGATCCACACCACGGCAACGCGGAAAAGGTCCTCGCCGATCGTCGAGGCCGCGAGCCCCGACCATACGGTCGCGACAGCGGGATCCTTCAGCGGGCGGAAGATCGGCAGCATCTGCGGTCAGCTCAGCGTGCCCACACGCCGCCATCCTTGTTCTTGTAGCCCAGCGACAGGTAGGCGGCGTCGACCAGGGACTGGCCGCGTGAGTTCATCAGCAGGCCGGGCCCCATGCGGTTCATGGTGTAGCCGAAGGAAAGGTCGGCCGCCGGATCGGCGAAGCCGAGCGAGCCGCCGGCGCCGACATGGCCGAAGGCGGCGCTGCCCAGGATCACGCTGTCGCAATCCTCACCGAACAGTTTTGCGCCCATCGCACGCCCGCGGTTGTCCATCGACTTCATGAAGCCCGGCGCGAAACGTGTCGGGATGCGCAAGGTGGCGTCGTCGTGCGTGGCCATGGAAACTTCGCCCATCCGGGCAAGTGTCGTGCCGTCGACCAGCTTGCCGCCGCCGTTGGCCAGCGGCGCATACATGCCGGCAAGGCCGCGCGCGTTGGTGACGCCGTTGGCGGCGCCGATCTCGGCGGCGCGGCCGGCGCGGGTATTAGCGCCGCCGCTGCGCCAGGCACCGACGTTGAAGAAGAACAGCGCGGCGGGCGACTGCTTGTTGGTGCCGAGGTCCTGCAGGAACGGTGTCTTCATGTCCTCGGCCTTGTAGACATGTGGCACGATCGGCGCGACGCGCGGCTCGATCTCCTCGGGCAGGCCGATCCAGAAATCGAGTCCCAATGGGGCCGCCACCTCATCGCGAAAGAACGTGCCGAGCGACTTGCCACCGGCACGGCGCACCATCTCGCCGACCGTCCAGCCGAAGGTGAAGCCGTGATAGCCGTTGCGCGTGCCGGGTTGCCAGAACGGCTCCTCGCCGGCCAGCCGTCCGGTCATGTAGTCCCACTCGTAAGGTCCGTCGTCCTTTACCGTCGCGCGCAGTGCCGGCACGCCGGCCGAGTGGTCGAGCATCATGCGCGTGGTCACGCCCTGCTTTCCGTGTTGGCCGAACTCCGGCCACAACTCGATCACCGGTGCGTCGAGATCGAGCCGGCCGCGGCTTGCCAGTATTTGGGCGCACAGGGCGGTGGCGCCCTTGGTGCAGGAGAACACGATACTCACGGTGTCGCGCGTCCACGGCGCGGCCGTCTTGCGGTCGGCGACACCGCCCCACAGGTCGACCACGGTCTCGCCGCCTACCGTCAGGCAGACCGAGGCGCCGATCTCGCCGTTGGACGCGAAGTTCTTCTCGAAGGCCTCGGCGACGCGCTCGAAACCCGGCTTGCAGCTGCCCTCGATTCCCTTGGCGGTCATTTCGGGACCGGCAGCTTGAATGCCTCGATCAGGAAGCGGGCGGCATGGCTGAGGCCGGTCTGGTCGATGCCGTGGCCGACGCCCGGTGCGATGTGGACACCGACCGCGATGCCGTTCTGTTTCAGTATCTCGGCGGCCTGCTCGGTCAGCGCATGCGGCAGCATCTCGTCGCTGTCACCGTGGGCCAGCAGTACCGGTGGCCGCGACATGATTTCGTCCTTCAGGACGTCGGGTCCGGCCAGCATGCCGGAGAAGCCGACGATCCCGGCCAAAGGCCTGGCGCGACGCAATCCGACCTGCAGAGCCATCATGGTGCCCTGGCTGAAGCCGACCAGCGCGGTCTTCGATTCATCCAGCCCATACTTCGCCATGGTGTCGTCGAGGAAGGCATCGACAAACGGCGCGGCACTGCGCACGCCGGCCAGGGTCAGCGCCGGTTCGAGGCGGGAGATGCCGAACCACTGACGGCCCATCGGATTGCCGTCGCACGGGTAGGGCGCGTTGGGCGCGTGGAACACCACGTCTGGCATCACCGGCGCCAGCACCGGGGCGAGGCCGATCAGGTCGTCGCCGTCGGCGCCATAGCCGTGCAGTAGCACCACGAGATGGCCGGGCTTGCCGCCGGCGTGCGGGCCATGGCTGGGGCCTTCGAGCTTGGTCATTGGGCTTTCGCCTCCGTCTTGAGGGGTTTGGCGCCCCAGTCGGGCATGCTGCGGCGATAGTGCCAGAGCAGCAGCGCCGCAGCACTGCGCCACGGCCGCCACGCCTCGGCGAGCTTGAGGAGACGTTCGGGCGAGGGCCGGGTGCGCAACCGCTTGAGGTGCTGCGCCGCGACCACCAGGCCGAGATCGAGCCCCGGCATGATGTCGGGCCGGCCCAGCGCGAACATCAGGTAGATTTCGGCGGTCCACGGGCCGATGCCCTTGGCCTGCGTCAGCATCTTGATCGCCGCCGCATCGTCGAGGTCGTGCAGGGCGTCGAAATCGATGCGGCCTTCGACTATGTCGGCGGCGAGGCTGCGGCCGTAGCGCACCTTGGCACCGCTGAGGCCAACGGCGCGAAGCTGCTCGTCGCTCTGGGCGAGGAATTCTGCCGGCTCCATCGACGGCACCGCCGCCTCTAGCCGGAGCCAGATGCTGCGCGCGGCATGGACCGAGACCTGCTGGCCCACGATTGAGCGCATCAGACCGCCGAATCCCGCCGGCATCTCGCGCCGTTCGGGATGGCCCACGTCCTTCAGCACGCGCGCGAAATCGATATCCACGCGTGCGAGATGGCGCATCGCCTTCTTCAGGTTGGCATCGTCGAGGACGGGCCGGGTCGCAGTTTTCACCATGGCCGCCCGGCATAGCACGCCACCAGCGCGCGCTGTAACGTTCGATCATGTCCCCTGTCATGCAGCCCGTGGTTACGCGCTTCGCTCCCAGCCCCACTGGCCTGCTTCATCTCGGCAGCGCCTACTCGGCACTGGTCGCCTGGACCCGGGCGCGCGAGGCCGGCGGCAGGTTCCTGCTGCGCATCGAGGATATCGACACCGGCCGCTGCCGGCCGGAGTTCGAGATGGCGCTTCTGGAGGACCTGCGCTGGCTGGGGCTGGACTGGGACGGCGAGGTGCGTCGCCAGTCGGAACA
>CALFRN010000006.1 GCA_937919085.1 uncultured Reyranella sp.
GCAGCATCGGGACCTCGATCGTTCGCCTCTTCGGCTGGTACCGGCCGCAGACTGCGGCGCGGCGACGATTTGGTTACAGCTTCGATACAGGGCCGCGGCGGATCGCCCGGGCCGGTGGACAAGTGGCTTGATCGGAATTTTATGATTCGATAATTATCAAATCATGGAATCAACCAACGCCGTGCCGGCCCTGGCCGCGCTTGCCCAGGAACACCGGCTGGACGTGTTCCGGCTGCTGGTGCAGGCGGGCCTCGAGGGCCTGCCGCCCAGCCAGATCGCCGAGCGTCTGAAGATCGCACCACCAACGCTCTCGTTCCATCTGGCGCAGCTCAGGCATGCGGGTCTGCTGCAGGTCAGGCGCGACGGCCGCTCTCTGATCTACACCGTGAACTATGAAGCCATGAACGGCCTGATGGAATTTCTCACCGACAACTGCTGTGGCGGCGACGGCTCCTGCCGCGTCCCGGTATGCGAACCCCGATCCGCGACGCTGGTGCGCCGGCGCGCGGCGCGGCCGGCCCGGCCCAGCTGATGTCGCTCTTCGAACGCTACCTGACCCTCTGGGTCGCGCTGTGCATCGTCGTGGGTATCGCGCTAGGCCATTTCTTTCCCACCGTCTTCCACGCCGTCGGTTCTGCCGAGGTCGCCCACGTCAACCTGCCGGTCGCCGTCCTGGTCTGGCTGATGATCATCCCGATGCTGGTCAAGGTCGATTTCGCCGCCATCGGCAAGGTCCGCGAGCACTGGCGCGGCATCGGCGTGACGCTGTTCATCAACTGGGCGGTAAAGCCGTTCTCGATGGCCGCGCTGGGCTGGCTGTTCATCGGCTACCTGTTCGCGCCGTGGCTGCCGGCCGACCAGATCGACAGCTACATCGCCGGCCTCATCCTGCTCGCGGCGGCACCCTGTACGGCCATGGTGTTCGTCTGGAGCAACCTGTCCGACGGCGAACCCGACTTCACGCTGACCCAGGTCGCCCTCAACGACTCGATCATGGTGTTTGCATTCGCGCCGATCGTGGGCCTGTTGCTCGGCCTGTCGGCCATCACCGTGCCGTGGCAGACGCTTCTGCTCTCGGTCGGCCTCTACATCGTCGTGCCGGTCGCCTTGGCGCAGCTCCTGCGGGTCAGCGTCCTGTCGCGCCGCGGGCAACCGGGCCTGCAACGGCTGCTCGCGCGCCTGCAGCCGGCCTCGCTGGTGGCCCTGCTGGCGACCCTCGTGTTGCTGTTCGGTTTCCAGGGCGAACAGATCATCGAACAGCCGATGATCATCGCGCTGCTGGCCGTGCCGATCCTGATCCAGGTCTACTTCAACTCGGGCCTCGCCTATTTCCTGAACCGGGCGACCGGCGAAGCCCATTGCGTCGCAGCACCGTCGGCCCTGATCGGCGCCAGCAACTTCTTCGAACTCGCTGTCGCCGCGGCGATCAGCCTGTTCGGGTTCTCCTCCGGTGCGGCACTGGCCACCGTGGTCGGCGTGCTGATCGAGGTTCCGGTCATGCTGTCGGTCGTCAAGATCGTGAATGCCAGCAAGGGCTGGTACGAGGCCGGCCCCGCCGTTACGCGGCGCGTCGAGGAGGCGAAAAAGCAGCCACTGTAACAGCGCCGTCATACCGTTGGACTATTCCAGAAGAATGGAAGCAACGGATGCGGCTCTCGGGTTTGCGGCGCTCTCGCAGGAGACGCGTCTACGGCTCATGCGGCTGCTGGCGACCAGGGGTGCTTCCGGCATGGCGGCGGGCGATCTCGCCAACAAGCTGCGGCAGGCACCGTCGACACTGTCGTTCCATCTGTCGGCGCTCGAGCAGGCGGGCCTGCTGCAGTCCACCCGCCAGGGACGGCACGTCATATACGCGGTGCGTATCGCCGGGCTGCGCGCGCTTTTCAGTTTTCTGACCGAGACCTGTTGTTCGGGGCGGCCCGAGTTGTGTGGAGACCTGGCGCGGCTGCTGCCTGAGGAAACGCTGGAGGATGAAACCATGACACCTGCATTCAACGTCCTGTTCCTGTGCACGCACAATTCCGCCCGCTCGCAGATGGCCGAGGTCATCCTCAACCAGGTCGGGAAGGGAAAGTTCAACGCCTACTCCGCAGGCTCTGAGCCGGCGCAGGGCCCCATGGCGGAGGTGATCGAGAAGCTGAAGACGCTCGGTCACGACGTCTCCAGGCTGCGATGCAAGTCGTGGAACGACTTTGCCGGGCCGAATGCGCCCCGGATGGACTTCGTGATCACGCTCTGCGACACGCTCCAGGGCCAGCGTTGCCCGGATTTCGGCGAGAAGCCCGTCACGGCCGCATGGCCCCTTCCGGACCCGGCCAAATTTTCCGGAACGGCGATCGAACGCGCCACGATGATCAACGAACTCTACGGGATGATCCGCCGGCGGCTCGAGATCTTCATCAACCTGCCCTACGCCTCGCTCGATCGGATGGCACTCAAGAAGCGCCTCGACGAACTCGGCGACAGCACCATGGCGCCAGCGTAGCGGAGAATGACATGAGGGTTGGCATCAACGGCATGGGCCGGATGGGCCGGCTGGCGCTTCGTGCGGCGTTGGGCGGCGTGTACCGGGCAACGGACGATCCGCGCGCCGGCAATCGCCTCGAGATCGTGCACCTGAACGAAATCAGGGGCGGCGCCGCGACGATCGCACACCTTCTCGAATTCGACAGTATCCATGGGCCCTGGCGGACGTCCTTCGAGGTCGACGGCGAAAAAGCCATTGCGGTTGGCGGCAAGTATCTCGGCTTCGGTTCCGAGCCGGTGCCGTCCGATGTCCCATGGGGGGATCTCGGCTGCGACATCGTTCTCGAGTGCACCGGCAAGTTCCTGAAACCCGAGCAGCTGCAAGCCTATTTCGATCGCGGCGTGAAGCGCGTCATCGTCGCCGCCCCGGTCAAGGACGACCGCGCACTCAACATCGTCGTCGGAGTCAACGACCGGCAGTACGATCCCGGGCGTCATCGCCTGCTGACGGCGGCGTCCTGTACCACCAATTGCCTGGCGCCGGTGGTCAAGGTGGTCCACGAGGCGATCGGGATCCGGCATGGCCAGATCACCACCATCCACGATCCGACCAACACCAACGTCGTCGTCGACTCGCCGCACAAGGACCTGCGCCGGGCACGGTCGGCCATGCTGTCGTTGCAGCCGACCACGACGGGCAGTGCCACGGCCATCGCGCTGATCTACCCGGAGCTCAAGGGCAAGCTGAACGGCCATGCCGTGCGCGCGCCGGTGCTCAACGCCAGCCTCACCGACTGCGTCTTCGAGGTCGAGCGTCCGACGACCGAGGCCGAGGTCAATGGCCTCTTTGCCGCCGCGGCCAAGGGCCCCCTGGCCGGGATCCTGGGCTACGAGACACGGCCTCTGGTGTCGGCCGACTACTGCAACGACACGCGAAGCTCGATCATCGACGCGC
>CALFRN010000007.1 GCA_937919085.1 uncultured Reyranella sp.
CGCGCCGGCTTCAGGAGATCGCCCGGCTCCGCTTCCGCGACCCCGGTGCCGACATCGTCCCCCTGGCCGCGGCGCTTGGGCCGCAGGGACGGGCTGTCCTGGCGTTGGTCGACAACCGCGACCCTGACGCGGTGAGCACCCTGATGGCGGCGTTGCCTGAGCACGTCCGCCGGGAAATCGACGGGCTCAATCTCGCGCTCTACGATCTCTCGAAGCCGCGCAGCCACCTCATCCTGGTGCATGGCCGTGGCGATACGTTCATCCCCTACAGCGAGAGCCAAAGCCTGGCGGTCTCGGCTTCTGCCGCGCGCGTATCGCTGTTCCTGATGGACGACATCGGCCATGTCGAATTCAACGCTGTCAGCCTGGGCAATGTGGCGGGCCATCGTCGCTTTGCTGAACGAGCGGCGTTAGGCCGCTTTGTCGCCCTTCAACAGGCCGACGAGCGGATTGGGCGCAGGGGGCGCGATCCGCCGCAAGGTGTTGGTATCGTTGTGGTTGAATGCCGGTTCCTTGCCCCGAACCGCCAGGTCCGTACGCGTCAGATAGGTCCAGCTATCGTCGTCGTTGAAGGTGATGTCGATGCGGTAGTAGTCGGTGCGGAACGCCTCCTCGAGAAAGCCCGTCGAGCAGATGCCGAAGCGCGTATCGCCACGCCGCGCCTCCACTGAAATGCGTTTGTCGTCGGCTGCCGCCTTGCCACCGGCCAGCACCACCTGGCCACGCGGAATCGCGATGGTTTGCATGACCAACCCGGTGGCCGGTTCCCACAGCCAATAACCGACCTGGTCGTGGAAGGTGATGGCTTCCTCTGCCGTATTGACATGGATGTGGTAGCGCAGCCCGTAGAGAAGTTGCGGCCCGTTGGGCTGCGGATCGATCGGCTCCATCCGGATATGTTCGCGGAAGACGCGCCGTTCAGGGCCTTCCGCCTTGGGGCTTACGTCCACCCCCTGATCGGACTGCCACACGCCGGCCAGTCGACGCAGTGGACCAAGATTGGCCAAGGTGTCCGGAGAGAAATCCTCGGGCTCGGTAAAGACGTCGTCGGGAATATTCGACATGGGAGGCCTTGTTTGACGGGGACACGAATGGACTGCGCACTCACACCAGCGATGGCAACCGATTTCTCGCCGCTAGCGCCAGAGCGGCGGTAACGGTGGAAGCCGGACGTTGCCTGGCCGCGCGACGACGCCAAAGCGGGCCAGGATTTCGCGAACCTCGCGGGGCGCACGCACGGTCGGACCTGAATCGACATTGGCCAGGCGAAGTACCTGGTCGAGCAGGCGCTGCCAGCGTTCGCCCTCTCCGGGATAGGGGCGAAGCTCGATTTGCCGGATCTCGTCTATGCCGGCTTTTGCCTTGGCGATGCTGAGGGCCAGCTGTAGTCCGCCCAATTCGTCGACCAGGCCGGCCTGCTTTGCGTCGACGCCCGAGAAAACCCGACCGCGGGCGGCGGCATCGAGTTGGCCGGCATCGAGCTTGCGCGACTCGCCGACCTCGCGCGCGAAGTCGCGATATACCGTGTCCAGTTCGCGGGCGACAATCATGCGCTGTGCCGCGGTCGGCGGCTGAAACGTCGAATACATGCCGGCATTGGCGCCGACCGAGAGCCGCTCCATCCTGATGCCCAGGGACGTCAGAAGTTCGGAGGCGACCGGCCATATTGTGAATACGCCGATCGACGCCGTGATTGAGGTCGGCTGGGCCACGATCACGTCGGCTCTGACCGCGGCAAGGTATCCGCCTGAAGCCGCAACATCGCTCATCGATGCGATCACCGGCTTGCCGGCGGCCCGGGCACGCCCGACCGCGTCCGCTATGGCATCGGCGGCAGGGTAGGTGCCGCCCGGCGAGTCAATGCGCAGCACGATGGCCCGTACTTCTTTGGCCTGCGCCGCCTGGTCGAGAGCATCGACCACGTCTTCGGCATTTGCCACGGCGTCGCCTTCAAGGAGTCCGCCGTCGTCGCTGGGACCGGAAACGATTGGGCCATTGACCCGCACAAGCGCGATGACTTCGCCCTGTGGCATCGGCCGCTCGGCATCGCCGGCATAATCCGCGAGCGTCACCAGATCGTGCGACGAGCCCGAACGTTGCCGGACTTCCTCTATGGCGTCGGCACGATAACCGATCCGGTCGATCAGACCTTCCTGTCGGGCGCGTTCCGGGCCGAACGGTGCTGAATCGACCAGGCGCCTGACCTGCGCCGGCTCCAGTCGCCGATCACTCGCCACATCCGCGGCAAACTGACCAAAAAGACTGTCGAGCAACTGCTGCAGGTTTTCGCGGGCCGGACCGGTGTAGCCGGTCTCGAGGAAACTGTCGGGTGCACTCTTGTACTGGTAGCGTTTGCCGCCCTCCATTTGCACGCCGATCTTCTCAAGGCCCGCTTTCAGGAACGGAGTCTCAATAGCGATGCCGGTCACCGCGAAGCTGCCGCTCGGCTGCAGCCAGATCTGTTCGAGCGCGGCGGCAAGATAGTAGTCGCCGACATGGCCATCGCCGCCCAGCGACTCGGCGAAGCCCACTGTGAATTTGCCCTTGCCGCGGAAATGCGCGAGCGCCTGACGCAGTTCCTGGACGCGCGCCAGCCCGGCCTGGTCGTCGCCGATTTCCACGTACAGTCCGGCGACGCGCGGGTCGTCAGCCGCCCGTGAAAGTAGCCGGGTGACTTCGATGATGTCGCGCGAACCTCCCAACAGGCCGCCCCGCAACAGACCGGTCGACTCCACCTCGGGCGGCAGCCGGCGCAGGTCGAGCGACAGCACCATCGTCTGCGGCAGGGGCTTGGCGGAGAAGGGGGCCGAAATCATCAAAGCGACGCCCCCTGCGATGATGAGCAGGGTCAATGTTCCCACAGTCGCAAGCAGACCAACGATGTATCGCCGCATGGCTTAATCTCCGGTCGGGGTCTACGATTTTACGAGATTCGGTCGGAAGGCCCTGACGGCAGCAAGCATCGCCGCTGCCTGCGTGTCGAGGCCGTTGTCGCGGACCAGGACCGTGGCGGGCATGCCCCGGATCGGGCGCAGACTATCATCAAGGTTCCACAGGGAGAGTTTCAGGTCCGCGGCGATAATGGCCTCGGGCGTCAGTCCGATGTGGAGTTGCTGCCGCAGGGCCAACCGACGCAATCTGACCCATTGAATATCGTCCCACGCCAGAAGGCGGTTGCGGCCGAAACCCAGGGCGATGCCATCGCGGTCGATGACGACCTGCGGCCGGCGATCGGCGAAGCGGGTCACCCCGAGGAAGAGGTAATACGCCATCGCAAGGATCAGCATGGCGACAAGCGCGAAGCGCGGATCGTTGAGAAGCGACTGTACGGGAACGCGGTCGCTACCGGTGAAGAAGTGCACGGCTGCTCCCGCGATCATGGCCACGGCGACACCAGCCATGCCGAGATTGTGCAAAGCGCCATAGCGCGCCTCGACGGGTTTCAGCGCCGCCATGCCGCGGGGCTCAGCCGCACTGTGCGCGGTGGCGTAGCAAGTGGTCGGCCAGCACGCAGGCGACCATGGCCTCGGCGACCGGCGTTGCGCGGATTCCAACGCAGGGATCGTGGCGGCCCTTGGTCCGCAATTCGACCTCGTGGCCTGAACGGTCGATACTGCGAACTGGCGAAAGGATCGAACTGGTCGGCTTGACGGCCAACCGGCAGACGATGTCCTGGCCAGTCGAGATCCCCCCCAGAATGCCGCCGGCGTGATTGCTGAGGAAGGCCGCGGCGCCGTCCGTCATGCACATTTCGTCGGCATTCTGCTCGCCGCTCATGGCTGCCGTGGCGAAGCCGTCACCGACCTCCACACCCTTTACGGCATTGATGCTCATGAGGGCCTTGGCAAGATCGGCATCGAGTTTGTCGTAGACTGGATCACCCAGGCCCACCGCGGCGCCCGAGGCGACGACCTCGATCACCGCACCGCATGAACTGCCCCGTTTGCGCACGTCGTCGAGATAGCCTTCCCAGCCTTGTGCGGCCTGCCGGTCGGGACACCAGAAGGGATTGTCGGCCGTGGCGTTCCAGTCCCAGTTTGCCCGGTCGATCTTCTGGCTGCCGATCTGGATCACGGCACCGCGGATGACGACGGCATCGCCCAGGATCTTGCGGGCAATGGCGCCGGCCGCGACCCGGACCGCGGTCTCGCGTGCCGACTGCCGGCCGCCGCCGCGATAGTCGCGCACGCCGTACTTCTTCCAGTAGGTGTAGTCGGCATGGGACGGCCGGAACTGGTCCTTGATCTCGCCGTAGTCGCGGCTGCGCTGGTCGACATTGTCGATATGCAGTGCGATCGGGGTGCCGGTCGTGACACCCTCGAACACGCCGGACAGGATTTTTACCGTGTCGGGTTCCTGGCGCTGGGTGACGAAGCGCGACTGGCCGGGCCGGCGCTTCTCCATCCAGACCTGGATATCGGCTTCGGCGAGCGGGATGCGCGGCGGTGTACCGTCGACCACGCAGCCAATGGCCGGGCCGTGACTTTCACCCCAGCTCGTGAAGCGGAAAAGAGTGCCGAAGCTGTTGCCGGCCATGGCCGCCGGCCTACTCGCCCTCGAAATTGCCGAGCAGTTCTGCGATCTGCTTGGCAGACGAGGTCTTGATCATGCCAACGACATGATAGCCGGCGTCGACATGCATCACCTCGCCGGTCACGGCGGTGCCGAGGTCCGACAGCAGATAGAGCCCGGCGTTGCCAACCTCCTCGGTCGTGACATTGCGCTTGAGGGGGGAGTTGAGTTCGTTCCACTTCAGTATATAGCGGCCATCGTTGATGCCGGCGAAAGCCAGTGTCTTGATGGGGCCGGCCGAAATGGCATTGACGCGAATCTTCTGTTCGCCGAGATCGGCCGCCAGGTAGCGCACGCTCGCTTCCAGCGCCGCCTTGGCCACACCCATGACGTTGTAATGCGGGATGACGCGTTCGGCGCCGTAGTAGGTGAGCGTGAGCAGGCTGCCGCCGTTCTTCATCAGCGGCACGGCCCGCTGGGCGACCGCCGTGAAGGAATAGCAGCTCACGTTCATCGTCAGCGCGAAGTTGCCTGCCGTGGTATCGAGGTAGCGGCCTTTCAGCTCGTCCTTGTTCGAGAAGGCGATGGCATGGACCAGAAAGTCGAGGCCACCCCACTTCTTCTCGATCTCGGCGAAGGTCGCATCGATGCTGGCGGCATCGGTGACATCACAAGGCATGATGAGTTCGCTGCCGATCGAGCCGGCCAGCGGGCGCACCCGCTTTTCCAGGGCCTCGCCCTGGAAGGTGAAGGCAACCTTGGCGCCTTGGTCGTGGCAGGCCCTGGCAATACCCCAGGCAATCGAGCGTTCGTTGGCGACGCCCATGACCAGGCCTTTTTTCCCGGCCATCAACTGTCCAGCTGCAATCATCCCTTGTTCTTAGCGGGGGATCGGCATTGGGACAAGATGCCGGTGGTGAAAGGCTGCGGTGGCCCCCTATATTGTGGGTCATGATCCGGGAAAACTCCGACCCGCTGGCGCTTTTCGGTGACTGGTTTGCCGATGCAGCCAAGAGCGAGCCCAACGAACCCAACGCGGTGGCCCTGGCCACGGTCGGGCCCGACGGCACCCCTTCGGCGCGCATGGTGCTGCTGAAGGACTACGATTCGGCAGGGTTCGTATTCTATTCCAACTACGAGAGCCGCAAGGGCCAGCATTTGCTGGCCCACGCCAAGGCCGCCCTGCTGTTCCACTGGAAGTCGTTGCGCCGCCAGGTGCGCCTCGAGGGGCCGGTCGTGCAGACAACACCCGAGGAGGCCGACGCCTATTTTGCCACCCGCGCCCGCGGCAGCCAGATCGGCGCATGGGCTTCGGATCAGTCCCGCCCCCTCGAGAGCCGCTTCGCGCTGGAAAAGCGCGTGGCCGAATTCACTGCCAGGCACCTCGTCGGCACCGTGCCACGTCCGGCCCATTGGTCCGGCTTTCGTCTCCAGCCCCTGCTGATCGAATTCTGGCAGGATGGAGCATTCAGGCTGCACGATCGTCTGGAGTACCGCCGGAGTGCCGTGGACGCGCCCTGGACGACGCGGACGCTTTTTCCCTGAGCCGGCGATGGCGGCCGATCTCCCACGCCTGATGCGGATCGCCACTGTTGCCTCGATGACGGTGGCGGTGGTCCTGATCGGCGCCAAGACCGCGGCCTGGCTGATCACCGAGTCGGTCAGCATGCTGTCCTCGCTGGTGGACTCGTCGCTCGATTTCATTGCCTCTCTGGTCACGTTCCTCGCCGTGCGCCAGGCCCTGACGCCGGCGGATGCCGAGCACCGTTTCGGCCACGGCAAGGCCGAGGCGCTGGCAGGGCTCGCCCAGGCCGGCTTTATTGCCGCTTCCGGCGGCGGTCTGCTGCTGACGGTCGGCGATCGTCTCCTGCACCCCCACCAGGTCCAGCGCGAGGCCATCGGCGTGGCGGTGAGCGTGTTTGCGATCATGCTCACCTTGGGTCTGGTGATGTTTCAGAATTATGTCGTGCGGCGCACCGGCTCGATTGCCATTGGCGCCGACAGTGTTCACTACAAGACCGATCTCGTGAGCAACATAGCCGTCGGGGTCGCAATCTTCCTCTCGGGGTATTTTCACCAGCCGCTGATCGATGCCGGCATGGCCGCCCTGGTGGCGGTCTATCTGCTGCACGGTGCCTGGGGCGTCGGACGTGGGTCGCTCGACGTGCTGATGGATCGCGAGCTGCCGGACGCCGACCGACGGCGCATCATCGAAATCGCCAGACGCCACCCCGAAGTACAAGACACCCACGATCTGCGGACGCGCTCCTCGGGCCTCACCAGATTTATCCAGCTGCATATCGAGTTGGACCCCGCGCTTTCGCTGACGCGCGCCCATGAAATCGGCGATCAGGTCGAAGCCGACATCCAGGCGGCATTCCCGGATGCTGAGCTTATCCTCCATGTCGATCCGTACGGCGTCGAGGAACGACGCATCGGGTTTGTCTGACGCCGTGAGTGCCCAGCCTTCCTTTGTTGTCGAGGATCAGACGGAAGTCATGGGCTTTCTTGCCTCCAGACTCGCGCCGGCGCGGCGCATCGACACCCATGGAGCCGTGGTATACCTCTCGGGCGACCACGCCTACAAGCTGAAGCGTGCCGTGAAATTCCCCTACATGGATTTCTCGACCTCCGGCCGCCGCGCGGCCATGTGCGCCGCCGAGATCGACATCAACCGCCAACTCGCGCCCGAGATCTATATCGGCGTCGCCCCGGTCCGCCGTGGCGACGATGGCGAGCTTGTGCTTGGCGAGCCGGGCGAGGCCTGCGCCGATGCCGTCGACTGGCTGGTCGTCATGCGACGCTTCGACGAGGACGGACTGCTTGACCGCATGGCCGCACGCGGTGCGCTCACACCGGCGCTGATGACGGCACTGGGTACGCGCATCGCGCGTTTCCATGACGGGTTGCCGGCCATCCCGGAGGGCTTTAGCGGGCCCGACGACTACCGGCACTCGGTTGCCGCCGACGTGCGCCAGATGCGCGAGGCGGGTGAACGTCTCGATCCGCCGACCAGCGAGGCGCTGGCGGACGCGATGCCGTGCGCACTGGAACCGTGGGTGGAACTGGTGGCGCGGCGCCAGGCCGCCGGGGCGGTGCGGCGCTGCCACGGCGATCTCCACCTGCGCAACATCGTGCGGCTGGCGGGCGAGCCAGTGCCGTTCGACGCCATCGAGTTTTCCGAGAAGATCGCCAACATCGACGTGCTCTACGATCTCGCCTTCACCCTGATGGATCTGTCGCGCCAGGGACTGGGCGCGCTCGCCAATCGCCTTCTGAACGAATGGTTGTGGCGGATCGCCGATCTGCCGGCGGCACCGCATGACGAGGCGCTGGCACTGCTGCCGCTCTTTCTATCGCGTCGCGCCGCGATCCGGGCCTATGTCGATTCGGCGGTGACCGCGGTGAGCGGCGCCGACAACGCACCGGCGCGCGCCTATCAACAAGCCGCCCTCGCGTTCCTGCAACCGGCCCCGCCGCGCCTGGTCGCCGTGGGTGGTTTGTCGGGCAGCGGCAAGACGACCTTGGCCTTGAAGCTGGCGCCCGGCATCGGCCGCGCGCCCGGCGCTGCAGTGGTACGCAGTGACGTCGAGCGCAAGCGGCTGGCCGGTGTTGGTCTGGAAGCGCGTATGCCGGCCGGCAGCTATACGCCCGGATCGTCGGCCCGCGTCTACGCGGTCCTCCTCGCGCGGGCCGAACGGATCCTGCGCGCCGGACACAGCGTTATCCTGGACGCGGTGTTCGCGCGCGAGGACGAGCGTCAGGCAGCCCAGGCGCTGGCGGAAAAGGTCGGCGTGCCGTTCGAGGGCATCTGGCTCGATGTGCCGAAGGACGTCGCGCAGGCCCGCGTCGCCGCACGCAGGGGCGATGCCTCCGATGCTACGCCGGATGTCGTCGAACGCCAGTTCGGCTACGACCTCGGGGACGTTCAATGGGAGCGGCGCCAAGCTTGACACTTGCCCAGGAGTGATCAATCACTCATTAATAGCCATACCTCTTATCGACGTGCGCGCCGAAGCAGCACCGGGACCTACCCTGCAACGTCGCGAGAAGGCTCTGGCTGTTCGGAAGGCCTGCCTGGGCTGGCTGCCCCTGGGGAACTGCTCGCTCGCATCGCTGATCCACTTGTCCGTGGGTGCATGCGCCGGTCGGGCTCGGCCTATGTCGGCGAGATCGATACAATCGCCCGTCTTCTCGGACGGCCTGGCATCTGTCTTTTGCACGGCGCCTACCGGTTCGGATGCACGGCACTGGCCGATGAGTCGTCGGCGGGTCCGTGCCTGCGTCGTACGCTCGACCGGCCTTTCCCCGGGCTGGGGCGGCTGGTCGAAATCGCCCATCAGCGCGGACCGGCCGGTGACTTCTTCAATGTGACCTGGCCCGGTTTCGTCGGCGTATTGACGGCCAGCGCGCCCGGCCGCTTTGCCGCATCGATCAACCAGGCGCCGATGCGCCGTCGTACGCGACGGACGTCGTTGCTCTGGATCGACTATACCCTCAACGCCTTCGGAGCGATCGCACGCGGCGGCCG
>CALFRN010000008.1 GCA_937919085.1 uncultured Reyranella sp.
TCAAGGTGAGCAACGCCTACTTCACAATTTCAACAGAGGCCGGGACATCCCCCTCAAAAAATTCCAAACTGTTTTTCCTGCATTTTTCCCCATGGCTGGAAATGCCGCAGTGTGCATAATAGCACTCGTCGGCATCCCCGCATCCACGGCGGGCTAGGACACGGCAAGAAGCCACCCTACCGACCAGCACCGGGGACACAACGCGCGGTCCCGGGGAGAAGTCGCCAAGAGCGACTGCGCACCAATTCAAATTCGTAACCTTATCCAAAGGAGCGCTACTCATGCGTCCTGAATCTACCGTCATGATCGAGGACCAGGTCCCGTTCGAACTGCGAATGCTGCCTATTCCGGTCGCCGCCAAGGCATTGGGCATCAGCAAGTCGCTGCTTTGGCGCGTCATCAGCGCCGGAGACATCAAGGTGGTGCGTTACCGCCGCACAACCCGCATCCCCGGCAGCGAGATCATTCGCCACCACGCCAAAGCTGTAACGGCCCCGCAGGCCTCCTAACCCACAAAAAGAGCCGGCCCCACTGCGACGGTGGGACCGGCTTACGTCTTGATTAAAAGTACTTTTGAAAGGTTTGAATATGTCCCATCTGAATGAGGGCGCTGCAACTGCGCCCACAATGCCGACCCGTGCGAGCGCCATGGCGCCGGCCAAGCAGATATCCCGCCGCGAAGCCGAAGCACGCCGCGCGGCCAACGTCCTCCAGCGACTGGCAACATCAGGCAGCCGCACGGCCGCTAGCCTCTGGGGGCCTGATCGGCGCGGCCTGACGGCGGCGCTGTTCGACAAGAACGGCGAGACGTTGCTCACGCCGCGTGTGCAGCTGATCATAAACGACGCCGGCCGCGTGACCGGCTTCACGATTGACGGCCAGCCCACGGACTACGCCAAGCCTCACCGCGTGCAAAGCGACAGCGCGGCGCCGGTGCTGTTCGCCGGCAGCAACTTCAATGTGAGTCGCCTGAGCGGCCGGACGCCGGCCGAGGAGCGGCTCGTACGCGCCCTGCGGGAAGGACCAGTGGCAGGTGTTCTTGCGGAACAATGGGCACCGGACACGAACAGCCCTGAGCGGCTGCCAATGCGGCTCGCCAACACCATTGCGAAGGGTGTTGTGGCCGAAGCGCTGCGTAATGCCGTGGGACCGTCACGGGCTGGCGCGCTGAACCTGACGCGAGCTTTCGGTATCTCGATCCGTCAGCGCCTAATTCGTCTTCTGCTTCGGCCAGACGACAACCAAGCTGACTGGAAGCGCGACATGCTGCTTTCGGCGCCGATCCTGGCACTGGCGCCGCATGCGATCGCATCGAACGCCATGGCTAGCCCAAAGCAAATCCTCCGTGAAGCTCTGGGCCTGACGCCGGCAGCCATGCGGATTCTTCCGAAAGCCGTGTCTCCCATCGCAGCCTACCTTGCCTACGACGACGAGGACGAGAATGCCGATCCCAAGACGCTGCAGTGGCTCAAACCCGAGCTCTGCGCCGCGCTGCCGAACACGGAGAACGACCAACTCCGAGTCCTGAAGTTCGCGGCAAGTCTGCTACTCACCCACATGCCGGCCGACGCGGTGGCGCAACGGGCGACGTGGGCAGCGCGCAACTACGAGCCGCTGTTCAAGGAAGGCATCCCACCGCTCCGTGACTGGATGAGTGCAGAGCTGCGCCTGCTGAAGCGCGTTGGCCTGCAACCTTGGCACGGTGCCATCAGCGCGGAGGAAGCTCTCTACGCCGGCAAGGAACTCGAGCGCGCCCTGGCGATCGCGGCCGATCCGGCACGCGGCACTCCATTCAAACTGCCGCGCTGGGCGACATACCAGACGATTCAGCACAGCACCTACTACTTCACTCCGGCGAAGGACGAGGTGGAACTGATCGCTCTGGGCCGCCGCGCCAGAAACTGCGTGGCGTCATATGCAGGCGTGTGCCGCGACGGCGAGACAGTCATCGGCGAATTGAACCGCACCGTTGCCGGCAAGACGACCATAGGCGCCGTTGTGGAATTCGCTTTGTTCAACGGCAAGTGGCACATCGCCCAGATCGCTGGTGTTGCGAACAGCGACCCTCAAAGTGCGGCAGAGCGTGCCGCCCGAACTATTCTTGAGGTAGCGAACGGAGGTGCTCGATGAACTCCACCATCGACCTGACCAGCGACGCCCATACCGTCGCTCCCGGCCGCTACGCCGCAACCATCAGCAACGCCCGCGTCATCACCAACAGGGACAACGATACCAAATGGCTGTTCCTGTCGCTGGAGGCGCACGACCCTCAAACCGGCGAGATTCTGGGAGAAGTGGAGGACCGCTTCATTACCATCGGTGCAGCAGAGTCTTCTAAATCGCACTCCCGGCTTCGTGAAGGGCTTCTAAGGTTGGCCATATACGGCAAGGCCATTGGCGCCGACTTTAACGGCAAGACGCCGGAGGAGCTTCCGGCTTTGCTTGTAGGCGAGACGCTGACGGCGACCGTGTCACGGAAGGGCGTTGGCATCCACGCAGAGAACCGGATCGTCTCCATCGGCCCGAGAGTGGCCTAGATGTTCGGCGCTCAGGCAGAGCGCCTCCGCGACATGGGGTGGTCTTCGATCATCCCGCTCAGGCCGGGGCTGAAAGCCCCGGCCATTGCCGGCTGGGAGCGCTTCAGCGAAGCACCGCCCACGGATGAGCAGGTCGCGGCATGGTCGCATCAGTTCGCTGGTGGCGGCATCGGGCTGGCTTTCGGGCCTGACCGGGTCATTGGCGTAGACCTCGATTACCTGGACGCCGTGAAGGCGACGGAGGCGCGCTCGATCACCGAGCGTGTGCTGGGCCCGACGCCAGTGATCCGCATCGGCCGCTCGCCGAAGAGCATGCATTTCTACCGCGCAAGCGCGCCGATCACGGTTCCCCGGGCATTCGGCGGCTTCGAACTGTACACGCGAAGCGGCCAGGTCGTTCTCTACGGAACGCACCCGGATACCGGCAAGCCCTACACATGGCCGGAGGAGAGCCCGGAGGACCTGAGCCCGGAGGACCTGCCTCCAACATCGCAGCGGGATCTGGAGCGCTTCATCGATGCCATGGCGCCGCTGCGCGAGGACCGCGTGGTAATCCGGGGCAAGACCGTCACCAATACCGGCCAGACGGCGACGTGGCTGAAGGTCTTCGCAGGCTTGCCAACCCACGCCGAGATGATCGGAGCCGCTGTGCATGCGGTTGCGAGTTCAACACCAGGCGGCCGCCACTACACGATGACCGCCACGGTAACGGCCCTGGTTACGCGCGGCATCTCCAGCGTCGAGTTCCGAGACCGAATCGCGCTGGCCTACACAGCAACGCTGGATGACCGCGAACGCCGAAAGCGAGCCGGCGCTGTGGATGCCGCCATTCTCTGGGCCAGCACGAAGATCTGGGGCAGCATGCTGGACGCGGCGCCCATTACTCTTGCAAGCAGTTGGTGAGCGTCATGGACATCGACACCACAGACCTCGTAGTAGCGTTCGACACCGAATACGTCTCGGACACGCAAGCCGCCCAGAACAGCGAGACGCTTGATTACGACGCTGCCGTGATGATCCGGAAGGGCAACCGCGTGCTGTGCTTCAGCTTCTCGATCTACCACCCCGCCAGCGAACAGCGCTTCTCGGGTATCGTGAACCTCCCACCGGAACGCCGGCAGCGATGGACGCTGAAGCAGTTCCTCGAGAAAGCGGTGGAGGCAATGCTCGAGCGCGGCGTGATCTCGCGCGAGCGGCTGGCTGAAGCCGACGACCGCAAGCCGGCTCGCAAGCGCCGCAGCCTGCGCATCGTTCTGGTAGGTCACTTCACACGAGCGGACCTTCCAGGCTTTGGAGACTTCCGCCGGCTGAAGCGCAAGTTCAGCGCCGTGCGCAAGACCTACGTATCGATAGCAACCCCGCTTGTCATAAGCCTTCGCCCAGGCCGGCTCCGCACCATGGCGAGTGTCACCCTGAGGGACACCCGGCTGCTGACGCCGGAAGGATTCGGATCACTCGCCGCCATTGGAAACATGCTGGGCCACGACAAGCTGGAGGTGCCGGAGGTGACGGACGAGACAGGCGCCACGCGGCCGGGCATCGAGCGCATGGACCTCGTGCAAGAGCGCCATCCCGAGTTGTTCAAGGACTACGCGATCCGCGACGCCGAACTCGCACTCGAGTACCTGCTGAAGGTTTACGAACTAGCCAGGGAGATGGGCGTGCTGGGAATCCCGGCAACCATAGGAGCGATCTCGGTGCGACTGTTCAAGGACCGTTCCACGGCGTGGGCGGCGTTCGTGGGCCGCGTGCCGGGCGACAAGCGGAAGCTGGTGATGCATCCGGTGCTCGCCACGTACTCCGGCATCTGGGCCGATGCGTATCGCGGCGGCCGGAACCAGGCCTTCGCACATGGCATCTTCACTGCGCCGGCAGGACGCGTGTGGAACGACATCGATGTGGCTTCGGCGTACACGACAGCGATGGCTGCGCTCCCGCCGATAGACTGGGATTCAGCCTCGATGCCTGCGCGGCTGGAGGACCTCACCACGCTCGATGCCGCGACGGTGGCGAGGGTGCGGTTCCGCTTCCCAGAGGGCACCCGGTTCCCCTGCATCGCGGTACCTGCCGAGGCGGGGCTGATTTTCCCGCTGGAGGGCGAGGCCACGATCTGCGGTCCAGAGCTTGTGACCGCGCAGAACATGGGCGCCGAGATCGAGGTGATGACGGGGCTGCGGTTCGAGTACGCCGAGGGCGTACACGAGTACGCCGGCTTCACCAGGACGATTGCCGAGTACCGGGCGCGGTACAAGAAGGACAACCCGCTGTTCGAACGCCTGGTCAAAACCGCCGGCAACTCCTTGTACGGTAAAGTCAGTCAGGCGGTGGCCGGGATGCGCGCCACCGATCCAGACCGTGGCACCATGTTCGACACGATCACCGGCCGGCGCCAGATTCTGCCGGCCAGCAGCCTCACGAATCCTGTACATGCCGCGCTGACTACGAGCATCATCCGGGCAGTGCTGGGGGAGATCCTGGCGGGGCTGCCCGCAGACCGTACGGTGCTGAGCGTGACGACAGATGGATTCCTCACCGACGCGACGCTCGAGGAGGCGCTGGCTGCCACCAATGGACCGGTGACGGCGATGTTCAAGCGGGCGTTGGAATGCGTAGCACCCGGCAAGCCGGCGCTTGAGGTGAAGCATCGGGCAGCCAAGGTCATCGTGGCGAGGACGAGAGGGGCGTTCAGCGTGGAGGCCGCCGGGGGCTACACCGGGCCGCCCATTCTCGCCCGCGCCGGCCACAAGCTGGATGATGCGCCGGAGGATGCCTGGGAGGAAGCTGCAGCCTTCGCCAGGCTGTTCAGGGACCGCACACCAACCACTACGCTCCGGGGCCGCGACTTCGTGAGCGTGCAGGATCAGTGGATGGCGGATTCAGATCTCGTGGCCCTGCCGGTCAGCCGCAGGATCAACCTCGATTACGACATGGGCTGCCAGCCGGTTGGTGTTGGCGAGGACGAGGACGGGCTGCTGCGGTTCACGACACACCCATGGCGGCACAAGGGGGCCTATACGGCGGCCAGAAAGGCCCATGCGACCCTTCGGAAGGACGCAGGCCACCTGAAGACCATGACCGACTGGAAGGCGTTGGAAAGGGCTCTAAAGGCCGCGGGCGAAGCCCCTGCGCCGGGGCCGGTCCTTCACAACCTGAAAGCCGCCCGGCTGGCGTTGGCTTTGGAGTGCCGGGAGGGCCGAACCTCCTACGAGGAAGCGGCAGCCCGCATGGGGGCGCTGGGGCTGCCGACGACCAAGCGGCAGATGTGGGACGCAGCCACGAGGGCCCGGAAGAAGGGGCTGATGGGACGTCGTGGAAAACGCTATTTGAAGCGCGGAAATGTCCCAAACTCATCTTTGGAATCAGAGTTCGAGGTTCCGCACTCTCAGGACCCCCTGATTTTACTGCATCAAAGTTGTCCCAAACTCGAAGAGTGCGTCAGTACTAAGGGGGTACAGATGCACTCTGGTCCCTCACTCGCCAAAAACGCGCCTCTGAAGGAGGCCGCCGGAGCCCGGCTGCCTGCACTCCACGTCGCGGTCCCTAAATCCACCACCCCGGCCACCACTGTTCCGACTATCACCCCGAATCAGTTACAAGCCCGCCTGCTGACCCACGGCATGGTGCTGCTGGGCGATGCCTCTGACTGGGCACAGATCGTCACAAGGTTGCTGCCGGCCGCTTTCCCGACCCTCAGCGACTACTGCGACTGGCTGGCGGCGGTGCCACCTGGCCCGACGACCGGGATGCCGCCGGAATCGACAGCCCATTGGGCGTCAGCGAGCATCCACCTCGAGATGGGCGAGGACCTTCGCATCATTGATGTTCGCCTCAACGATGCCGGCAGGAAGCTGCTGGAGGCTGAGGGCCTGCCGATCGGCACGCCTGACTATGAGGGCGCGAAGGCATTTGCGTCATTGAGTGAGGTGCTTCCGGATCTCGGCCAACGGCTCAACGTGCCACTGCCAATCGGCCGTGCAGCAGCGCCGACGCCAGCGTTCTAGGGAACTTCGGCTCGGTCCCATTCAACCAGCGTGCCGGCCGGGCCGTCGTAATGAGAAGAACTGCGCGTCGTTCTCGATGATCCGGCGGCATCGAAATTTGAGATAGCCGAACCGGCATTTCAAGACGCGGAAAGGGCGTACTCGACCTTGGGACAGATATCGCTGTCTGGCGGTGTCCTATCTCTTGGCACTGGGTGAGCTTGCGGTCTGCCCTGCCCGCCTCCCTCAATCGACGCTCTCCTCATCGGCTGGTACCAGCATCCAAGTACGGCTGAGAGGTAATTCTGCGCGAAACGCCTCTGGCAGTCTGTCATAAGCTTCAAACAGCGCATTGAGAACGTCAGCTCTGTTCCATAAACGGATTTGGAAAAACATGCCGTTGCGTTGTTGTTCGACCGTCTTTTTGAAGCCGGCCCAACAGACAAACAGTCCCTGGTCAGCCTTTAGTTGTTGAACCGCGCCTATCAAAGCGCGAAGCGTCGGATCGTCGCCGACAATGTTGCCGGACTTAACCTGCACTACTAGGCGTGGTGACTCAAAACCGAGCACACCCCGGCCAGCCACAATGTCAATTCCCTGATCGGCGCCAGGAGGTGATACGTTCACGACGTAACCTTGGGCTTTTAGAATTTCCGCAACGAGACGCGTGAAGTCGTGGCCAGTAAAAGCGCTGGCGATACGCCTTTCGATTTGGTCTCGTGCAATCTTATCAAGGTCAAC
>CALFRN010000009.1 GCA_937919085.1 uncultured Reyranella sp.
CCCGGCGAGACCTCGACCGTCAAGGAAGTGGCGCGGATCACGCCGCACTACCGCGCCTACATTGAGGCCTCGCCCTTCGCTTCGCTGGCGACCTCGGGACCGGAGGGGCTCGACTGCTCGCCGCGCGGCGACAAGCCCGGCTTCGTGAGGGTGCACGACGAGAAGACACTGATGCTGCCCGACCGCCGCGGCAACAACCGCATCGATTCGCTGCGCAACATCGTCCGCGATCCACGGATGGCGCTTCTGTTCCTGGTGCCCGGCGTCGGCAACACGCTTCGCGTCAACGGCCGCGCCCGCATCAGCGTCGAACCGGCCCTGCTCGCCTCCTTCGCCGTCGACGACAAGGCACCACGCTCGGTGATGGTCATGACGGTCGATGCCGTGTACTTCCAGTGTGCCCGGGCCTTGGTGCGGTCCGACCTCTGGAACGCCGCACACCATGTCGCCCTCGGGACGCTGCCCAGCGCCGGCCAGATCCTGGCCGCGCTCAGCGCCGACCGCATCGGTGGCGAGACCTACGACCGCGAGTGGGCGGGCCGCGCCGCCAAGACGATGTGGTGATCCGCGGGCGTACCGGAACTGACGACGATGCCATCCGGCGCGTGAATGACGCCGCCTTTGGCGGCACCGCCGAGTCGAAGCTGGTCGAGGACCTGCGGGCGGCTGGGCTTGCTGCCGTCGAGCTGGTGGCGATCTATGAAAGTGTGGTCATCGGCCATATCCTGTTCAGCGAGCTGACCGTCACGCTCGACGAGGATGTCGTGCCCGCCCTTTCGCTGGCACCGCTGTCCGTTCGGCCCGGTCGGCAGAAAAGCGGTATCGGCAGCGCGCTCGTTCGGGCCGGCCTCGACCTCGCCAAGAACGGCGGATGGCACGCCGTGATCGTGCTTGGCCATCCGGACTACTATCCGCGCTTCGGCTTCTCGGCGTCCTGCGCCCGGCATCTCGAGGCGCCGTTCTCAGGCGATGCCTTCATGGCCCTCGAACTCGTGGCCGGGGCGCTCGCGGGTGATGGCAGACAGGTCCGCTATCCGCCGCCCTTCGGTATTGCCTAGGCCGCCGCCCGCGCCGCCGGACGCTTGCGCAGCGCTTCGAGGAAGCGGCGGCAGTAGAGCTGGGCGTTGGTGTGAAGCACCTTCTCCTTGAGCGCAACGTGCCGCGCTTTTCGCTCCGACACCGGCATGGCCAGCGCCACATGCATGGCATCGGCGATCGCGTCAGGATCGAACGGATTCACGATCAGCGCCTCGGTGAGTTCGTGAGCGGCTCCGGCAAACTGCGACAACACCAGCACACCCGGATCATCGTCGTCCTGGGCCGCAACATACTCCTTGGCCACCAGGTTCATGCCGTCGCGCAACGGTGTCACAACGCCAATTCGTGCGAACCGGTAAAGGCCCGCGAGGGTGCGGCGCGGTGCCGCCCGCGTACTGTAGCGCAACGGCGTCCAGTCGAATTCCGAAAAGCGGCCGTTGACGCGGCCCGTCAACCGATCGAGCTCGGATCGGAGTTTGCGATACTCATCGACCTCTTCGCGCGAGCGCGGACAGATCTGCAGGAAATGGATGTTGCGACGGTGCTCGGGGTAGCGCTCGAGCAGACGGGCATAGGCCTCGAAGCGATGCGGCAGACCTTTGGAGTAGTCTAGCCGGTCGACTCCGATGGCCAGCAGACGACCGGACAGGCTGCCGACGAACCGCTGTACCAGCTTGTCGCCAACCGAACGCTCCGCCACCTTCGCGAAGGTCTCCGCGTCGATGCCGATCGGATCGGCAAAGGCCCGCGTCCGCCGGCCATTCAACTTGACCCACTCGCCGTCGATCGTAGCGCCGAGCATGCGCTGGGCACAGTCGCGAAAATCGCGGGCATGTTCTTCGGTCTGGAAACCCACGACGTCGTAGGCGCAGAGATCGGTCAGCAACTCGCGGGCGACCGGCAGGGCCTCCAGCATCGACGGCGGCGCAAACGGCACGTGGAGGAAAAAGCCGAGCGGACCGCCGAATCCCTGTTCGCGCAGGAGGCGCGCCAGCGGAAGCAAGTGGTAGTCGTGCGCCCACACGATGTCGTCGGACTGCAACATCGGGCTGAGCGACGTGGCGAAGCTACGGTTGACCGCCAGATAGTTCTCGTAGTCCTCGCGGCGAAACTGCATGAGGCCAAGCCGGAAATGCAGCAAGGGCCACAACACACCATTGGCGAATCCTACATAGAAGCCGCGGTAGGCCTCTGTGGTCAGATCGATCATGGCATAGGTCACGCCGCGCGCTTCGGTCAGCGACGGCTGCGGCGACGGCTCGGCGGCAAGCCGACCGCTCCATCCGAACCACATCGAACCCGGCGTCAACAGGTCGCTCAACGCGACGGCGAGCCCGCCCGCCATCGCGCCGCGTGCCTTCGGGATCGGCACCCGGTTGGAGACGATCACAACGCGTGCCATAGCCCCTCCTCCCAACTTCGCGACAGCCGCATGGCCGACAGAATCAACCCGACCTGTGAATAGGTCTGCGGAAAGTTGCCCCACATCTCGCCGGTAAACGGATCGATATCCTCCGCCAACAGGCCGAGATGGTTGCGGCGGCCGAGCAGATTGATGAACAGTTCGAGCGCCTCGTCTCGGCGGCCGACGCTCGCCAGGGCATCGATGTACCAGAAGGTGCAGAGCAGAAAGGCGTTCGATGGAGCGCCGAAATCATCGGCCTCGGTATAGCGCATCACGAAGCCGTTCTTCATCAGGCGTTTGCCCACGACATCGAGCGTCGCGTGGAAGCGGCGATCGTCCGAACGCAACAAGCCAATCTCGGGAAGCACCAGGCTCGAAGCATCGAGCATGTCGCGGTCGAGAACGCCCGACAGCCAACCCTCGGACGTGGTGCCGCGCTTCAACACCTTCTGGCGCAGGACTCGCGCCCTGGTCTGCCATTTGTCGGCCTCGTCGGGGGCGCCGACGCGGCGCCCGATCTTGCCGAGACGATGCTGGGCTGCCCAGCACATCGCGGCCGAGAACGTGTGCACCTCTTCGCGCTCGCGATATTCCCAAAGTCCGGCATCTGGCTTCAACGCCGAGAGGTGGGCTTCGTTCCCCACGATACAGAGTTGCCGGTACAATTCGAGATCGCCCTGCTTTGGCAGGCGCTCGTCCCAGAACATCTGGGCGGCCGTCAGAACCATCGAACCGTAGGTGTCGTTCTGGCGTTGACTGACCGCGGCGTTGCCGACACGCACCGGGCCGAACCCACGATAGCCCGGCAGGGTTTCGATCAGACGTTCGGTCGTGTCCATGCCCGGGGCGATGGGAAACAGGGGAGCGATCATGCCGTCGCCGCCATGCGAGGTGCCGGCCTCGACGACATCGACGATGAACCGTACGAAGCCTTCCATGGTACGCGTGGCGGACAGGCGGTTGAGCGCCGACACCGTGAAGAAGGAATCGCGCAGCCAGGTAAAGCGATAGTCCCAGGTGCGTGGCGTGCCGGCGGCCTCAGGTATCGAGGTGGTGAGCGCCGCCAGTACCGCACCGGTATCCTCGTAGCTGCACAGTTTCAGCGTGATCGCCGCACGGATCACCGCAGCCTGCCAGTCGAACGGAATGTTCAGATCGCGCACCCAGTTGTGCCAATAGTCCTCGGTCTCGGTGAGGAAATTGCGCGCAAGTGCGTCTGGGTTCTCGGGAATGCTCTCGTCGGCTCCGACAATCAGCGTAACCGGCCGGTCGAGCGAAAACTCGGTCTCGTGCAGGACATAGCTGACCGGAACGTCGGTGGTGAGCCTGATCACCGAACCGTCGCCGTAGTAGCGGACGTGATTGCTGCCGCTGGTGAGCTGCGCACGGTGCGCGCCATAGTCGAAGGTCGGCCGGATCCGCACGGTGACGCGCGGACGGCCGACGATCGGTTCCAGCCGGCGGATCAGCATCGGCGGCCGAAACATGCGCCCGAAGCGGCGGAAGCGCGGCGCGAAATCGACCATTCGCACCGTGCCGGTCGCACCTTCGATCACGGTCTCGACGATGGCTGTATTGTGCAGGTAGCGTTGCTGGCTCTCCTTGGCGCCAGCCACGACGATATCCATGTAGCCGCGTTCCGGGTCATTGCCGCCCAGCAGGGCATTGAATACCGGATCGCCATCCAGCCGCCCAAGACCATGCCAGACATGTCGGCCCTTGCGGTCGATCAGGCTGGCAATCGCGCAATTCCCGACGACACCAAGATCGAGGGTGCTCATGGTGATGTCCCGATCGGGGTGAGATTGGGCGACCCGCCTTCGGACAGGCGATCGGCACCGCGGCGCAGCCAGGCGATGACCTTTTCAGGTTGGCCGCCAAACACTTCGGCAACACGCAGGCCCTTGCCGCCGAACTGCCGCGCGGCACTCATGCCCGCCTCGTCCGTGACATCGTCGCCGACAAATATCGGGGACCGGCCCTGGAACGGCACGCGGGCCATCAGGGATTCGACCGCATGGCCCTTGGACACGGACCGCAAGGCGATTTCCGCGGCCTTGCGCGCGGGCAACAACCGGAACTCCGGATGATCTTCAGGCACCAGCGCCCGCATCATCTGCCAGACCTCGTCTCTGCGCCCAGGCGCCAGACGATAATGCACCGTAACGCCATGTGGCTTGGGTTCGACCTGGACGCCGGGCCAACGGCCGGCTGCGTCACGTAGAGCGCGGTGCCATTCTTCGGGGACAACGAGCCCGGACGGCGTTTCCTCGCGCGACCCGTCGCCGAAGCGAAGCGAACCGCCGTGTTCGCCGCCAGCGCTGGCCACGAACGGCTGCAGCAACCGGTCGATGTCCGGCAGCGACCGGCCACTTACGATGGCAAGGGCGCCGCCCAACAGCCGATGCAGGTCGGCGAGCAGTGCCGGTAAGCCGGGAGGCACCACAACCTGCTCCGGACCCGCCGCGATCTCCAGCAAGGTGCCGTCGAGATCAAGAAACAGCGCCGTTGTCCGGTCGATGTCCGGAGGTATCATCCCGCTCCCACTTCAAATGCTCTGTTTGCCGGTAGTTCGACGGGACATTACACCACGCCGCGCCACATAATCGGCCATTTCGACGGCCGATTCGATCGAACAGCCGCACCGGCGGGCGCGGTCCTGGCTCAGCCAACGAGCGGCTTTCACAAAGACGCGAGGATGTGGCGATAATGTGGCAAACATCCCGATCGCGATAGGGCCGAGCCGATGCCACGATCCAGGCGACGGCGTCAGCGCAGGGGCGCCATTTTCTTCCAGAACGGCTTGCCTGCCTCGAAGGCGGCGACAGCCGGCGCCACGCCGATGTCGCGGAGAGTGCGGGCATCGAGTTGTGCGAGATGACGCCGAACGGCCACGCGGGCACGCCATGTCGCGACAGTGGCGGCAACGCGCCGAACGATCGACAGCCGCGGCGTGTGCTTCGGTGTGGCGGGCGTTACGAAACGGTCTTGCCCGATGGTGAAGCGGTCGCGGGACTGGAAAGTCATCGTTCTCTCCTCGAGATGATGCATCCAATGTGACCCGGCCCATCCCTCTCTCAATGACATGGCAGGTAATGGCGGGCACGAAACATCCTCATGGGCGCGTCAAGGAAACTCGCGCTAGTCTCCCAAACGCACCAACCGCAGGAGAACGAAGTTCATGCTGCCCTCCCAACGCGCCCTGTTCGATATCCCGCGTGAAGTCTGTTTCATGAACGCTGCCGCCTGGAGCCCGCTGCCGATTGCGGTCCAGGAGGCCGGGCGGGCCGGAGTCGGGCGCAAGGGTCAGCCGTGGAAACTCGACGGCCAGTTCATGGCGAGCCAGCATGAGCGGGCGCGCAAGGCGGCAGCGGCCCTGATCGGCGCCGATCCGGTCGACGTGGCACTCATCCCTTCCGTCGGCTACGGCGTGTCGACCGCCGGCAAGGTGATGAAATTGCCGCGCGGCAGCCGCGTGCTGGTGCTTCAGGACGACCATACCTCGCCGGTACTGGAGTGGATGAGCCGCGCCGAAGCCGGCGGCTTCACGGTCGAGCCAGTGCGCCAGCCGGCCGATGGCGACTGGACGTCGGCCGTACTGGAAGCGATCGACCGCAAGGATGCGGCACCGCTCGCCCTCGTCTCGATTTCCTCGGTCCACTGGTCTGATGGCGGTGCGCTCGACATGCCGCGCATCGCGTCAGCGGCCAGGGCCAAGGGCGCCGCACTGCTGGTCGATGCCACCCACGACGCCGGCGTGCGTCGCATCGACGTCAAGACTCTCGATCCTGACTTCCTGATCTTCCCGACCTACAAGTGGGTGCTTGGACCCTACGGTCGGGCGTTCATGTACGTCGCCAAACGCCACCAGGGTGGTGTGCCGCTCGAGCAGACCGCGCCGGCGCGCAAGGGCGTGGCGGCAGAACAGAAAGTCTACTTCCGTGACCTCTCCTATGCCGACGGCGCACGCCGCTACGACATGGGCGAGCGCGACCATTTCATCACGCTCGAAATGGCGGCAGTCGGGATGGAGATGATGGCGGGCTGGGGCAACGATCCGATCGTGGCGCGACTCGCCATGCTCACCGACCGGCTGGCCGAGGGCCTCGCCAACACGGGCGTGCGCGTCCTTGACCGCAAGCTGCGGGCACCGCACCTGCTTTGCCTGCAGTTCCCCAAGGGCATGGCCGACGACCTGCCGCAGAAGCTGGTGGCGGAAAATGTCCATGCCGCGCCCCGGCTCGGCCGCCTCCGCATCAGCCCGCATGTCTACAACGACGAGGAAGACGTCGACCGCTTCGTCGAAGTGTTCAAGAAGATCGGTGTCTGACCCATCATGTCAGCCCGTCTGGCCGTCGATATCGGCGGCACTTTCACCGACGTGGTCCTGGAAACCGCCGGCCGCGCTCATTCCATCAAGCTGCTGACCACGCCCGACGCGCCCGAGCGCGCGGTGCTGGACGGCGTCCGCACCATCCTGGCCGAGGCCAGGTGCGCTCCGGCCGACGTCACTCTTGTGGTGCATGGCACGACGCTCGCCACCAACGCGCTGATCGAACGCAAGGGCGCGCGCACCGCCCTTCTCACTACCGAGGGCTTCCGCGATTCGGTCGAGATGGCATGGGAGCACCGCTTCGAGCAGTACGACATCTACATGGAACGGCCCGAACCGTTGGTGCCGCGCGACTTGCGCTTCGGCATCCCCGAGCGCGTGGCGGCCGACGGTGCCGTCCTGCTGGCGCTCGACGAGAAGACGGTGCGCGCCGTCGCCCTCGAACTGCGCCAGCGCAAGATCGAGGCCGTGGCTGTCTGCTTCCTGCACAGCTTCACCCACGAGGCGCACGAGCGCCGCGCCGGCCAGATCCTGGCGGAGGCGCTGCCGGGCGTCGCCATCTCGCTCTCCTGCGAGGTCTGCCCCGAGATCCGAGAGTACGAGCGCACTTCGACCACCATCGCCAATGCCTATGTGCTGCCGCGCATGGCGGGCTATCTCGGCCAACTCGAGCGCGACCTCAAGAAGGAGGGCATCGCCGGCCCCCTGCTGTTGATGATGTCGTCGGGCGGCATCACCACCGTCGAAACGGCGCGGCGCTATCCGGTGCGGCTGGTCGAATCGGGCCCGGCTGGCGGGGCCATCCTGGCGCTCACCGTCGCGGCAGAAAACGGGATCGCCAGGGCCGTCGCCTTCGACATGGGCGGCACCACGGCCAAGCTCACGCTGCTCGACGATCTCGAACTGCAGCGCTCCCGCCAGTTCGAGGTCGCGCGCGCCTATCGTTTCGTGCAGGGCAGCGGCCTTCCGGTTCGCATCCCGGTGATCGAGCTGGTCGAGATCGGCGCCGGCGGCGGCTCGATTGCCCGGCTCGATGCGCTTGGCCGCATCCAGGTCGGCCCCGATTCAGCTGGCAGCGTTCCAGGGCCCGCCTGCTACGGCAACGGCGGCACCGAGCCCACGGTGACCGACGCCGACACGGCGCTGGGTCGTCTCGATCCGGCGCGTTTTGCCGGCGGCGCGATCCCGCTGTACCCCGACAAGGCCGGGGCCGCGCTGCAGGCGCTGGCCGGCGCACTGAAGACAGATTCGCAGGGTGCCGCGGCAGGGGTGGCCGAGATCGTCGATGAGACTATGGCGAGTGCCGCCCGCGTGCACGCCGTGGAGAACGGCAAGGATACCGCCGATCGGACGCTGATCGCCTTCGGAGGTGCGGCCCCCCTCCACGCCGCCCGCCTTGCCCGCAAGCTCGGCATGAAGCGCGTCGTCGTGCCGGTCGGCGCCGGCGTGGGCTCGGCCTTCGGCTTTCTGCGCGCGCCCATCGCCTACGAAGTCGTGCGCACGCGCCACAGCAGGCTCGACATGTTCGACGCCAAGATGCTGAACGAGCTGTTTGCCGCCATGCGCGCCGAGGCCGAGGCGGTCGTGCGGCCGGCTGCACCCGGCGAGGAACTGGTCGAGGCGCGCCACGCCTTCATGCGCTATCGCGGCCAGGGCCACGAGATTGCGGTGCCGCTGCCCAACACCACGTTCGCCACCGATGCAGCGCCCGACCTGCGCCGCCGCTTCGAGGCGACCTATGAAACGGTGTTCGGCCGCGCCATCCCCAAGCTCGAGGTCGAGGCGCTGACCTGGACGCTGTCGATCGCCACTGCGCGACCGTTGCCCACGCCCGTCGGGAATCCAATGAAGAGCGCAGCTCCCGTCCCGGTCGGTCATCGCGAGGTGCTGGATCCGGCGAGCGGCAAGCGCGAGAACGCCGCAATCCACGAGCGCGCGGCACTCAAGCCCGGCATGTCGCTCGACGGGCCGGCGCTTATTGTCGAGGATGGCACCACCACCGTGGTGCCGCAGGATTTCAGCGCCCGCATCAATGCCGTCGGCCAGATCGTCCTGGAGGACATCGTATGAGCACGCGCCCCTCGAACTCATTGGCCGACATCCGCCTGCAAGTGATGTGGAACCGGCTGCTGTCGGTGGTCGAGGAGCAGGCCCGCGCCCTGGTGCGCACCGCGTTTTCGACCAGCGCCCGGGAGGCCGGCGATATCTCGGCCGGCGTGTTCGATCTCAAAGGCCAGATGCTGGCGCAGGCCGTCACCGGCACACCAGGGCATGTGAATTCGATGGCCAGAAGCGTCATCCACTTCATCCGCGAGTTCCCGGTCGAGACCATGAAGCCGGGCGACGCCTACGTGACCAACGATCCGTGGAAGGGAACCGGCCATCTCTACGACATCGTCGTCACCTCGCCCGCCTTCCACGACGGCAAGCTGGTGGCGCTGTTCTCCTGCACCACGCACGTGGTCGACATCGGCGGGCTCGGGCAATCGCCCGACGGTCGCCAGGTCTTCCATGAAGGCCTGTTCCTGCCGCTGCTTCAGCTGATGCGCGAAGGCACGATGGACGAGAACGTAATGCGCATCGTGCGCGCCAACGTCCGCGAGCCGGTGCAGGTCGAGGGCGATATCCACGCTCTGATCGGCTGCAACGGCATCGGCGAGAAGCGTCTGTCGGGCATGATGGCCGAGCACGGCATCGGTTCGCTCGACGAACTCGGCACGCACATCATCGAAAAGAGCCGCGCCGGCATGATTGCAGCAATCTCAAAACTGCCGCGCGGTACCTGGAAGGGTCATATGCGGATCGACGGCTACGACGCCCCGATCGACCTCCACGCCGCCGTCAGCATCAACGCCGATCACATCGCCGTCGACTATGCCGGCACCTCGGGCTCCTCGATCTACGGTATCAATTCGCCAATGTGCTACACCGAGGCCTACACGGCGTTCGGCATCAAGTGCGTTGTGGCGCCGACCATTCCCAACAATGCCGGCACGCTCGATTCGATCCTGGTGACGGCACCGGAGAACACCATCGTCAACGCGCTGTTCCCGGCGGCGGTGAATGCCCGCAGCACCATAGGCCACATGCTGCCCGACGTCTGCTTCGATGCGTTGCATCAGGTGATCCCGGGCCGCGTGCCGGCGGAAGGCACCTCCAACCTGTGGAATCTGAAGCTAGGCGCCGGCCACGGCATGACCGGCACCATCGGCAACAGCCGTCCATTCATGGTGACGACCTTCCATTCCGGCGGCACCGGCGCCCGGCCGACACTCGACGGCCTCTCGGCCACACCCTTCCCTTCGGG
The DNA here is from genome assembly GCA_937919085.1 of uncultured Reyranella sp. Classification (GTDB taxonomy): domain Bacteria; phylum Pseudomonadota; class Alphaproteobacteria; order Reyranellales; family Reyranellaceae; genus Reyranella. The sequence goes on from CALFRN010000009.1 coordinate 10,084, forward strand.
CGTGCGCAACGTGCCCGTCGAAATCACCGAGACCATCGCGCCCGTCGTGGTGTGGAAGAAGGAATACCGCCAGGATTCCGGCGGCGCCGGCCAGCACCGCGGCGGCCTCGGCCAGGTGATGGAGGTCGAGCATCGCGAAGGCGCGCCGTTCGGCATCTTTGCCACTTTCGAGCGGGTGAAACATCCGGCGCGCGGCCGCGACGGCGGCCAGGCCGGCGGCAACGGCCGGCTCTCGCTCGCCTCGGGCCAGGAACTCCGGGCCAAGGGCTTCCAGACCATCCCGGCCGGTGAACGGCTGGTGGTCGAGATGCCGGGCGGCGGCGGCTTCGGCGATCCCGCCAAGCGCGACCCGGAAGCCGTCAAACGAGACGTCCGGCTCGGCTTGGTAAGCAAGGCGCAGGCAAAATCGGCGTACGGCGTCGAGGGCGACTAGACAGTCCCCTCGACGTCGATCGACGAGGCGCCGTCAGAAGGACTTGTTCCACTCCGGCCGATGCTTGTTGCGCAGCACGAAGTCCTGACGTTCGGCCTTGCGCGGCGCGCGCACCCAGACCTCGCGGTTCGGATGCAGGCCGCCGCCGCGTGTGGCCGGCACGGCGCTGGTACGCGCGCGGTGGAGCAGGCGGGTATCGGCGACGCCGCAATTGGGATGGATGCCGCCGTTCGCCGCGACCGCCTTCTCCCAGGCCGCCTTGCGCCTGGCGTGGACGGCGGGATCCTTGAGCGCGGTGCAGTTGAGTTCGTTGATGTTGAGATCGGCCACGATCTCGTCGCCATCCTCGACCAGTGCGATCGGGCCGCCCAGCGCCGCTTCGGGCCCGACATGGCCGATGACAAGACCGACCGAACCGCCCGAGAACCGTGCGTCCGTCATGAGGGCCACCACGATGTTCCGCTCGCGGCAGAGCGTCGTGATGCGCGAGGTGGGATCGAGCATCTCCGGCATGCCGGGCGCGCCGCTCGGCCCCTCGTAGCGCACGATGATGATGTCGTTATTCTGGAAGCGCTCCGGCGTCTTATCGAGCGCCGTGAGCAAGCCCTGCTCGCCCTCGAAGACGCAGGCCCGGCCACGGAAGAGATTGTTCTCGAGGCCGCCTTCCACGCCGGCGAGCTTGAGGATCGCAGAGAAGTCGGGTGACAGGTTGCCTCCCAGCATCCGCAGGCCGCCGGTCGGCTTGTAGGGCTTCTCGACAGGATAGACGACGCGACCGTCGGCGCGCCGGGCACCGAGACGCTCGACCTGGGCCGCCAGCGTTTCGCCGGTGCAGGTGAGAACGCTCCCGTTGAGCAGGCCGGCGTCGAGCAGTTCGCGCACGATGACCTGCACGCCGCCCACCTGGTCGATGTCGACCATGGAGTATTTGCCGTAGGGCCGCGCGTCGGTCAGCACCGGGACGATGTTCTGCGAGAGGTAGTTGAATTCCTCCGGCGTCACGATGTCCTTCCAGAAGTCGCCGAAGCCGGCCGCCCGCGCGATCTCCGGTCCGTGCAGCACGACATTGGTCGAGCCGCCGACGGCCATTGCCACGATCATCGCGTTGCGGATCGAATCGCGCACGACGATGTCGCGCGGCTTCAGGTCGTTCTTGATCAGGTTGGCCAGATGGTCGACCAGCTCGGCCGCGAACTCGTTGACGCGGCGCGGGTCGTCGGATGCCGGCGCCACCATGTGCAGCGGCTGCATGCCGACCACACCGATGAAGGTCTGCATGGTGTTGTACGTGAACATGCCACCGCAGCTGCCGTAGCCGGGGCAGGCATTGCAGGCGATGAGGTGCCGGTACTCCGCATCGGGATGGCCGGCGACCTGGTAGGCGCTCACGATGTCGAGCGCCTCGCCCGTGTTCGGTTCCTTGCCGGGATGGATCGCGCCGTCCGACATGATGATAGACGGCAGATTGTGCTCAAGCAGCGCGGAGAGCGTGCCGACCGGCGGCTTGTCGCAGGCCACGACCGCGATCGTGCCGGCAAGGCCGGTGGCGCTCAGATGCTCGCACAAGGCGTCCTGGGTCACTTCGCGGCCGATCAGCGAATAGCGCATCTCGCGCGTGCCGTTGCGGATGCCGTCCGACGTGGCGATCGTGTACTCGGGCTGAACCAGGCGCATCTTGAGCTGGTTCGGCCCCGTGCCGATGCGGGCCTTGAGCTGGGCGTGGATGGCCTCGACCTTGGACAGGACGCCGAGATAGCACTGGCTATCGCCCTTGGTGCCGACCACGCCGACCGACGGCTCATGGATGAGCTCCGGATCGGTGCCCAGCGCGCGGGCCACCCCGATGGTCTGGGCGGAGCGGCCAGGATGTCGATCAATGGTCACAAAGCTCGGCTTCATCACGTCGCCCCCTGGGAGTTGTTGGCGTTGGCCGGCCATCGGCGGCGAACAGGCTTGGTGGTATATCACAGGCCCGGTTGGGCGTTCCTGCGATTTATTGGCCTGTGCGACGCGGCCAAAGCCGCTCCCCGGAACCCCGTTTCAGGCGCCTGGCCCTTGGCTCTCGACCGCGTGCGGTCGGACGGGCATGCTTGGGCAAGGCAAGGCCAGCGCCGACAATGAATCGAGGAAACCGAGATGTGGCAACCCAACGAGCGCTACCCCGATCCAGCGGTGCGCGTGCTCGATCCTTCCTTCAGCCAGTACCGGCTGGCGCTGGCCTCGATCGAGCGACTCCACACCGGCTGCCGCTGGTCCGAAGGACCGGTGTATTTTGGCGACGGTCGCTATCTGCTGTGGAGCGACATCCCCAACAACCGCGTGCTGCGCTGGGACGAGGAGACCGGCGCGGTCTCGGTGTTCCGCAAGCCGTCCAACAATGCCAATGGCCATACCCGCGACCGCGGGGGCCGGCTGATCGCCTGCGAGCACGACACCCGCCGCATCGTGCGCTTCGAATATGACGGAGCCATCACGGTGCTGGCCGATTCCTACAAGGGCAAGCCGCTCAACTCGCCCAATGATGTCGTGGTGAAGTCCGACGGCTCGGTGTGGTTCACCGATCCGATGTTCGGCATTCTGGGCTATTACGAGGGGCACAAGGCGCAAAGCGAGAACAAGCCCGCCGTCTATCGCCTCGATACGGCGACCGGCAAGCTCACGATGATGGCCGACGACATTCCCGGCCCCAACGGGCTCGCCTTCTCGCCCGACGAGAAGAAGCTCTATGTCGTGGCCTCGCGCGCCGAACCGCACCGCACGATCATGAGCTACGACGTCTCCGTCGACGGCATGAAGATCAGCGGCGGCAAGGTGCTGATCGACGCCGGGCCGGGCGGATCGCCCGACGGCTTCCGGGTCGACATCGACGGCAACCTGTGGTGCGGCTGGGGCATGGGCTCGCCCGAACTCGACGGCGTGCGCATCTTCAATCCGGCCGGCAAGCCGATCGGCCATATCGATCTGCCCGAACGCTGCGCCAACCTCTGCTTCGGCGGCCGACACCGCAATCGCCTGTTCATGGCCGCCAGCCACTCGCTCTACGCGCTCTACGTCAACACCCAGGGCGCGCTGGGTGGTTAGGAACGGCTGATCGATCGATGCGCGGAGTAGAGTCGAGTTACGCCTGGTGGCGATTGGCCGCCAGCGTCACGCTGAGCACGGTCGGTGGTATCGGCATGTGGTGCCTCGTTGTCGCCCTGCCGTCGATCCAGCAGGATCTCGGCATCTCGCGAGCCGATATCTCATTTGCCTATACAATGAATACGCTGGGCTTCTTCGCGGGTGGCGTCACCTGGGGCCGGCTGGTCGATCGGCGCGGCATCGTGCTCACGGCAGCGCTGAGCGCGACCGGCCTCGCGCTGGGCTTTGCGTGGGCACCGCTCACCTCGTCGCTCGCGATGTTTGCGGCCGCCCAGGTGCTGATCGGATTCAGCGCGGCGGCGACGTTCGCGCCGCTGGTCGCCGACATCTCGCACTGGTTCGACAGGCGCCGCGGCATCGCCGTCGCCATCGCCGCGTCGGGCAATTACCTCGCCGGCGCGATCTGGCCGCCCCTCATCCAGCTTCTGATCCATGATCATGGCTGGAGAGTCACTTACTGGGCCGTCGGCATCCTCTGCTTCGTCGCCATGGTGCCGTTGGCGTTCACTCTGCGCCGCAGACCGCCGCAGCACGAGACGCGGGGCGACGGCACGGCCGCGGCGGCGCCCCATTCGGCACGGTCGCTGGGGCTCTCGCCGAACGCGCTGCAGGCCGTCCTCGTCGTCGCCGGCATCGGCTGCTGCGTCGCCATGTCGATGCCGCAGGTCCACATTGTCGCCTACTGCGCCGACCTCGGCTACGGCGTAGCGCAGGGCGCCTCGATGCTTTCGCTGATGCTGGGCTTCGGAATCGTGAGCCGGATCGCCTCGGGCTGGATCGCCGACCGGGTCGGCGGCATCAAGACGCTGTTGCTGGGCTCGACGCTGCAGTGCGTTGCGCTGGTCTTTTACCTGATCGACGATTCGCTCAATTCGCTCTATCTGGCCTCGGCCATGTTCGGGCTGTTCCAGGGCGGCATCGTGCCCTCCTATGCCATCATCGTGCGCGAGTATTTCCCGCCGCAGGAAGCGGGACTCCGGGTCGGCATCGCCGTGTCGTCGACCCTGATCGGCATGGCGCTGGGAGGCTGGATGGGGGGTATGCTGTTCGACATGACCGGCTCCTACCGCGCCGCCTTCATCAACGGCATCGCCTGGAACGTCCTGAACGGGGCGGTGGCATGGTGGCTGCTGTTCCGGCAAAGCCGTCGCAACGTCTTCGCCTGAGGTTCAACGCCATGCGCATCGTCGCCATCCGGGACATCGTCTCGCCCATCCGTTCCGACATCGCCAACGCCTACATCGACTTCAGCCAGATGACGGCGAGCGTGGTGGCGGTGGTCACGGACCGTGTCGTCGATGGCAGGCCGGTGGTCGGCTACGGCTTCAATTCGAACGGTCGCTACGCTCAGCATGGCCTGCTGGGCGAACGGTTCATTCCGCGGCTCCGTGGCGCCAACCCCGACACGCTGCTCGATACCGACGGCTTCATCGACCCCGCGAAATGCTGGGCGGCCATGATGGCCAACGAAAAGCCCGGCGGACACGGCGAGCGTTCGGTGGCGGTGGGAGTGCTCGACATGGCGCTGTGGGACGCACTGGCCAAGGCCAGGCGCGTGCCGCTGTGGAAGCTGCTGGCCGACCGCTACAACGGCGGTGTCCACGACGACCGCGCCTGGGTCTATGCCGCCGGGGGCTACTACTATCCCGGCAAGGGACTGGGGGCGCTGCAGGACGAGATGAAGGGCTACCTCGACCTCGGTTACTCCTGCGTGAAGATGAAAGTGGGCGGCGTGCCGCTGGCGGAGGATCTCGCGCGCATCGAGGCGGTCCTGAAGATCGTCGGTGCCGGCGAGCGGCTGGCGGTCGACGTCAACGGCAAGTTCGACCTCACGACAGCCATCACCTTCGGCAAAGCCATCGAAGGATACGGCCTGCGCTGGTACGAGGAGCCGCTCGATCCGCTCGACTATCTGGCACATGGAGCGCTGGCGACGCAGTATGCCCCGCCGCTTGCAACCGGCGAGAACCTGTTCTCGATGCAGGATGCCCGCAATCTCGTGCGTCACGGCGGGCTGCGGCCGGACCGCGATATCCTGCAGTACGACCCCGCGCTCTCCTACGGTCTGGTGGAATACCTGCGCACGGTCGACATGTTGAGGGCGCACGGCTGGTCGCCGCGGCGCTGCGTGCCGCACGGCGGCCACCAGTTCGCGCTCAACATCGCCGTCGGCCTGCAATGCGGCGGCAATGAATCCTACCCGCAGGTGTTCGCGCCGTTCGGCGGTTTCGCCGATGATTGCCCCGTCGTCGACGGCCGCGTCGCCCTGCCCGACGCGCCCGGCATCGGCTTCGAGCGCAAGGCCGACCTGTGGGCGGTCATGAGGGAACTACAGCCGGCACCATAGACGTGGCGTCAGGCGCGGAAATTGTCCCAACCGCCGCCACCGGTCTGGTACTGGCCGGTGTTGCCGGTCGAGGTGCACCCGGCGAGGGCGAGGCCGACGAGTACGGCGGCCGCCATCGCGAACAGAACGGATCGGATATTCATCATACCAGCGATATGGCCCCCGCTTACTCGGGCTTCAACAGCCCCGACTTCACGAGTTCGCTAACGCCGGTCTCCTGACCTTTCATATAGGCGGCGAATGCCTCGACGGTCGTCGGGCGCACGACGGCGCCCAGCTCGACCAGCCTTGCCGCGACTGCGTCGTCCTTCAACGCTGCTACGACGGCGCCGTTCAGCGTCTCCACGATCGGCATCGGGGTTCCGGCGCGGGCGAACAGGCCCGCCGTCGTGCCGCCATCGAACGACGTGCCGCCGATATCTCCAGGCGTCGGCACGTCGGGCAGCTGCGGGATGCGTTCGAGGCTCAGCGCCAGGATCGCCTTGAGCCGTCCCCCCTTGATCTGCGGCAGCGACGTCGTGAGCTGGTCGACATAAAGGTCGATCTGGCCCGACATCAGATCGGCAAGGCCCGGACCGGAGCCCTTGTAGGGAATGATGTTGAACAAGACCTTTTCGTTCGCCTGCAGCCGCAGGATGGCGATGTGGTTGGTGGTGCCGTTGCCGGCATGGCCGACGGTCACGGTGCCAGGCTTCGCCCTGGCTTCTGCCAGCACGGCGCGCATGTCGGCGAAGCGGCCATCGGGACGCGCCATCACCACCATCGGGACCGTGGTCAGCATGCCGATCGGCGTGACGGCCGGAATGAGCGACGACTTGCCCGCCAGATAGGGACCGACAAAGAGCACGCTGAAGCTGCCCATCACCACGGTATAGCCGTCGGCCGGCGCATTGATCGCTGCCTCCACGCCGACCAGGCCGCCAGCACCCGGCCGATTGTCGATTACCATGGTCTGACCAAGACGGCGCCCCATTGCCTCGCCGACCAGCCGCGAAGTGACGTCGTAGTTGCCGCCGGCCGCGAACGGCACGATCCAGCGCAGCGGCTTGCTGGGAAAGTTCTGCGCCCCCGCCGGACGACCAGCTGCAACTGCTGCTGCGGTAAGCATACCCGCGCCAATAAGGCTCCGTCGTCCAAGCCGCGTCATTCACCCCTCCATCGAGAGGTGGAAGATAGCGGATCGGCCTGGAAATCGAGCGGTGTATTCGCACGATTCCGGCGGAACGCGGCACAATGCAACCGCCTCTCGAAATGGCGGCGCGCAAGAGACCGTTCGCGCGCCCAGCCTAGAGGTAGACGCCCTTCATGCCGGCTTCGGGATAGCGCATGCCCGCCGCCGCCCCGGGTGGCAGCGCCACCGAAAGGCGGGCCACTTCATCCGCCGACAGGGCCACATCGAGGGCCGCCAGATTTTCGTCGACACGCTCGGCCCGCTTGGTGCCGGGGATCGGCACGATATCGGAGCCCTGCGCCAGCAACCAGGCGAGCGCCACCTGCCCCGGCCTGCAGGTCTTGCTCCGCGCCATGTCTTCGATGACCGCGACCTGCGCGAGATTGCGCGCAAGATTGTCGGCCGCGAAGCGCGGATGCCGGCCGCGGCCGTCTCCCTCGGGGATGTCGGACACCTGGCGCACTGCACCGGTCAGCAGGCTGCGGCCGAGCGGCGAGTAGGCGACGAAGGAAATGCCGAGCGCGCGCGTGGTCTTCAGTGTTTCTTCGGCGTCGACGCGATAGAGCAGAGAATACTCGCTCTGCACGGCGGCAAGGGGATGCACTGCATGCGCCCGACGGATCGTTTCGGGCTTTGCCTCGCACAGGCCCAACGCCCGTACCTTGCCGGCCTTCACGAGTTCGGCCATGGCACCGACGGTATCTTCGATCGGCACCTTGGGATCGACACGATGCTGATAGTAGAGATCGATGACGTCGACGCCCAGCCGCTTGAGGCTGGCCTCGCAGGCGGCCTTCACATATTCGGGCCGGCCATCGACGCCGTTGGCGCCGCCAGGCTGCTGCGTCTGGCCGAACTTGGTGGCGAGGACCGCCTTGGCACGACGGCCGCCGGCCAGCGCCTTGCCGAGCAGGGTCTCGTTGTGACCCCAGCCGTACATGTCGGAACTGTCGAGGAGGGTGACGCCCAGATCGAGCGCATGATGGATGACGCGGATCGCCTCGGCGTCGTCGCTC
>CALFRN010000010.1 GCA_937919085.1 uncultured Reyranella sp.
AAGAGGCGAGGTTCGACGAGATGTGATGCGTGAGACAGCCCGCGTCACCCAACAGGCATGGCGCCGCGCCTGATCCTGCCCAGTCGCTCCGACAAAGCGGTGCCGCCCGAGGAAGGGAGCTTGAAATGGCGAGGAGTCATTCTTCAAGTCGAGCAAGCCAGCGCCTATCGGATGGCAAATGCCTCGAGCTTCTTGCCGCCCTTGAGAGCCGCGACGAGCCATCGCGGCTTATGGCCTCGGCCAGCCCAGGTCTCTCTGCGGTCCTTCGGGTTCCGATATCGCGGCGCGAGCTTGGTTCCCTTGAGTGCGTGCTCCCTGCGGCCGCTCGGCTCCTTTGCCTTTACCGATGCGAGTCTGCCAATCGCCTCCAACAATTGACGGTGTTCACTCGCAATATGCAGCTGGATCGCGGCCTCGACTTCTGCCTTCGTCTTAATCAATTCATCAAACGTCATCGACTTAATCATTTTCATGATTAATCCTTTCAGCACGGTTTTTCGTTTGTAATGTTGGTTTAATGACGCGGGCGCGCGAGTGCAACCCGCAATACAGCAGGGAGCCTCCGGCATTCCAACGCTCGGCATATGACAGGTCAGCGCATTTCCGGTGCGGCACGCGCCTGTTGAGGCCGCGCCCCGGGTCCCCACCTGCCGCATTGCCGACGAATGCGCGCATGGTGGTTGCGTTGCGCCGCGACAGGGCCCATTTCTCAAGCCAGCAGGAGTGTGTGAATGAATGCAATGCTGGGCGATCTGCCAACCTGGAATCTTGCCGACCTTTATTCCAGTCCGACCGGGCCCGATCTTTTGGCCGATCTGAAACGGGCTGACGCCGAGGCCGAAGCCTTCGCCAGGGACTTTGAGGGCAAGGTCGGCGGCCTCGACGGCAAGGCGCTGGGGGCGGCGATCGCGCGCTACGAGGCGATGTCGGACCGAATGGGGCGCATCGGCTCCTATGCGTCGCTGTACTACGCCAGCGACATGGCCGATCCCGAGCGCGGCCGCTTCTCTCAGGATGTATCGGAGCGCCTGACCGACATCGGCTCCAAGCTGTTGTTCTTCGGGCTCGAAGTGAAGCGCATCGAGGACGCCGGCATCGCCGCCAGGATGAAGGTGCCGGAACTGGCCAAGTACGGGCCGTGGCTGCGCGACCTCAGGGCCTTCCGGCCGCACACGCTCTCCGATGAGCTCGAGAAGGCGTTGCACGAGAAGTACGTCGTCGGACGCGCGGCCTGGTCGCGCCTGTTCGACGAGACAATAGCCCGCCTGCGCTACCCCTTCCGCAACGAGGCTCTGACCGAGCCGCAGATCCTCGACAAATTGTCGGCCAAGGATGCGACGGTGCGCAAGGACGCGGCGAAATCCTTCGGCAAGGTCCAGGGCGACAACATCGCGGTGTTTTCGCTGCTCACCAACACGCTGATCAAGGACAAGGAGATCGAGGACCGCTGGCGCAAGTATCCGCGGCCGCAGTCGGCGATGAACCTCGGCAACTGCGTCGAGGACGAGGTGGTCGATGCCCTGGCGGCCTCGGTGAAGGCGGCCTATCCGCGGCTCTCTCACCGCTACTACAAACTCAAGGCCAGGTGGTTCGGCGTCGAGAAGATGCCCTACTGGGACCGCAACGCGCCGCTGCCCGAGCACGACGACCGCGTGATCGCCTGGCCCGAGGCCACCAGGATCGTGCTCGACGCCTATGGCGCCTTCTCGCCAGAGCTGGCTTCGGTCGGAAAAAGATTCTTCGACAACAACTGGATCGACGCGCCGGCCCGGCCAGGCAAGTCACCGGGCGCCTTCGCCCATCCCACGGTGCCCTCGGCGCATCCCTATCTGCTGCTGAACTACCAGGGCAAGGTGCGGGACGTCATGACGCTGGCCCACGAGCTCGGTCACGGCGTGCACCAGGTACTGGCCGGCGGGCAGGGCGCGCTGATGGCCGACACGCCGCTGACGCTGGCCGAGACCGCCTCGGTATTCGGTGAGATGCTGACCTTCCAGTCGCTGCTGAAGACCGCGCCCGACAAGTCGACGCGCAAGGCGATGCTGGCCGGCAAGGTCGAGGACATGCTGAACACGGTGGTGCGCCAGATCGCCTTCTACGACTTCGAGCAGCGCATCCACATGGCGAGGCGCGACGGCGAACTGACCCCCGACGCCATCGGCGAGATCTGGATGGGGGTGCAGAAGGAGAGTCTGGGCCCGGCCTTCAGCTTCGACGACGAATACCGCGCCTACTGGTCGTACATCGGCCACTTCATCCACTCACCGTTCTACGTCTATGCCTACGCCTTCGGCGACTGCCTGGTGAATTCGCTCTACGCCGCCTACCAGGCCAGGCCCGAGGGTTTCCAGGCGAAGTATCTCGACATGCTGAAGGCGGGCGGCGTGAAGCGGCACAAGGAACTTCTGGCGCCGTTCGGCCTCGATGCCTCCGACCCGGCCTTCTGGGACAGGGGGCTGGGCGTGATCTCGGGCTTCGTCGACGAGCTGGAGAAGCTCTAGCGATGCCGAGGGAGAACAACCTCATGCTGAGGAGCGCACGCAGTGCGCGTCTCGAAGCATGGGCTGCACGTACTCTGTTGCCCACCCTTCGAGACGCGACCCTGCGGGTCGCTCCTCAGGGTGGGGTGGTGTTGTAGCAGGCATGGCCGCCGACGAAGGCGATTCGCTGGGCGGCCGGCTTGGCCGCTACGCCCGGGTCGGCTCGTCGGTCGGCGGCCTTGCGGTCAAACTGGCGGGCCAGCGCTATCTGGGTTTCGGCCTCGACCGCGACAAGCACGCCGGCGAACTGAAGGCAGCACTCGGCGGACTGAAGGGTCCGTTGATGAAGGCGGCTCAGCTGCTGGCCACCATTCCCGATGCGCTGCCGCCGGAATATGCCCGCGAGCTGGCCGAGCTGCAGGCCAATGCGCCAGCCATGGGCTGGGCCTTCGTGCGTCGGCGCATGGCCTCTGAACTGGGTCCGGACTGGCAGACGAAGTTTGCAAGGTTCGAGAAGGAAGCCTCGTTCGCGGCCTCGCTCGGCCAGGTCCATCGTGCTGAGCTGAAGGACGGCCGGGCCGTGGCCGCCAAGCTGCAGTATCCCGATATGGCCTCGGCGCTCGAGGCCGACCTCAACCAGCTAAAGGTCGTGTTCGCGATCGGCCAGCGTTTCGATCCGGCGATCCGCACCGACGAGATCCATGCCGAGATCACGACCCGGCTGCGCGAAGAGCTCGACTATCGGCGCGAGGCCCGGCATGTCGGCCTCTACCGCCACATGCTGCGCGACGAACCCAACGTCCATGTGGCCGATGTCGTGCCGAGCCATTCGACCGACCGGCTGCTTACCATGGACTGGCTCGAGGGCGAGCCGCTGCTCAACTGGAAGACCCATTCCCAGGAAGAGAAGGATGCGCTGGCAATCAACATGTTCCGGGCCTGGTACGTGCCGTTCTATCGTTACGGCGTCATCCATGGCGACCCGCACCTCGGCAACTACACGGTGCGGCCCGACGGCTCGGTGAACCTGATGGATTTCGGCTGCGTCCGCATCTTCCCGCCACGCTTCGTGCGCGGCTCTATCGAGCTCTACCGGGCGCTGATGGCCGACGACGAGGCGCGCGCCGTGGCGGCTTACGAGGACTGGGGATTTGCCGGCCTCAGCCGCGAGGTGATCGCGGTGCTCAATCGCTGGGCGTCATTCCTCTACGGGCCGCTGATGGACGACCGGCCACGTCGACTCACCGAGGGCATGGCCGGCGGCTACGGCCGCGAGATGGCGCAGAACGTCTTCGGCGAGTTGCGCAAGATGGGCGGCGTGCGGCCGCCGCGCGAGTTCGTGTTCATGGATCGCGCCGCGATCGGCCTGGGCGCGGTGTTCATTCATCTCCGCGCTTCGATCAACTGGCACCGGCTGTTCGAAGGCATGATCGAGGGCTTCGACGTCGATGCGCTGGCGGCACGCCAGGATGCGGCACTGCAGGAGGTGGGGCTGGCGTGAACATCCTGGTGACCGGCTCGTCGGGCTGGCTCGGCCAGACCCTGGTGCCACGGCTGTTGCGCGACGGCCACCGCGTCGTCGGCCTGGATCCCGAGCCTGGATCGACGACGGCGATCGTGGGCTCGGTGGTCGACCGTGCGCTGGTGCGCCGGATCATCCGAGAGCAGGGTATCGAGGCGATCGTCCACGCCGCTGCGCGCCACAAGCCGCATATCGAGACGCACGACAATTCCGAATTCGTGGCGGTGAACGTGCAGGGCACGCTCAATCTGCTGGAAGAGGCTGTGGCGGAGGGTTCCAGGGTCGACCGCTTCGTGTTCACCTCGACCACGTCGCTGATGATCTCTCAACAAATCCGCGACGGACGTGCGGGTGGCGCCGCCGAAGCAATCTGGATCGACGAGACCATGGCGCCGCTAAAGCCGCGCAACATCTACGGTGTCACCAAGCTCGCAGCCGAAGAACTGTGCCGGCTGTTCAATCACCTGCACAAGCTGCCGGTCGTGGTGCTGCGCACTTCGCGCTTCTTCCCCGAGGAGGACGACATGGCGCACGCCATCGCCCAGTCCGGTGAGAACACCAAGGCCAACGAATTCCTGTTCCGCCGCCTCTCGGTCGAGGATGCCGCCGAAGCCCATGTCACGGCGCTGGCGAAGGCCGGAGAAATCGGCTTCGACACCTTCATCATCTCGGCGACGACGCCGTTTTCACCGAAGGATTGCGCCACCCTGATCGTTGACGCGCCATCCGTGGTGGCGCGCTACTTCCCCGATTATCCAAAGCTCTATGCCAGGTGCGGCTGGACCATGTTCCAGTCGATCGACCGGGTTTATGATTCGAGCAAGGCTTCGCGCTCCCTCGGCTTCACCTGCCGCACCAACTTCCGCGAAATGCTCGATCGGGTAAATTAGACCAGAAGGCGGCGCACAACGTGCAGGTCGCGGACGACGAAGGTGCAGAGGCCACTGATCTCCTCCGTTGCCTCGAGAAGGTCGGGCACCATGATCGTCATCATGCCGGCGGCCGCGGCGGAGCGGACGCCGTTGTGCGAATCTTCCAGGGCGAGGCAGAGAGTGGGGGCGACGCCGAGGCGCCTGGCGGCCAACAGATAGGGATCGGGCGCCGGTTTGCCGGCGGCATAGTCGCCGCTGGCCACGATCTGGTGGAAGCGGCCGCCGAGACCATGCGCGCCGAGATGGTGCTGCACGGTCTTGTGCGAGGACGAGGTCGCGATGCCGCGCGGCAGGCCGAGCGCGTCCAGCGCGTCGAGCAATTCGTGAGTGCCCGGCTTCACGGCCAATCGCGTCTCGACAATTACCTCGAAGTGCCGGTTCCACGCCGCCCGGAAGTCATCGACGGGAAACGAACTCCCGTAGTGCTCCACGAGGAAGGCGCGCGTCAGCAACCAGGGGCGACCGATCATGCTGTGGAAGATGGCGGGCGTCATCTCCTGCCCGACATCAGCGGCCGCCGCCATGATCGCTTCCTGATAAAGCGACTCGGTGTCGAACAGCAGGCCGTCGAGATCGAAGATGACGGCAGCGGGGCGGCGCGGGAGTTCCATCAGCCGCGCACCCTGGGCATCATGATCAGGTCCCACGGGCTCGGCACGTCACCGTGCGGCACCCAGACGAGCGCCGGGGCATTGAGCGCGAAGGCCCTGTGCAGGGCATCCTCGAGCTGCTTCGGGTCGGTCGCCTTGAACGAGGCGATGCCGAAGGAGTCGGCGAGCTTGCCGAAATCGGGGTTCTGAAGATCCGAGGCGATCAGGCGGTTGCCGTAGGCCTGTTGCTGGATGCGCTTCACATTGCCGAAGGCGCCGTTGTCGAACACCACGACCACGACCGCGAGATTGTGGCGTGCAGCGGTTGCCAGTTCGCCCACCTGGTACATGAACCCGCCGTCGCCGGCGATCGCCAGTACCTTCCTGTGCGGCATCGCCGCCTTGGCGCCCAGTGCCGTGCCAAACCCCCAGCCGAGATTGTCCTGGTAGCCGGGGGAGAGATAGGTGCGCGGCCTTTCGATCGGCAGGGCCACGCGCGAGGCGAAGCCCATCTGCGAGACCTCGTCGACGAAGATGCCGTCCTCGGGCAGGGCGGCGCGGATCGCCTTCAGGAATCCGAATTGCGGTTCCAGTCGCGACAGCCGATCCGTGAGCCAGGCGCGGTGGCCATTCAATTCCCCGGCACGGGAAGTACGCGCACGGTTGTGTTTCGGCAGCGCCGCGATGAGGGCGCGCAACTGCGACGCGGCATCGCCCACCAGTGCCACGTCCGGTTTGCGAAACCGATCGGGTTCGTCGGGATCGATGTCGAGACGTACGACCTTCAGGTTCCCGTCGATGCCCCAGCTGCCGTTCTGGATGAAGAAGCGCGTGCCGATGGCCAGCACGGCATCGGCATCCTTCCACAGGCGGTGGCCGACCGGCATGTCGACGGCAAGACGGTGCGAGCTCGGGATCACGCCGCGGCCGCGCCGATAGGAGCTGACCGGCGCTTCGAGCAGTTCGGCGATGGCGATCACCTCGGCGCTGGCTTCGAGGGCACCGCCACCGACCACGATGATCGGTCGCTCCGCAGTGCCCAGAATTTTTGCCGCCGCGGTGATGGCCTCGTCGTCGAGCGCCTCGACCGGCAACGGCAGCGGCGCGTCGGGCAGGGTGACGTCGGCGCGTTTGGCCCAGGTGTCGAGGGCGCATTCAAGCGCAACCGGCCGGGGCCGCCCCGAAGTCGCCTGCCAGATCGCCTGGCTCACCAGCGCTGGCGCCGCCTGCGGACTCCGGATGCGCTCGGCCCATTTGGTGATGTGGCGCATCATGCCGAGCTGGTCGTGGATTTCGTGCAGATGGCCGTGGCCGCGGTCGATGTCGGCTTGCGGGATCTGGCCGATCAGCCCGATCACCGGGGCGTTCATGCCGTAGGCGGTGAGCAGCGCCGCGCCCGCGTTCAGCATGCCGGGGCCGGGGACGACCGCGAAGGCCTGCGGCTTGCCGGTGACAAGGGCCGCACCCAGCGCCATGTAGGCTGCCGTCTGTTCGTGCCGCGGATGGATCACGCGCAGCCGATCCGAGGCATGATAGAAGGCGTCGAAGAGCGGATCCTGGTGCAGGCCAGGCAAGGCATAGATCGTGTCGAGGCCGTGACGCAGGAGGGTTTCGACGGTGGCTTCGGCGGTGCTCATGCGCGGCATGCAAATTCTCCGATCCAAAGCGGCTCCACGGTGCCGGCCCGTCTAGCGGCCGGGCGAACCTCGATCAAGGTGTGCCGCGCGTGTCTTCGGTGGTTGCTCGCACGTGAGATGCATGCGTGACTGTGTTCGACCTGAATTTTCCATCATCGGTACGGATGGTAGCTTCCCTCGGCCTCGCCGGGCGATCCGACGGCCTGGAAAGGGACTTGCGTATTGGCACAATCATTGGACCGCCCGCTTCTCGCCTTGAGTTTCCTCGCAGGTGACGTCACGGCGGGAACCGGCCGCTTCAACGTTGCCCAGGGAGCTCCTGCCACCCTGGTCGGCATTGCAGCGTCTCTCGGCAATCTTCCGGCCGAGCAGGTCGTGCAGTACGGGGGCTACGACAGCGCGTTTTATTTCCTTGCGGCCGTCGCGCTGGCCGGCACGGTCCTGTTCATGGCGTTCATGCCGGAAACCGCCGCCCACGCCCTGGCGAACGCCGATGGCCGCCCGCGCCCCGGTCGCGGGCCGGCGGGCTGACGATGTCGGTCGGCCTCACGATATCGCTCGGCATCTTCGGGCTGATCGCGGCGCGGGAATGGCTGCCGCCATGGCTCAAGATCTGGCACATCATGCTGGCCGGCGCGACCGGCATGCTGATCAGCGGCCAGATCGGTCCGCGCGAGGCGCTGGCGGCGATCGACTGGAACATCATCGCCTACCTGTTCGCCGTGTTTTCGATCGGCACCGCGCTCCATCTCAACGGCGTCTCGCACCGCATTGCCGGCCGGCTGGCCGGGCTCCGTTCCGCGAAGGCCTCGCTCGCCGCGTTCGTGGTCTGCTTTGCCGTTCTGGCGGCGGTGCTGACCAACGATGCCGCGGCGGTCATCGGTACGCCGATTGCCCTGGTCCTCGCGGCGCACGCCGGAGCCCGGGCGAAGACGTTTCTGATTGCGCTGTGCGTCACGGTCACAATCGGAAGCATGGCGACGCCGATCGGCAATCCGCAGAATCTGCTGATCGCCGCCAGCGGCCAGATGCCGGCGCCGCTTCTCACCTTCATGGCCTGGTTGATCGTGCCGACAATGGTTTCGCTGGCGATGGCGATATGGTGGTTGTCGCGCTCCCTGGATCCGGGAGCGGCCCGAGCGGCCGTGGTGAGCGAACGCGGCGCCGGTGGTGCGGACAGGCTCTGGCCGTCGCTCCTTGCGGTCGGTCTGCTGGTCGTTCTGGTGGCGGCTGACAGTCTCGTGTCGTCGCTCGGCCACGGCAGGGGCATTCCGCTTGGGATTGCCGCTTGCGCGGCGTGCGTGCCGGTCTACCTGTTCGGCCCACGCCGGCGGGAGACGCTTTCAAGCGTCGACTGGCGGACTCTGATCTTCTTCGTCGCCATGTTCGTGGTCACCGGTGCGCTGATCGAGTCGGGATCGATGCAGCACCTGCTCGGCGAAGTGCGCGGCCGGATGACGGAACCCCTTGTGACGGCGGGCGTCAGTTTTTTCGGCAGCCAGATCTTTTCAAACGTGCCGCTGGTCGACATGTACCTGAAGCTGCTCGACTCGTCCTCGACCGACAATCTCGTGATGCTGGCCGCTGTCTCGACCCTCGCCGGCAATGTTTTCATCATCAGCGCGGCGAGTAACGTGATTGTCTTGCAGCAGGCCGAGGTGTTGGGTGGGCCGTCGATCTCGTTCACAGAGTTCACTCGGGCAGTTTTGCCGGTGGGGGTGTTCTCGATATTGATCACGATATTGTGGGTGCTGGCCTTTCCCAGGTTGTTGGCAATTTTCGGATGAGCTGGCACCGGCTGACGGCATGTTGGAAGACGTTGAACAGGGAGCGATTGGACGCTGCATGCGCATGATCCTGTCCGTCCTGCTGCGCGTCGGCGCGCTTGCGCTGATGGCGTGCGCGCTCGCGTGGTTCGCCGAGCGTCGGCTCGATCGCGCCGCCGAGGCGAAGTCGTTCACCGATGCCGCCAGGGTGCCTGCGGTCGAGGCGGCGTTGGTGCTGGGCACGGCACCGATCGGACCGGAGGGCGGGCCCAACCGGTACTTCGTCTATCGCCTCGATGCGGCCGCGGCGCTCTACAAGGCCGGCAAGGTCAAGTACTTCATCGTGAGCGGCCACCGTGACGGCGGTTACGACGAGCCGACGGCGATGCGGGACGGCCTGGTCGAGCGCGGCGTGCCGGCCGAGGTCATCTATCGCGACTTCGGCGGCGATCGCACGCTCGATTCCGTGGTGCGCGCCCGGTTGATCTATGGCCAGACGCGCCTCGTCATCGTCTCGCAGCGCTTCCATCTATCGCGCGCGCTGTTCCTGGCGCTCCACGCGGGCATCGAAGCCTGGGGCTTCGAGGCCCGCGACGTCGATTCGGCCTACAGCATCTTCACGGAACTGCGCCGCTATCCCTCGGCACTGCGTGCCTATTGGGACGTGTGGAATGGTTTGCCTCAACAGGCTGCCGGCAGGCCGGTGCAGCTCGGGGTCGATCCGGCGGAGTAGGCGCCGCGGTGCGGTTAACGCAGCCGCCCCGCCGGATTGGCGGCCATGTCGCGCAGTTCGGGTACCGGCGAGACGACGGGCTTGCCGGCGAAATGGTTGTCGAGGTTCTGGCAGACCAGCGCCGTCATTCGGCGCTGGGCGTGTTCGGTGCCGCCGCCGAAATGCGGCGTCATCACCAGGTTGTCGAGCGGCAGCAGTTCCGTGCCCTCATAGGGTTCCTCGTCGAACACGTCGAGCGCTGCGCCCTCGATCACGTTGTGGCGCAAGGCATCGGCCAGGGCGGCCTCGTCGACCGCCCAGCCGCGGCTGATGTTGACCAGATGGCCGCGTGGCCCCAGAGCCTTCAGCACCTCGGCGTTGATGATGTGCCTGTTGGAGGAATCCGAGCGCAGGCAGACGATCAGATAGTCGGCCCAGGCCGCCAGTGCCATGACGTTGGGAAAATAGGCGAAGTCGACGTCGTCGCGTCGGTTGCGGTTGCAGTATCCGATTTCGACATCGAAGCCCTTGGCGCGTTTGGCGAACTCCATGCCGATGGCGCCGAGGCCCAGTATGCCGAGCTTGGCGCCGGTGAGGCCGGCAATGGCGCCGAAGCGGTTGGGGATGCGTTTGGTCCAGTCGCCGCGCCGGATCATCTTGTCGGCACGCACGATGCGGCGGGTCGAGGCGAGCAGGCTGCCAAAGGCCATCTCCGCCACGTCCGGCGCATTGGCGTCGGCGCCATGCGTTACCATGATATTGCGCTTGCGGGCGGCCGCGAGATCGACGCGCTCGTAGCCGGTGCCGTAGCAGCAGAACAGCGAGAGTCGAGGCAGCGCCGCCATCAAAGCGTCCGACAGGCCGACGCTGCCGGTGCTGACGATTGCCTGTACATCAGGCGCGGCGGCATGCGGGACCAGCGCCGGATCGGGCTTATCCATGTGCCCTGCGATCTCACAATGCTCGGAGAAGGCGGCCAGGGTGGTCTTGGTGAAGTGGAAGCCGGTAAGAATGACGGGACGCTGAACCATGTATTGCACTATCACGCGGCCGGCCCGACGGTAAATGGAGCTTTACCACGCGGCGAAAAACCGGCTTGGCAAAGAACGGTACGCTGTGCATGGTGCGGCGCAGCGACGGTCCCTTGCATCTTCCATCGACAAAAAAAAGCACTCCATGAAAATTGCCATTCTCAAAGAACGCCGGCCGCACGAGACCCGCGTGGCTGCGACCCCCGAGACGGTCAAGAAACTGAAGGCGCTGGGCGCGGAGGAGATCGTGATCGAGGCCGGCGCGGGAACCGCTGCGGCCTATACCGATGACGCCTACGCCGAGGCCGGTGCAACGATCGCGCCGGATGCGGCCTCCGCGGTGGCCGCGGCCGACATCGTCTTCAAGATCCAGCGACCGATGTCGGCGGCCGAAGGCACCGACGAAATTTCCCTATTGAGGACCGGCCAGACGCTGATGTCGCCTCTGGGCGCGCTCAACAACAAGGAACTGGTCGCGGCGCTCGCGTCGCGCGGCGTGACGTCGTTCGCGCTGGAACTGATCCCGCGCATCACCCGCGCGCAGTCGATGGACATCCTGAGTTCGCAGGCCAACCTCGCGGGCTACAAGGCAGTACTGGCGGCGGCCAACAACTTCGGGCGGATCTTTCCGCAGATGATGACGCCCGGCGGCACGCTGGCGCCGGCGCGTGCCTTCATCATGGGCGTGGGCGTCGCCGGCCTGCAGGCCATCGCCACGGCGCGCCGGCTGGGTGCCATCGTGACGGCGACCGACGTGCGGCCGGCGACCAAGGAGCAGGTGCAGTCGCTTGGCGCCAAGTTCGTCGCGGTCGAGGACGAGGAGTTCAAGGCGGCGGAGACTTCTGGCGGCTATGCCAAGGAGATGAGCGAGGCGTATCGGACCAAGCAGGCCGCGCTGGTGGCCGAGCACATCGCCAAGCAGGACATCGTGATCACCACGGCGCTCATCCCCGGGCGCAAGGCGCCGGTGCTGGTGAGCGAGGACATGGTGAAGACCATGAAGCCGGGCTCGGTGATCGTCGACATGGCGGTCGAGCAGGGCGGCAACTGCCCACTGTCGGAATTCGGCAAGATCGTGGAAAAGTACGGGGTGAAGATCGTCGGGCCGTCGAACCTGCCGGCCGAACTGGCGACCGATGCCTCGGCGCTGTTTTCGCGCAACCTGCTGAATTTCATCACGCCGATGGTCGACAAGGAAACCAAGGCACTCAAGATCGATCTCGACGACGACGTCGTGAAGGGCACGCTGGTGACCCGTGACGGCCAGATCGTGCACCCCTCGCTCAGCCAGAATTAGGAGCAGGCCATGGACGACAGACTTGCAGGCGAGGCGGCCAAGTTCGCGACCCAGGCGGGCGAACTCGCGGGCAACCTCAAGACCATGGCCCAGCAGATCACCGACATGGCGGCGCAGAACACGCTGTCGATTCCCGACGGTCATATGCCGTTCGTGGCGTTGCTCACCATCTTCGCGCTGGCCTGCTTCGTCGGCTACTACGTGGTGTGGCGGGTGACGCCGGCGCTGCATTCGCCGCTGATGGCCGTCACCAACGCCGTGTCGTCGGTGATCATCGTCGGTGCGTTGCTGGCGGCCGGTCTCAAGGGGCTGGGCGCTGCGCAACTGTTCGGCTTCATCGCCGTGACGCTGGCCGCGGTTAACATCTTCGGCGGTTTCATCGTCACGCACCGCATGCTGTCGATGTTCAAGAAGAAACAGCCGGTCAAGAAGTAGGCAGGGGACAACAGGGATGATCACCCAGGAAATCGCCGCCTACGGCTATCTGATTTCGGCCATCTGTTTCATCATGGCGCTGCGTGGGCTGAGCTCGCCGGTGACCTCCCGCCAGGGCAACCTGTTCGGCATCGTCGGCATGGTGATCGCCATCGGCGTCACTATCGCCACGCCGGGCGTCGTGTCGCCATGGCTTATCGTGGGCGGCCTGGCCATTGGCGGCTCCGTCGGCGCCTTCGTCGCCTGGCGCATCCAGATGACGGCATTGCCGCAGCTCGTGGCGGCATTCCATTCGCTGGTCGGTCTGGCGGCGGTGTTCGTGGCGGCGGCGGCATTCGTGTCGCCCGAGGCCTTCGGCATCGGCGCGCCGGGCAAGATCAAGATCCACAGCCTGATCGAGATGGGGCTGGGCACCGTGATCGGCGCCATCACCTTCACCGGCTCGATCGTGGCCTTCGCCAAGTTGCAGGGTCTGGTGAGTGGCTCGCCGCTGATGTTCCGCGGTCAGCATGTACTCAACGCCCTGCTCGGCATTCTGCTGGTGGTCCTGCTCGGCTGGTTCGCCTTCAAGGGCGGCCACCCGGTCGTCTTCATTGTGTTGATCGCGCTGTCGCTGGCGCTGGGCTTCCTGCTGATCTTGCCGATCGGCGGCGCCGACATGCCGGTCGTGGTGTCGATGCTCAACTCCTACTCGGGATGGGCGGCGGCCGGCATCGGCTTCACGCTGGGCAACACGGCGCTGATCGTCACCGGAGCGCTGGTCGGCTCTTCGGGCGCGATCCTGAGCTACATCATGTGCAAGGGCATGAACCGCTCGATCTTCAACGTGATCCTGGGCGGCTTCGGTACCGACAGCGGCGCGGCCGGCCCGGCCGGCGCCAAGAGCGACAAGCCGGTCAAGGCGGGCTCGGCCGAGGATGCCGCCTTCCTGATGCAGAATGCCGGCTCGGTGATCATCGTGCCGGGCTACGGCATGGCGGTGGCCCAGGCCCAGCATGCGCTGCGCGAGATGGCCGACCTCCTGAAGAAGGCAGGCGTCACGGTGCGCTATGCAATCCATCCGGTGGCCGGTCGCATGCCGGGCCACATGAACGTGCTGCTGGCCGAGGCCAACGTGCCCTACGACGAAGTCTTCGAGCTCGACGACATCAATCGCGATTTCGCCTCGACCGACGTGGCCTTCGTGATCGGCGCCAACGACGTCACCAACCCGGCGGCCAAGACCGACCCCAAGAGTGCGATCTACGGCATGCCGATCCTCGACGTCGAGAAGGCGCAGACTGTGCTGTTCGTGAAGCGCGGCATGGCCTCGGGGTATGCCGGCGTCGACAACGAACTGTTCTTCCGCGACAACACCATGATGCTGTTCGCCGACGCCAAGGCGATGTGCGAGGCCATCGTGAAGTCGCTGGAAGGTTCGTCGCACTGAGGCAATATCGCGTCGTCCTGTTCGGCGTCGGCGGACCGATCGATCTCGAGTTCGCGCGCGAGATCGCGGTCGACAGCGCGATTGCGATGGCGTGCGGCCTCGAAGGTATGCGCGTCGACGAAGCGATGGTCGAGGAGGCTTCGGATCGTGCCGTGGCTGCCTTTGCGCCCGACGCCTACGCCCACATGATCGAGACGCTGTGCGGCGGCGATCCGCACACCATGAGTCGTGTCGAATGCCGGGTCCGCGCCATGATGGGCAACCTCGACGTCTTCCAGCTTCGCCCTGAGATCGACGGGCTGTTGCGCCGGCTGCACGGGCGAGGCGTGCCGCTGGGCATCGTCGCCAACCAGTCGGCAGCGGCACGGGAGCGCCTGCAGCGCGCCGGTATCGGCGATATGTTCGCCTACCAGGGGCTGAGTGCGCTCACCGGCCTGCGCAAGCCAGACCCGCGCGCCTTTAAGGCGGTAGCCGAGGCGCTGGGTGTCGAGCCATCGGCCTGCATCATGGTCGGTGACCGTATCGACAACGATATCGCCCCGGCCAAGGCGCTCGGCATGGCGGCGATCCAGTTCCGCAGCGGCCGTCACCGCCGCCAGCGTCCGCGCTCGCCAGCCGAGGAACCCGATGCCGTCGTTACCGATGTGCGTGAACTGGAAGAGGCGATCCTCGCCCTGCTCGGCTAGGCAAGAGGCTGCCCGATCGGTATCAGCCGAGGCATGCATGTTCCTGATTTGCCGCCGGACATCCGGCTACATGTGTTGCCCAAGGATGAACAGGCGCTTTGCTTTTCGTTTGGGGTCAAGCGCGCGGCGATGGGACCATGCATCGTTCAACGCTGGGCTGGGACGAAGCGCTTCAGAAGCGACTGCACGGCGAGCGCTTTGGCGAGAAACCGTTCTCCAGGGTGGCGCAAGGTGATCGCGCCAGGGCTCATGAAGCGCGCTGTTTCAACGCTGTCATTCTGAGTGGCCGCCGGACCGACGAATGCACAGCGATGTCCTGGTGAGGCTGGAGCAGAAAGTGCCAATGACCCTCACCGACCACGCATATAGCTTCATCGACGGAGACATCCAGGTTGGGATTTGCCACCACCACGGGCGGCGTGTGAAAAGCGCGGGCAGGACATCAACAATCGCAGCAGGAGGCAGATGCCAGATATGACGAATGCCATCGAACTCACGCCGGCGGAGGCGGCCATCCGGGCTCGCATTGGTTTCGATCCTGCCGAACTTCAGGCAGCCCAGCGTATCGAAGACAACGGCGAGGCCGTCGTAGAGTTGCTGGCGTCGCTGATCGAGCGGCGGGCAATTCCCGACATTCGGCGCAAATACTTCACGGACCCCAGGTATTTCACCGGCCGCGCCAAGACCTCGTGGAAAGGGGTGTTCGAGAGTTACGGTGAGGAAGGCGAGGAGATCTTCCGCCATCCGCAGTTCCTCAAGTTCCTCCGGTACTTCCTCGATGGGCCGGACCTGCCCAAGCCCCTGGTCGAGGCCTTCCAAGGCAAGGTCGGCGCCCACGGGGCGAATGCCACAGGCGACGTCGAACCGTTGCGTGAGTTTGCCCGCGATCTTGCGCGGCAGCACGCAGTGGTGCCGGCACGGGCGAGCGAAGAGTTTTACAAGTTGGCGCTTGAATGTGGGCTCTCCGAGCCTCGAGCGCGCAGCGTGCGGGACGCCGTGCACGGCATGAAATGAGGTCGGCTGCCCGCGGCGAGCGGCCCGGACATCAAGAACGACCATGCCCCGCCTGCCGGGGCAAACAAAAACCCCCGGGGATGCCGGGGGTTGTCGCTCGATCTGCGGAGGGGGAGGGCTAGTAGCCCTCGCGCTCCATGCGCTTGCGCATAAGCTTGCGGGTGCGGCGGATCGCTTCGGCGCGCTCGCGGGCGCGGCGCTCGGAGGGCTTCTCGTAATTGCGGCGGAGCTTCATCTCGCGGAAGATGCCTTCGCGCTGCATTTTCTTTTTCAGGACGCGCAGCGCCTGATCGACATTGTTTTCACGAACGAGAACCTGCACTTCGACGGCTTCCTTCCAAACGTGCGGGGCCCGGGAAAGCGCTCCAGGGCCGAATGAGAGGCGCGGTTGGTATCACAGGGGGGAACCCTTGGGAAGCCCTCGCCAGAGGGCTATATTTCACGCCATGAACGACACAAATACACCGGACACCCCGCCAGAAGCTCCACAGGACGATCCCGACGCCGCTCTGCGCGACCAGTTGGCCGATGCCGTGGCGAGCGAAGCTTCGTTTGAAGGCTGGACGCGGGTAGCGCTTGCGGCAGCCGGACGGCGTCTCGACCTGCCGGCGGGCGAGGCCGACCGGCTGTTTCCGGGTGGCCAAATACAGATCCTGACCTATCTCAGCCAGCGCGCCGACCTGCGTACCGTCGAGGACATGGAAAAGGACGGTGTTTCCGGCCTCAAGATCCGCGACCGTATCAAGGGCGCCGTGCGAATCCGGCTGGAGCGGCATTCCGGTGAACGCGAGGCGGTCCGCCGGGCGCTGGCGCTGCTGTCGCTGCCGTTCAACGCCGGGCTGGCCCTGAAGCTTCTCTACAGGACGGTGGACGCCATGTGGTACGCGGCCGGCGATACCAGCACGGACTTCAATTTCTACAGCAAGCGGGCCACCCTGGCCGGCGTCTATTCCTCGACCCTGCTGTACTGGCTGAACGACCGGACGCCCGGCGCCGAGGCGACATGGTCGTTCCTCGACCGGCGCATCGACGACGTGATGAAGATCGAGAAGTTGAAGGGGCAGCTCAGGTCGTGGACCGGCGGCCAGCGGCGGACGGCAGCACGTAGGTGACATGGCCCATCTTGCGGCCGGGGCGGGCATCGCCCTTGCCGTAGAGGTGCAGCCGCGCGGTCGGGTCGGCGAGGTAGCGTGCCCAACCGTCGGCCTCGTCACCGATCAGATTTTCCATGCGCGAGGCCGCCATTGTCTCGATCGGCCCCAACGGCAGCCCGCAGATCGCCCGCACGAGCTGCTCGAACTGGCTGGTGGCGCAGGCGTCGATGGTCCAGTGGCCCGAATTGTGCGGTCGCGGCGCCATCTCGTTGGCGAGCACGCGGCCGTCCTTGGTGACGAACATCTCCAGCGCGACCAGTCCTACCAGTTCGAGGCCGTTGGCCAGTTCGACGCCGAAGCGCTCTGCGGTCGCCAGACTCCCGGCCGGCAGGCCGGAGGGTACGATGGTGGTCCGCAGGATGCCGTCGCGATGATGGTTGAGGCCGATCGGGAAGCAGCGCGTCGCCCCGTCGAGGCCGCGCGCCACGATGGCCGAGATCTCGCATTGGAAGTCGACCAGGGCTTCCAGGACGCACTCGCGCCGCCCAAGCTTCTCCCACGCTGTGGCCAGCTCGGCGCGGCCCGAGACGCGGGCCTGACCCTTGCCGTCATAACCTTCGGTGCAGGTCTTCAGGATGCCCGGCAGCGCCGTGGCGGCCGCGACGTCGGCAGCGTTGGCAATCGGCTGATAGTCGGCCGTGCCGATCCCGAGCCCCCGGAAGAACGCCTTCTCACGCAGCCGGTGCTGGGCGAGGTGGAGCGGCCTCACGCCCGGCCGGACCGGCTTGTGGCGCAGGCACTCGGCGACGGCGGCCTCCGGGACGTTCTCGAACTCGTAGGTGATGACGTCCACCTGGGCGGCGAAGCCGGCGAGGGCTGCGGTGTCGTCATAGGCACCGCGGACATGACCGGCCGCGACCTCGGCCGCGACGACATGGTCCTCGGGCGCGAAGATGACGCATCGGTAGCCCAGCCGCGCCGCGGCAAGGGCGGTCATGCGGCCCAATTGACCGCCGCCCAGGATGCCGATGGTCGATCCTGGCGGCAGGGGTTTGGGCAGGGACATCAGCGCTGGGGCTTGGTGTCGTCGGACGGCATCTTGGCAACGCCAATTGTCTGGCGGGTCCGCCAGCGCTCGACCGCCGTCATTATTTTGACGTCGGCAAGACCGACGATGGATGCTGCCAGAAGTGCAGCATTTATGGCCCCGGCACGGCCGATGGCAAGGGTTCCGACGGGAATGCCGGCCGGCATCTGGACAATGGAAAGAAGACTGTCCTGGCCCTTCAGGGCAGCACTTTCGACCGGAACGCCCAGTACTGGCAGCGGCGTCAGGGAGGCGGTCATGCCCGGCAGGTGGGCGGCCCCGCCGGCGCCGGCGACGATCACCTTCAATCCCCGGCCCTTGGCCGCTGCGGCATAGGCCATCATGCGCTTGGGCGTGCGGTGAGCGGAGATGATGCGGGTCTCGAAGGGCACACCCAGCGCCTCCAGCGTCTCCGCGGCATGGCGCATGGTCGCCCAGTCCGACTGGCTGCCCATGATCAGCCCGACCGCGGACTTGGGCGAAGGGCGGCGTTTGGCGGTTTTCCTGGCCATGCGATTCTCTGGGCGT
>CALFRN010000011.1 GCA_937919085.1 uncultured Reyranella sp.
AGCTTGCCGTGCTGGGGATGACCCTATCATGCGATCGGTTGGTTGGCCGCGCGCCTCCGGGCGGCGCGGCGAACCGCTTCACCGTGAGCACACCCAGCGTGACGAAAATCGCCAGGACGGCCAGTTGCGCCGCGAGGAGCGGCGGCGCGGACAGGCTGGGCGCGAGCGGCCGCAGGAAAGCAATCCTGCCGAACGCCTGCAGCACGCCGATGACGACATTGAGATAGAGCGCCGTCGCGACGCCGACTGCGTAGATCCAGCGCCACGGACCGGCCAGGCGGAAACGGTAGAGTGCCAGCAGCGTCGGGGCCATGACCGCCAGCGACACGGCACCGACCACGTGGCCCGGACCGAGCCGTGTCGAGGGAAACATAAAACCGGTCACGCTGGCGGCGAGCGTGGTCATGAGGAAGGCGGCGGTGATCCCCGCCGCCTGCCGCGAGCGGAGCGTGTCCATGAGGACAACGACGCCGCTCGCGATTCCGATCAGGCTCGGGAAGACGTGGAGGGCCGTGAAAGTCGACAAGGACATTCCCAGGATCACGACACCTCTCCTTTTGAGCCGAGCCGCTTTCAGATATTCCGGGTGATCACCACCTCGAGATACTCGCCGTGCGCGACCAGCGTGCCGTCCTTGGCGATGTTGAAGGCATCGAACAGTGCCAGGAGATCCTTCTCGAGGCCTTCGCGGGCCGCCGGATCGATCGCCGCGAAGGCCTTCAGGACCGGACCGTAGTAGTTGCGGAAAACCTCCAGCATGTGCCGGGGCGACTTGTAGCGGAAGGCGAAGTACCGGCCTTCCGCCGCGACGTTGGCCTTTGCGCCGAACAGCGCGGCGAGATGTGCCCTGCTGCCCCACAATGCGGGCGACTTCATGCCGGGGGCGGGCGGCACGTACTTGCCGATGGTCTTGAAGAGCTGGCCGATGAAGCTCTCCGGCGTCCAGTTGGCGAGGCCGATCTTGCCGCCCACGCGGCAGACCCGCAGCAGTTCATGGGCGGCCTGCTCCTGGTTCGGCGTGAACATCACGCCGAAGGTCGACAGCACGACATCGAAGCTGGCGTCGGCGAAGGGAAGGGCTTCGGCGTCGGCCTCCTGGAAGGTGACCGCCAGGCGGTCGGCATTCGCACGCTCGCGTCCGCGTTCCAGCAGCGCGCCGACATAGTCGGTCGACACGACTTCGGCGAAGCGGCGGGCGGCTGCCAGCGTCGCATTGCCGTTGCCGGCCGCGACGTCGAGGACGCGCTGGTTGCTGCGCAGGTCGACGGCCTCGCAGAGGCTTTCGCCCACGATCTGCAGGGTGGTGCCGACGACGGCATAGTCGCCGGAGCCCCAGGCAACCTGCTGGCGGCCCTTGATCGCAGCGAGATCGATGGTGGCGGGAATGGTTGTCTGGATGTTCATGATTCTGTTCTTCCATGTGATTGGTCTCGTGCCGTTGCGGCGCGATGGGCGGCAACCTAGAGTTCGCCCCGGTGATCGCGAATGATCGGGCGTCCGCAATGCTTGACGCGGCGTCGGGATTTCCGGCTCATTTTGACAGGGCGTCCCGATCGCATGATCGATCGTCCGGTGGAGACAAGATGGCTGCAGACGCGCTGTCCGATGTGCTGAAGACGGTGAGGCTGACCGGTGCCACGTTCTTCGACGTGGAGGCGCGGAATCCGTGGGTCGCCGAGCAGCCGACGCGCGAGATGGTGCTGCCCAAGATCCTGCCGGGCGCCGAGCACCTGATTTCGTACCACGTGGTTACCGAAGGCCGCTGTTTCGCCGGCATCGTCGGCGAACCACCGATCGCGGTCGACGCCGGCGAAGTCATCGTCTTCACCCGCGGCGATCCGCATGTCATGTCGAGCGACCCCGGCATGCGCGCCAAACCGGTCACCCAGGAAGAGATGGATTTCGCGACAGCCGGCGCCTTGCCGTTCTTCCGCAGCCTGGGCGACGAAGGTCCGGCCTCGGTCAAGCTCGTCTGCGGTTTCCTCGCCTGCGACGCGCGGCCGTTCAATCCGCTTCTCGACAACCTGCCTGCCGTCATCAAGGGCGGGAACCCGCGGGACAGCGATGCAAACTGGCTTGGCCAGTTCATCCGTCTGGCGCGGAGCGAATCGGCGGACAAGCGCGCCGGCGGCGAAGGGGTGCTCGCCAAGCTGAGCGAACTGATGTTCATCGAAGTGGTGCGGCAGTACCTGGAGACCTTGCCGCCGGAGCAGGCCGGGTGGCTGGCGGGGCTGCGCGACGCTTACGTCGGAAAGGCACTGTCGCTGATGCACGGCGAGCCCGCCCGCGACTGGACGATCGAGGACCTCGCCAGGGAAGTGGCGCTGTCACGCTCGGTGCTGGCCGAGCGCTTTGCCGACCTCGTCGGTATGCCGCCCATGCATTACCTCGGCAAATGGCGGATGCAGGTCGCGGCAGGGCTGTTGAGCGGCGGCAACGCCAGCATCGCCACCATAGCGGCCGAAGTCGGTTACAGCTCGGAGGCGGCGTTCAGCCGGGCGTTCAAGAAACTGGTGGGGATGCCGCCGTCGGCCTGGCGCCGCCGCCTCGATTGACATCCCGCCGGTGTGAACCGGTATGGTCGGCTCGGGCACAGCTTATCTTCGGCGACAATCACATGATCACGATCTATGGCATCAGGAACTGCGGCACGATGAAAAAGGCGCGTGCCTGGCTCGACGACCAGGGCATCGGCTATGCCTTCCACGACTACAAGACAGCCGGCATCGAGCGCGGCCGGCTCGAGAGCTGGGCGGGCAAGGTCGGCTGGGAAGCGCTGCTCAACCGCGCCGGGACGACTTTTCGCAAGCTGCCCGATGCGGACAAGGCCGGTCTCACCGAGCGCAAGGCGATCGCCCTGATGTTGGCCCAACCGTCGATGATCAAGCGTCCCGTCGTGGAAGCAGGTGGCCG
>CALFRN010000012.1 GCA_937919085.1 uncultured Reyranella sp.
CCGCCCCCAGCTACCAAATTCTGGCCCCCGGACGATCCGTCGCCGGGGGCCTTTATTTTGGCCGCCATCTTCGTCACGGTAGGCCATGGCCAACGGACATTCGCACCAGACGGACGTCGTCATCGTAGGCGCGGGGCCCGTGGGCCTGTTCGCCGTGTTCGAGTGCGGCATGGTCCGGCTCAACTGCCACGTCATCGACGTACTCGACGATGCCGGCGGCCAATGCACGGCGCTCTACCCTGAAAAGCCGATCTACGACATTCCAGGCTTTCCCCGCATCGAGGCGGCTGAACTGGTGGTTCGCCTCAAAGCCCAGGCGGCACCGTTTCGGCCGGTCTATCATCTCGGTGAGCAGGTCCAGGCCCTAGAGCCGCTGAGCGGTGGATTCTGGCGAGTCACGACCTCTAAAGGCACGGTTCTGCAGGCGCGGGCGGTGATCGTGGCGGCCGGCGTCGGCGCCTTTGGTCCCAATCGCCCGCCGCTGGCCGGCATTGAGGCCTACGAAGGCACGAGCGTCTTTTACTACGTCACCCGGCGCGAGAACTATCGCGGCAAGCGCGTGGTGATTGCCGGTGGCGGCGACTCGGCCGTCGATTGGGCGCTGTCGCTGGCTGAAATAGCCTCCCGTGTCTCGGTGATCCATCGCCGCGACAAGTTCCGCGCGGCACCCGAGAGCGAGGCCAAACTCAAGGCGTTGGCCAAATCCGGCAAGATCGATCTCGTCGTGCCTTACCAGCTTCACGGCCTGGAAGGCAGCGACGGGCAGCTGAAGGCCGTCACCGTCGCCACGCTCGACGGCGCGACCAGGCGTATTGAGGCCGACGTGCTGTTGCCGTTCTTCGGCCTTTCGATGTCGCTCGGCCCGATCGCCGATTGGGGCCTTGCCCTAGCGCGCAACCAGATCGCGGTCGAGCCATCGACGGCGGCCACCAGCAAGCCCGGCATCTTCGCCATCGGCGACGTCGTCACCTATCCCGGAAAGCTTAAGTTGATCCTCACAGGTTTCGCGGAAGCAGCGATCGCGGCGCGTTCGGCCTATGCGCTGGTCCATCCCGAAACGCCGCTGCATTTCGAGTATTCGACCACCGCGGGCGTGCCCGACGCCTGACCGGTTACGTTACCGGACGCGACTGGGGCAAACGTTCGCGCGTGCCGTAGACCGGTGGGGCGAGCTGGTCGGCCGACCGTCCGGCCCAGTCGCGCTGGTTCACCGTCTTCAGCCGTTTGCGCTGGCCTCCAATCAGGCCCGCAGTTGCCGCTTCGACGTCGACAGTCAACACCTTGCCGTCGCGCACGACCTGGGCGCCGTCGACATAGACGTGGCGGATGGCACGATCGCTGGCCGAATAGATCAGGCTGCGCACGGGTTCATGGGCAGGCTGCATGTAGGGGTGATGGAGGTCTACCAAAGAGAAATCGGCCTTGCAGCCCGGCGCGAGCCGTCCGAGATCGGGCCGGCGCAGGATCGCGGCGCCGCCGACAGTGGCGGCCTCGAAGGCGTGCCGCGTCGTGCCCATCTTGTAGTTGCCGGTCAACACCCGCGCGACGTAGCAGGCGAGGCGGATTTCATCGACCATGTTGTGCGGGAAAGTGTCGGTGCCTATGCCGACCGGAATGCCCGCGTTCATGTAGCGGCCCATGGTGTTCAACGCCATGCCGCGCCGCGCAAACACCGTCGGGCAATGCGCCACTGCGGCGCCGGAGTCTTTCAGAATCTCGAAATCGTTGCCATGCGGGTAGTGAATCTGCGGATGGTCGCTCAGAAAAATACCGTGGCCGATCACTAGGTCGGGACCGAGCACGCCAATGGCGTCGAGCCATTCGATCGGTGTCTTGCCGTAGCGATGCATGATTTCGTGGAATTCGACGACCGCCTGGCAAGCGTGCGTCTGCATCGGAATGCCACGCTTGCGTGCCTCTTGAAGTGCCTCCTTGAAGTAACCCTCGTGACAGGTGTCAATCTGTGAAGGGCAGACCATGCCGGAAAGCCGGCCGCTGGGATGCTGCATCGCCTGGTCGATCGTCTGCATCGCCGCTTCGAATGCCTTGGCGCCGGCCTTCTCGTCCCAGGCATACTCGACCGTGTGGCCGTTCCTTGTGAACCAATGGCCCTGACGCATCATCGGTGCCACGATAGCCCGGATGCCGGAGGCGGCGAGATCGTCGAGCCAACCCGGCCGGCTGATCGAAAGATCGGTGATGGTGGTAACACCGCTCTTCAGCAGTTCCGACAAGGCCACCCGTGTCGAAGGGCCGGCATCTTCAGCGTCGAGCCCGAAAACCGGCAGGAACTCGTAGAGGGAGCTTTGACCGAGCTTGTCGCTGCCAACTTCCTCGGTAAGACCCTTGTTGGCGGGCTCGGAGAAGGGGTGGCTATGGACGTTGACGAATCCTGGAATGGCCATAAGTCCGGTGCCATCGACAACGACGTCGGCGGTGCCTGCAAAATCCGGGCCGACATGGACGATCTCGTTGTCCGCGATTACGAGATCGGCGTCTTCGAGATAGACGTGCCGCTGATCGGCTTCGTCCCAGGCCACTGCGAAATCCAGTTTCTGGAAGCGGGTGGTTCTTGCGCTCATCTTTTCTTCCCTTCGGCGGGGAGACTGGCATGATCAGGGGATGACCAGCAAACTCACAGAAGACGCCAAGGGCGTTTATATTATCGCCGCCACGCCGTTCACCGACGATGGCGCCCTCGACCTCCAGAGCGTCGATACACTCACGGATTTCTATCTGCGCTGCGGGGTCCACGGTTTCACCCTGCTCGGCATCATGGGCGAGGCGCCCAAGCTGACGGCGGACGAATCTCTGGCCGTCGTGAGTCGCGTGATTGACCGGGCCCAGGGCCGGCAGGTCATCGTGGGGGTGAGCCACGCAGGCCTCGAGAACGTTCGGCGCCTCGCGCACGAGGCGATGATCGCCGGTGCGTCGGGTGTCATGGTGGCGCCGCCCCAGGGACTAAAGGGCGATGATGGCGTCTATAATTACTATGCCCAGGTCTGCGTGGCGCTGGGCCCCGACATTCCGCTGGTTTACCAGGATTATCCGCAGACCACTGGCGTCTATCTTTCGGCGCAGGTGTTCGAGCGCATGGTCGACGATTTCAAGCAGCTCGTGATGCTCAAGCATGAGGATGCACCGGGGCTGGCCAAGCTGACCCGCATCCGCGAGGGCGAGAAAAAGCCGGGTCGGCGACGCGTGTCAATCCTTGTCGGCAATGGCGGCATTTATTATCCGCAGGAGATGCGCCGCGGCGCCGACGGTCCGATGACGGGCTTCGCCTGGCCCGAGATGCTGGTGCAGGTCTACGACCTGTTCGCCGCCGGCAAGGCGGAGGAGGCTGAGGATCTGTTCGACATCTACCTGCCGCTGGTGAAGCACGAGGTCCAGCCGGCCGTCGGACTGGCGCTTCGCAAGGAAGTGCTTTTCAAGCGCGGGGCGATCAAGAGCCCGAAGCAGCGCGCGCCGGGCTCGTCCCTGACATCCACGGATCACGCCGAACTCAACGCGCTGATCGCACGCCTGGACCGCAGGCTCGCGGCCTCCGGCAATGGCCACAAAGTTGCGGCTGAGTAGGGGCCAGGAGAAAGATCATGGCCGACTACGATCTCATCATCCGCAACGCCAAAATCGTCACCGAGGACCGGCAGATCGAGGGCGATATCGCCGTCAAGGACGGGCGTATCGTGGCGTTGGAGCCTGCCATCGCCGGCAAGGGCAGCCGCGAGATCGATGCCGGCGGCAAGTTCGTCCTGCCGGGCGGCATCGACAGCCATTGCCACATCGAGCAGAAGTCGGGATTCGGCATCATGTGTGCCGACGATTTTTATACTGGCACCGTTTCGGCGGCGTTCGGCGGCACAACGACGGTGATCCCCTTCGCCGCCCAGCATCGCGGCATGTCGTTGCGCCAGGTGGTGAAGGACTATCACGAAGCGGCAACACCGAAGGCCGTCATCGACTATGCGTTCCATCTGATCGTCACTGACCCCAGTCCACAGGCGCTGGGGCAGGAGCTGCCGGCGCTTATCAAGGACGGCTACACCTCGTTCAAGATCTATATGACCTACGATGCGATGAAGGTCAGCGACTACCAGATGCTCGACATACTGGCGCTGGCGCGACGCGAAGGCGCACTGGTCATGGTGCATGCCGAGAACCACGACATGATCCAGTGGCTTGCGCATCATCTGGTCGACCAAGGCCATGTCGCGCCCAAATTCCATGCCATCGCCCATGCCCGTGTCGCCGAAGCCGAGGCGACTAATCGTGCCATCTCGCTGGCCCGGCTGGTCGATGCACCGATGCTGATCGTGCATATGTCGGAGATCGAGGCGATCGAGACCGTCCGGCAGGCGCAGAAGAAGGGGCTGAAAATATTCGGCGAAACCTGCCCGCAGTATGTTGCGCTCACCGCCGATGACATGGACAAGCCCGGGGTCGACGGCGCGATGTGGTGCTGCAGCCCACCGCCGCGTGATTCGGAAGCGCAAGAAGCGGTCTGGGCGGCGTTGAAGGACGGCACTTTCCAGACCTTCTCGTCGGATCATGCGCCCTACCAGTTCAATGCGGGTGGCAAGATCCCAAAGGGCGACAAGACGACCTTCAAGGAGATGGCCAACGGCGTGCCGGGCATCGAAGTCCGGATGCCGCTGCTCTTCTCCGAAGGTGTGCAGAAGGGCCGCATTACCCTGCAGCAGTTCGTGGCGCTGACGGCGACCAACCATGCGCGGCTCTACGGCCTCTATCCGCGCAAGGGCACGATCGCCGTCGGTTCGGACGCCGATTTCGCGATCTGGGATGCCGACAAGGAAGTGACGCTCGACTGGAAGGACCTGCACGACAATGTCGGCTACACGCCCTACGCCGGTCGCCAGATCAAGGGCTGGCCGATCACGGTCGTGAGTCGCGGCCGCGTCGTGGTCGAAGGTGGCAAGCTTAATGCGGCACGTGGGTCGGGCCAGTTCCTGCCTTGTGCCTCGCCTGATTCATCCAAGCCGCTTGGCCAAGCCGCGCCCGAATTGCAGGCCATGTCGCGCTTTGGCGCCAAGCCGCTGTTCTAGAGGAGAGAAAACGTGTCCCGTCGTCTTAAAGTGTCTTCTGCCCAGTTGGGCCCGATCAACCTCGCCGACAGCCGGGCGAGCGTGGTCAAGCGCATGGTCGAGATGCTGAAGGAAGCCGATTCGCGAGGCTCGAAGTTCGTGGTCTTTCCGGAACTCGCCCTCACGACCTTCTTTCCGCGCTACTGGACGGAAGACCAGATGGAGGTCGACAAATATTTCGAGAACCAGATGCCGAGCCCCGAAACGCAACCGCTGTTCGAGCTAGCGCGTTCCAAGGGCATCGGCTTCTACCTGGGCTACGCCGAGCGCACCGAGGAAGAGGGGGCGACCCACCGCTTCAATACCTCGATCCTGGTCGGGCCGGATGGCCGCCTGATCGGCAAATACCGCAAGGTCCATCTGCCAGGCCACGACGATCATCGGCCGAACGTGCCGTACCAGCATCTCGAGAAAAAATACTTCGAGGTCGGCGACCTCGGCTTCAATGTCTGGAAGATGTTCAAGGACGAGGTCATCGTCGGCCAATGCATCTGCAACGACCGGCGCTGGCCCGAGACGTTCCGCGTCATGGGGCTGAAGGGCGCCGAGATGGTGGTGCTGGGCTACAACACACCGACCGATAACGTCTATGCGCCGCACGAACCACCGTATCTGCGCGTGTTCCATCACAACCTCTCGCTCCAGGCCGCGGCCTATCAGAACGGCATCTGGGTCGTGGCGACGGCCAAGGCCGGCAAGGAAGACGGCTTCTGGCTGCACGGTGGCTCCGTGATCGTGGCACCTACCGGCGAGATCGTGGCCAAAGGCACGACCGAGGAGGACGAGGTGATCTCCTACGATTGCGACCTCGCGCTCGGAGAGTACATCCGCAACACCACCTTCAATTTCGCCAAGCACCGGCGCCCTGAGCATTACAAGCTCATTGCCGAGCGCGCGGGCGTGAAGGTCGAGACATCGAACTGAGGAATCACAAAGTGCAATACGCCGCGTCCGACGTTAACCATCACGACCGCTACAAGATCCTGACCGCCTTCGTCCTACCGCGCCCGATCGCCTGGGTGACGACGCTGGGTCCGACCGGCGTTGTCAATGCCGCGCCCTTCAGCTTCTTCAATGTCTTTGCCGAGGATCCGCCGCTTTGCATGTTCGCCGTCAACAAGCGGCCAGATGGACGACTGAAGGATACCTGGCTCAATATCGAACGCACGGGTGAGTTCGTGGTCAACCTGACCGACGAGCCGCTGGCGCGGGCTATGCACGACAGCAGCGGTGATTTTCCGCCCGATGTCGGCGAGGCGGACTACCTTGGCCTGAAGACCGCGCCTTCGGTCGACGTCAAGCCACCGCGCCTGGCCGATGCGCCGTGGTCGATGGAGTGCAAGACCTGGCAGGTCATCAACGTCAAGGATGACCGCCAGCTCATCCTGGGCGAAGGCCTGCGCTTCCATATCCGTGACGAGCTGTGGGATCCCAAGGCGATGCGCGTCCACATGGAGAAGTATCATCCGGTCGGTCGCATGTTCGCCGACCGCTACTGCCGCACCGACGATCGCGTCGTTTTTCCGGCGGCAGAGGGGCCAAAGAAGGCGGCTGCCGCGGATTGAGTGGCGTCGCGATGCGCGACTTGGCTGGACGAAGGTGTATGCTCGTTTAAGGCAACCACCTGTGAGCAATGACCGCGCGTTCCATTGAAGACTGGCCGCGTTGGCTAGCCGCACTGTTAATGGGCCTGCTGTTCATCCTGGCCCTGCTGATCGCGTCGTGGCTTCTGCGGACCTGCGCACCGGTTGAGCCGACGGCCAAGGTCGTCATGCTAGAAGCGGAGCCGCTGCCGCCTCCTGCCGCATCTCCCGATCCCACTCGGGCGCTGAATGCCTCGCTCGAGGATGCCGCGGCCGACGGAAGGAAGCTTGCATCCGAGTTCGCCGCGCTTGAGGCGACCATCAAGCGGCGCTTGGCTGAATGCAAGCCGGTTGAGTTGCCCAAGCCGCCACCCAAGCCGCCTCCCGTCGCCCAGGCGCCACCGCCGCCGTTGCCGGCCGACCGATGGGCGCAGAAGGATCTCTCCATGCTTGAGGGCTGTTGGCGGCTCGGGCGGGAAACGCGTGGCAGCCTCGACTTCAGCGGCCGGTCGGAAACATGCGACATCAAGGCCGGCCGCATCTGCTTCGGAACCAATGGTGGCGGCGAGCGCCGCTCGACGGCCGTTTGTCCAAGCACCGGCACCATTACCTGCGCCGCGCCGATCACGGCCAGGTTCGGCAACGACAGCACACTCGGTACGACTCAGCCCGCAGTCCGCTGCAATCCGGCCAAGGCGAACTGGAATGGCCCGCCCAATGGGCTGACCTGCCGCCGAGTCAGCGACACGCTGGCGCTCTGCCGAGACAAGCTCAACTTCGAGTATGAGTTTCGTCGGGAATAGACCTACGCCTCAGGCCGACCAGCCGAGGCGCGAGCGCCCGATCGCCATGGCCACGGCGGCCTGACTCGGTTCGACGACGGGCAGGCCGACGTGGCGCTGCAAGCGGTCACGATAGCGGGCCATGCCGGCGCAGCCCATGACCAGGACGTCGGCGCCGTCGTCGTCGCGCAGTTCGGCCGCGACCTCGGCCATGCGGGCGAAGGTGATGGCTTCGTTGGCGAGTTCGACCACGCCGAGGCCGATGGCACGGTCGCCTGCCATGCGGTCGGCCACGCCCATTTGCCCGACATAGCGCAGGTGGCGCGGAACGGACTTCTTCAGGATGGAGATCACACCGAAGCGTTGGCCGAGGGTGAGTGCTGTCAGGATGCCGCACTCGGCAATTCCCAGGACAGGCTTGGTCGTGATCTCGCGTGCCGCATGCAGGCCGGGATCGGAATAGCAGGCGATAACGAACGCCGAGCAGTCGTTGTCGCGCTTCCTCACGGTTTCGCCGATGGGGCCGACAACCTGTTCGACATGGGCCTGGCTTTCGATGCCGGGTGGGCCTTCCTTCAGGGTCACGCACTCGATGGCCGGGCCGCCCTTCATGCGCAGCGGCTGCATGGCGGCGTCGATGCCCTTGGTGACGGTTTCCGTCGAATTGGGATT
The DNA here is from genome assembly GCA_937919085.1 of uncultured Reyranella sp. GTDB lineage: Bacteria > Pseudomonadota > Alphaproteobacteria > Reyranellales > Reyranellaceae > Reyranella. The sequence continues at coordinate 8,143 of CALFRN010000012.1, forward strand.
GATGACGAGGATGCGGTCCATGTGGGAACAATGCCTTCCAATGTGCGGATCGACAATGGCCGGAGCAAACCGGCGACGCAATACTCAGTGGTGGGTGTCGGCTTAGGGACCGCGCCTGTTCGAACCAGAAGTATGGCGAGGAAAGGGCGCGAGAATGAGCGGCTGCCACTTAATGAAGCAGGATGAAGCAAGCGACGATAAAACTCGCGACCCATCGTGGGCGACCCGCAGGAAGCTTATGGTGCCGGGCAGATACATGTCGTCGATCTCCGCACATCCCTCGATGAGATCGAGGCGCGGCACCATGTCCAGCCAGGGAAGCCAATCCCCGCGCAGGTCCAAGGAACCGGGAGCCTCATTGCGAAAACTGGCCCTCAAATTGCTACTCAAAGCCAGACAATCGTTCTAACGTCACCGATTGGGGATTCAAGTATGGGAGGCACTGAAATGATGCATCGTCGTTTTGCCGCGATCGCGATTGCGGCACTGATCTGCGCGAGTCCGGCGCTCGCCCAGGACAAGAAGCCACCATTGCGCACAGGCGTCGACGGCACCTTCGCACCACACGCCATGCCCAAGCTGGGCGGCGGCGTCGAAGGCTTCCAGATCGACCTCTTCACCGAGGTCGCCAAACGCATGAAGCGCGACATCACCATCGACGCCGTGAGCTTCTCGACTCTCATTCCCGGCATGGCTGCGGGCCGCTACGACTTCATTGCCGCGCCCACGACCGTGACCAAGGAACGTGCCGAGGCAATGCTCTTCACGTCGGGCTATCTGTGGACGGCCTTCCAGTTCGGCATCAAGAAGGGCAGCGCCCCGATCAAGAGCTGGGCCGACCTCAAGGGCAAGGCCGTTGCCGTCAACAAGGGCACCCCATACGAGAAGCTGGCCAAGGCTGAGGGCGAGAAAAACGGCTTCACTGTCCAAGTCTACGACACGCAGCCCGATGCCACGCAGGCTGTGCTTTCGGGGCGTGCTTACGCGACCTTGGGCGGCAACACCACCATCGTCTATGCCGCCTCGAAGAACCCGATGTTCATTGCCGACCTCGAACTGAAGGAGACCCGGGCCCATTGGGCGGCGCCGGTGCCCAAGGACAATCCCAAGCTGCGCGCCGAACTGCAGGACGCGCTGGACTGCATGAAGAAGGACGGCACCATCGCCAAGATGGCCGAAAAGTGGTTCGGCAAGAAGCCCGACGCCGACAGCCTCGCCGTCGTCATCACCCCGGGCTACGGCGTACCCGGCATGCCGGGCTACGATCCGACCCCGCACGAACTCAAGTGCAACTGATCTGAGCGGATGGCAACTCCCTCGATCGTCGACGCGCGGGCGATCCACAAGCACTTCGGCGCCCTTCATGTCCTGAAGGGCGTCGACCTCAAGGTGGCCGAGCGCGAACTGGTGTTCGTGATCGGCCCTTCGGGTTCGGGCAAGTCGACCCTGCTGCGCTGCCTCAACCGGCTGGAGGAACCGTCGTCCGGTTCGATCGTGGTCGACGGCATCGACATGCTCGACCCCAGGACCGACATCAACCATGCCCGCCAGCGCATCGGCATGGTGTTCCAGTCCTTCAACCTCTATCCGCACATGACCGCGCTCGGTAACGTGACCTTGGCCTTGCGCAAGGTGGCCGGCAAGTCGCGTGCCGAGGCGGACCGCCTCGGCCGTGCCGCGCTCGAACGCGTCGGCCTCGCCGACCGCTCCGAACACACGCCGGGCCAGCTCTCGGGCGGCCAGCAGCAGCGCGTGGCCATCGCCCGCTCGATTGCGCTCGAGCCCCGCGTGATGCTGTTCGACGAGCCGACCAGCGCGCTCGATCCCGAACTGGTGGGCTCGGTGCTCGAGGTCATGCGCAGCCTGCGGATGAGCGGCATGACCATGATCGTCGTCAGCCACGAGATGGGTTTTGCCCGCAATGCCGCCGATCGCGTGGTGTTCATGGACGACGGCCTGATCGTGGAGCAGGGGGCGCCGGCCGAGATATTCGAGCACCCGGCCCACGACCGCACGCGGGCCTTCATCGGCCAGATTCAGCGGCATTGATCGCCGCGCGGCCATGAGCACCTGGGACCGCTTCGTCGACACGTTCTTCAACGGCAAGGTCATGGCCAAGTACCTGCCGGATATTCTTTCCGGCATGGTTGTCACCATCGAACTTGCCGTCCTGATCGTCATCACCGGCCTCGGCGCCGGCCTGGCGCTGGCGTTGATCCGCAGTCTCGCGATCCGGCCGCTCAACTGGCTGATCATTTTCATCGTGGATTTGTTCCGTGCCTTGCCTCCCCTGGTGATCATCGTACTGATCTATTTCGGGCTACCCTATGCCGACCTGTCGTTCTCCGGCTTCGTGTCGACTTGGCTGTCGCTGGCACTGGTGTTGATGGCCTTCTCGGAGGAGATTTTCTGGGCCGGCATCACCTCGGTTCACAAAGGCCAGTGGGAGGCCTCGCGTTCGACCGGCCTGTCGTTCGGCCAGACGCTGATGAACGTGGTCCTGCCCCAGGCGCTGCGCCTCACCATTCCGCCGCTCACCAACCGCACCATCGCCATCACCAAGGGCACCGCGCTCGGCACCGTCGTGGCCGTCACCGAGATCCTGGGCGAGGCAAGCTCGGCGATGTCCAATTCCTACAATCCCTCGCCGCTGATGATGGGGGCGGCGGCCTATCTCGTGTTGTTCCTTCCCGTGGTCGTGCTGGCCCGCCGCCTCGAACGCAAATTCGCGTGGAAGCGCTGAGGGCGAAGCGATGATCCAGACATTCTTCAACTTCGACATCATTGTCGCCTCCTGGCCGATCGTCATGGCGGGCCTGCTGAACACCGTGCTGCTGTCGCTGATCGTGGTGCCGCTCGGCCTGTTCGGCGGCTTGCTGCTGGCGCTGCTTGCCTCGATCCGCCATCCGCTGGTGCGCTGGCCACTGATGGCCTGGGTCGATTTCTTCCGCGCCTTTCCGCCGCTGGTGCTGCTGATCCTCCTGTTCGCGGGCCTCCCCTTCGCCGGCCTCGATCTTGGCGGCTTCGCCTGCGTGGCCATCGCGTTCTTTCTCAACACCGGCGCCTATTACGGCGAGATTTTCCGTGCCGGCATCGAATCGATTCCGACCGGTCAGGTCGAGGCCGCGCGTTCCACCGGGCTCAACCGCCTCCAGGCGCTGGGCTACATCGTGCTGCCCCAGGCGGTGCGCAACGTGATGCCCGATCTGCTGTCCAACACGCTCGAGGTGGTGAAGCTCACGTCGCTCGGCAGCGTCGTGGCCGTGCCGGAACTTCTCTACCAGGCCCGCCAGGCGCAGAGCCTGACCTACAATCCGACGCCGATCGTGGTCGCCGCCATCATCTACTTCCTCATGCTATGGCCGCTTGTGCGGCTGCTGAGCCGCCTCGAGAACCGCGCGCTGGCCGGCCGGCGTTAGGGCACTACTCCCGCTTCTCCTGCATCTGGCCGTTGGGCGAGACCGTGACCTCGCTCGGCACGCCGTGCGGCCGCGTCGGCACCGCATCGCGGCTGGTCTGAGCCTTCCACCCGCCGTTGTTCTGCTGCTCCAGCCGCTGGACCTTGTAGCCCTGCGACTGGATGCGGTCGCGCGTCAGCGACTCGGTGTTGGGATAGGCGGCGATCGGCGGACCGGGCGTGGGCGCCGGCGGCGGGGGCGGCGCGAACTGCCCCGACGAGGCTCCCGGGAAGCGTTGGTCGACCTGGGCGGCGACGGAGCCAGCCAAGCCGCCGATCAGGGCCAGAGCGAGAAGGGAGGTGCGCATCTTGGCTATATGGTTTCGGGGCCTGGGTGCGGCAAGTCGGCCTTCACGATCCGTGGAGGTCACATGTCCGCCAGGACGTCCCGCAAGTATCTGATATTCATCGACAAAGGCCCGACGGCAGGTGTCGTCGCGTTGGCGACAAAAGCGTGCATTTTTGAAGTGGCGGTTGCCGGTGCGCACGTTCCCGTCGCGGCTGGGTGCGGGCATGAGTCGGGGCATCGCGCTCTCTTTCAAGAGGATAATCGTAAATAAGAAATATCCAGTCAAGCCAAGGTGCGGCGGCTCCGCGGCCAGCTGAGCCAGCCCGCGGCGACGATCAGCAGCGGGCCTACGGCGACAGGTCGATCATCGGCATCTGGATCAGGTGAGCGCGAGCCACCATTGCGGTCCGAAGTAGCCTAGCGAGGAGCGAGGCGCGAGGCGCGTGCGGCTCGGCATGCGAGAGGAAATGGAACATGCCGGGCTGCTCGGTGAAGCCGGCGGGACGGAACAGCTCGTTGGCGATCAGCGCCGCAGGCGCGACCGGGAGACAGAGTCGCTGGAAGGGCCGTACCTCACCGTCCGATCCGGATTGCGTCGCAGCATCGGTCGTCTCTGTCGCATCGTCGGCGCAAAACGATCGCAGCTTCCCGGGGGGCGGAACGAGCCACACCGCTTGCCGCATTTGTCTCAAATCCTTAGCTTCATCCGGTGGCGACGAGAGATCGCAAAGCTGGGGGGAGCCATTGACCGACTTCGAACGACTGACGATCGCGCTCGACGGCAATCCCGCGCTGCAGCGCCGCGCGGCGCTTGCTGCGCTGTCTCTCGTTGCAAAAAGTGGCGATCAGGCCATGACGGTCAGCATCGGCGCCCGCGTCGCCGTCGCTCCCGGCGCCGCCGTGGACGCAGCCTTCAGCCTCGCGACCTCGGCCGCCAACTGGGCCGAGTTCGCCAAGCCGGTGCCCGCCGTCGGCTTCCAGAGCCTGGTCGGCATGCAGCGGATGGGACACCTCAAGGTCACGGGCGACATGGTGGCCTATGGGCGCAACCTCATCTTCCTCGAACAGCTCTTTGCGGTTCTTCGCCCCGCCGCACCGATTGAACGTGCGACACCGGTCGGCGAACCCATGATCGAGCCGGTGATCGGCCGCTACCTCAGGCTCGACTTCAACGGCCAGCCGCATCGTATTTATTTCGAGGAGGCCGGGCCAGGGAACGGGAAGGGGATTCCGCTGGTGTGTCTTCACACCGCCGGTGCCGACGGGCGGCAGTATCGTGCGCTTCTGAACGACACCGAGATCACCAGACGCTTCCGCGTCCTCGTCTTCGATCTGCCGTGGCATGGCAAATCCTCGCCGCCGCCCAGCTTCGAGCGCGAGGCTTATAAGCTCACCACCGATCTCTATGTCGACACGGTGATGGCGTTCTGCCGCGCCCTGAAGCTGGAGCGGCCGGTGGTGATGGGCTGCTCGATCGGCGGCCGCGCCGTGCTGCATCTGGCGTTGCGCCACGGCGATTATTTCCGGGCGGCGATCGGGCTGCAGTCAGCCACCCACGCCGAGGCCGGCGCCGACACACGGCTGCGCGATCTTGGCGTGCTGTTCCGACCCGACGTGCACGGCCAGGAAGCCGCCGCCGGCACCGTGGCGTGCCTGATCTCGCCAACGTCGCCCAACGCTGCGAAGTGGGAGACGCTGTGGCATTACATGCAAGGTGGGCCGGCCGTGTTCATGGGCGACCTGCACTACTATTTTACCGAAGGCGATCTCAGGAACGGGCTGCTGGATGGGCTCGACACCAGGAGATGCCCACTCCACCTGCTGACTGGCGAATACGACCTCTCGGCCACGCCTGCACTGACGGCGGAACTCGCCAGGCTCGTGAAGGCCACGTCGTTCCAGGTGATGGAAGGCCTCGGGCACTTTCCGATGTCGGAAAATCCGCAACAGTTCAGGGGATATCTGCTGCCGGTTCTCGAGCGGATCGCTGCGTGAAGTCTTGAACAATCTCCTCGCCCGCAAGCCCGTCGCCGACATCGTCGCATCGGCCGAGATCCCCGGCCGCCGCGTTCCCAGGGTTCTGGGTCCCGTCAGCATTGCCGCCATGGGGGTCGGTGCCATCATCGGTGCCGGCATCTTCGTGCTCACGGGCACGGTGGCGGCGCTCAATGCCGGCCCGGCCATCGTGTTGTCCTTCGTGCTGGCAGCTATCGCCTGCGCCTTCGTCGGCCTCTGCTATGCCGAACTCTCCGCTTTCCTGCCGGTTACCGGTAGCACCTATACCTACACCTACGCGACGCTGGGCGAGCTTGCGGCCTGGGTGATCGGATGGGACCTGATCCTCGAATACGCCATCGGGGGCGCGGCGGTGGCGGTGGGCTGGTCGGGCTATTTCAACAGCCTGCTCGGCATGCTGGGCGTGGCGCTTCCGCCGCAATGGGTGGCGGCGACAGGGCAGGCGGTCGTGCTGGCCGACGGCACCAAGGCAACCGCGATCGCCAACCTGCCGGCCGCCGCCATCGTCGGGCTGATCACCGTGCTGCTGATCGGCGGGACGAAAGAGTCGGCGCGGCTCAACAACATCATGGTGGCTATCAAGCTCACGGTTGTGGTGTCCTTCATCGGACTTGGCGCCTTCTATGTGAACACCGCCAACTGGCGGCCGTTCATTCCGACCAACACCGGCGACTTCGGGTCGTTCGGCTTCAGTGGCATCCTGCGCGGCGCCTCCATAGTGTTCTTCGCCTATATAGGCTTCGATGCGGTCTCGAACTGCGCCCAGGAGGCAAAGCGGCCGCAGCGCGACATGCCGATCGGCATTCTGGGCTCGCTCGGCCTTTCGACTGTGCTCTATATCCTGGTCGCCGGTGTGCTGACTGGGCTGGTGCCTTATGCCGAGTTGAACGTGCCCGATCCCGTTGCCAAGGGCGTGCGAGTCATGGGGCACGAATGGTTCTCGCTGTTCATCGAGCTGGGTGCGCTGATAGGGCTTACGACGGTCATTCTGGTGCTGCTCTATGGTCAGAGCCGCATCTTCGCCACCATGGCCGGCGACGGACTGCTGCCGCCGGTGGTGGGCCGCCTGCATCCAACCCTGCGCACGCCGTGGATCAGCCAGATAATGATCGGCATCGTGGTGGCGGGAGTGGCGGCGGTAGTGCCTCTCGACGTCCTCGACGAGATGGTGGGCGTCGGCACGCTCTTCGCCTTCATCCTCGTCTGCGCCGCGGTCATCTATCTTCGGACTATCGAGCCTTACCAGCATCGGCCGTTCCGGGTCCCGCACGTGCCATGGGTCCCGTTGCTTGGCATCCTGTCCTGCCTGGGCCTGATGTCCGGCATGACACCGGAGACATGGTTGCGGCTGGTGGTTTGGCTGGTGGTCGGGCTGGTGGTCTATTTCGGCTACAGCCGATTCCATTCGCGGCTGCGCGCCAAGCGTTGATCCAGTAGCGGAAGCGCGGTCTGGCGTGGCGGCGCGCCATTTGACGTGATCGCCTGCAACAGATTGAGGTGCGGGATCACCTATCCCCAGGCGGCGACGGATCACCGGAATCTTGGTCTCATTCTTGCTTCACTTCCCGAGTTGGCGCCAGCTTGGGGAGGAATCCATGCCTAGAACATCGTTGCTGCGTGTCGGGATCGCAGTGTTTGCAATGGCTTTTTGCGCTCCTGCATGGGCGCAGGACAAGGTGCGGTTCCAGACCGACTGGATCCCGTCGGGTGAGCACGCGATGTACTACGGCGGCTGGAGCAAGGGCATCTTCGCCAAGCACGGCATCGATATCACCATTACGCGCGGTTATGGCTCCGGCGACACCGTGACCAAGGTCGCGGGTGGGGCAGCCGATTTCGGAGTGGCCGACATGGCCGCCGTGTTCACCGCACGGGCGCGCACCAACGTGCCGGTCAAGACCATCGCCGTGCTCTACAACGAATCGCCGCACTCGCTGTTCGTGCTCAAGAGTTCGGGCATCACCAGTTTCAAGGGGCTGGAAGGCAAGAAGATCGGCATCACGCCGGGCAACAGCCACCGCTTCTATTTTCCCGAGGTCGCCAAGAAAGCCGGCACGGATCCGAACAAGCTGGTGTGGACCAATATGGACGGGGCGGCGATGGCTGCCCAGCTCATCGCCAAGAACATCGACGCCGCGCCGTTCTATTCGATCCACTACTATTACATCAACAAGGCGGCGAAGAAGGCCGGCGAGGAGATCCTGCCTCTGCCGTTCGTGGCGGTCGGCTTCAAGATCTACGCCGCATCGCTCATTACCACCGACAAGATGTTCCTGGACAAGCCCGACCTGGTGAAGCGCTTCCTGGCGGCCACCAAGGAGGCCTTCGAATGGGCCAACGCCAATCCCGAGGAAGCCTGCAAGCTGCATGTCGCGCGCTTCCCCGAGGTCGAGCTGGACGACTGCATGGCGAGCGTCCGCGCCGTCATGCCGTTCGTATTCAACGATCACAGCAAGGCGTCCGGCTGGGGCAAGGAGAGCGCCGATCGCCTGAAGTTCTCCTGGGAGACCATCGCCACGGCCAACGATCTGAAGAAGGACTACGACTACAAGCAGGCGATCGATACCAAGCTGGTACCGGCGAAGTGACGGGCTGAGAGAGGAGAGGCCGCGCCGTGATCTCCCTCAACCGCGTCACACGCGTCTTCGAGTCGCGTGATGGCGACCGGATCACGGCGCTGGAGGACGTCTCGCTGTCGATTCGTGACAACGAGTTCGTCACCCTGGTCGGCCCGTCGGGTTGCGGCAAGTCGACGATGCTGCGCATCGTCGCCGGCCTGATCCTGCCGACCGCGGGTACGGCCTCCATCGGAGGCGTGCCGATCACCGAGCCACGGTCGGAGACCGGTATCGTCTTTCAGGCACCGACCCTGCTGCCGTGGGCCAGCGTCATGGACAACGTGCTGTTTCCGTTGCGCATGATGCACAAGATGGACTCCACCAGCATCGACAAGGCGGCCGCGCTCCTGAAGCTTGTCGGCCTGTCGGGGTTCGAAGGGAAATCGCCGCGGGAACTGTCGGGCGGCATGCAGCAGCGGGTGGCGATCTGCCGGGCTTTGGTGCACGAGCCAGACATCCTGCTGATGGATGAACCGTTCGGTGCGCTGGACGCGCTGACCCGCGAGGAGATGACGATGGAGCTGCTGCGGATCTGGGGCGAGCGGCCCAAGACCGTGCTGTTCGTGACGCACTCCATCACCGAGGCCGTGGTACTGGCCGACCGTGTGGTGGTGATGTCGCCGCGTCCCGGTCGCATCGCCGAGATCATCGAAGTGAAATCGTCGAGGCCGCGCAGCTTCCATGTCGAGGGCGACGCCGATTTCCACGACGCGAGCCGCCGCATCCGGGCCCTGATATTCGGACAGAAGCATGTCGACCCAAGCCGCGCCGCTGCTTGAGAAGCCTCGCAAGCGGTCTTCCGCCACACTCTACGAGGTGGTGGTGCCGCTGCTCGCGACGGCGGCGGGCTTCCTGGTGTGGGAGGCGATCTGCAAGGCCTTCAGCGTGCCGGCCTATCTTGTGCCGGCGCCCAGCGAGATCCTGACGGAGACTCTGGCGATCGGACCGACCGTGCTCGGCCATTCGCTGGCCACGCTCAAGACCGTGCTGCTGGGCTTCATCGTGTCGATCCTGATCAGCCTGCCGCTCGCGGTGCTGCTGACCGCGTCGCCGGCGATCGCGGCGGCGCTGTATCCTTTCCTGGTGTGGACGCAATCGATCCCCAAGGTGGCGCTGGCGCCGATCCTGGTCGTCGTGCTGGGCTCCAATGAGCTGCCGCGCATCGTCATCACCGTACTGGTCGCGTTCTTTCCGCTGGTGAACTCGAGCGCCACAGGTTTGATGTCGGTGCCGCCCGAGCTGCTCGAACTCAGCCGCGCCTGTCGCGCATCGAAGTGGAGCGAGCTGTGGCGCATCCGGCTGCCTTACGCCATTCCCTTCATTTTCTCCGGGCTGAAGGTCGCCATCTCGCTGGCGGTGGTGGGCGCGGTAGTGGCGGAATTCGTCAACGCCGATGCCGGGCTGGGCTTCCTGATCGTGACCTCGACCGCCTTTTTCAAGGTGCCGGTCGCCTTCGGCGCCCTGATAATACTTTCGGTCATGGGCGTCGTGCTGTTCCAGATCGTGGTGATCGTCGAGCGGGTATTCTTTCCGTGGTCGACCGGCAATGCGATGCTGGCTTCGTGAGGGGGTAGGAGATGGCAAAAGCGCCAATGACGATCATCCGGGGCGGGCGCGTGCTCGACATTCGCGCTCATGCCGCACCCCGGGCCGACATCCTGGTGACGGGCGACAGCATCGCCGAGATCGGACGGCCGGGCATGGCGGCGCCGTCCCATGCCGCGGTGATCGATGCCAAGGGCCGGCTGCTGCATCCCGGCCTGATCAACGGACACACGCACAGCCATGGCAATCTCGCCAAGGGCATGGGCGATCGCCAGACGCTCGAGCTACTGCTGACGGCGGGGCCGTGGATGAGTGGCAACCGCACGCTCGAGGACAAATATCTGTCGACCCTGATCGGCGCGGCCGAGATGGTGCTAAAGGGGTGCACGGCTGCCTATGACCTGGCGGGTGAATTTCCCATGCCGACGGCCGACGGGCTGGCGGCGATTGGCCAGGCCTATGCCGACATCGGCATGCGCGCGGTGTTGGCGCCGATGGTGGCCGACATAAGCTTCTATGAGGCCATACCCGGCCTGATGGAGCGCCTGCCGGCGGCGCTGCAGAAGGACGTCGAGCGACTGCGGCCGGCGGGCTACAAGGCGAGCGTCGGCCAGATGAAGAAAGCGCTGCACGGCTGGAAGCTGGGAACCGCGGGCGTAAGCCTCGCCGTGGCGCCAACCATCCCGCACCATTGCAGCCGCGAGTTCCTGCTCGCCTGCCTGAAGCTTTCCAAGGACTACCAGACCGGCCTGCACAGCCACGTCTCCGAATCTAAGGTGCAGGTGATCGCGGGCTACCAGCGCTACGGCATGTCGCTCACCGCCTACATGGACTCTCTGGGCCTTGTCGGACCGGATTTCACCGTGGCGCACGGCGTGTGGCTGGATGGCGACGACATGAAGCTGCTGGGCGACAAGGGCGCTTCGGTGTCGCACAACCCGGGCTCCAACATGAAGCTCGGCAACGGACTGGCCGACATGCGCGGCATGCTCAACGCCAAGGTCAACGTGGGCATCGGCACTGATGGCGCATCCTGCTCGGACAACCAGAACATGTACGAGAACATGCGGCTGGCCTCGCTGGTCTCGAAAGTCCAGGGGCCGGACTGGGAGCGCTGGATCACCACCGACGAGGTTCTGGAGGCCGCGACCGCCGGCAGTGCCCGCGCCCTTGGCATGGGGGCGAAGATCGGGCGGATCGAGAAGGGCTTTAAAGCCGATATCGTCTTCCTCGACCTCGAGCATGTGAACTGGATCCCTTGCAACGATCCGACCAACCAGATCGTCCACACCGAGGACGGCTGCGCCGTCCATTCGGTAATGATCGGCGGTCGCATGGTGGTCGAGAACCGGAAGCTGCTGACGGTCGACGTCGCCCGGCTTGCGGCCAGCGCCGAGAAAACGCGTGAGCGGCTGCACAAGGCCAGCAAGCCCGCCAAGGCCCTCTACGACAGGCTGGAGAAGATCGTCGGTACCTTCTGCCCCGGCCTCGCCAAGCAACCGCTGCATATCGATCGCTTCGGAGGCGGCCATCATCATGGCCACGGCCACCCGTCCGCTGCGCACTAACGCACCGGGCGGATCAGTCCTCTTCGCGCCAGACGCCCAGCAGGAAAAGCTTGCGCTTGCGGCGGTTCGGTCCGGCCTGGGCCTGGACATCCGACAGCGTCGCGCCCTTCGTGGTCATCCAGCGGCCTATCAGCCATTTGGCGACCATGCCGATGACCAGGAACGGCACCAGATAGATCAGGAGGATGACTAGCGCGTCCACGGAAGGGTCTGCCAGCCTAGAAATCGAGTTCGGCGGCAACCGGCCAGCGCGGCACCTCGTTGATCGAGGTCTTA
>CALFRN010000013.1 GCA_937919085.1 uncultured Reyranella sp.
ATCGAGAGTGAGGGACGACATCGGGGTTCCGATCCTTTGGGGGGCGGATGTCTACGCAATTTCCGGCCGGCGTTGAACAGGGACAGATCCTAAGAAATGTACGGGACATGATGAATTTCATTCATCTCCACGCCCACTCCCTAACGGCGTCGACCACCCAATCCCGTGGAGAACCAGCCCTTCTCGCCATGCTTCTGCCCATCGCGGCCAAGCCGAGGCCAGGCGACCAGCTTCAGCACTGCCTGCCGCAGAGGACCGAGGGGCACCGGCTTGTTCACGAATACGGCTATGCCGATCTCCTGAAGTGTCCGTTCGGACAATCCGTCGATGTGCGCAGACATCATGATGAAGGCCGCATTCGGCAATATCGCCCGCAACTTCTTTGCCAACTGAATGCCGGTCATGTCGGGAAGATCGAAGTCCAGAAGGACGACGCGCGGCAGATGCTCCGCCGCCTGGCGCAGCGCCGAAGTGCCGTTGTGGGCCATCCGCACGGCAAGCTTTGAGAGGCCGAGGTAGCCCGCCATTTCTCCGCACTGTGCCTCATCGTCCTCGACGACGAGCACATGGCATCGGGACCGGACGAGGCGGAGGCGACGAGGAGAAGTGTCCATCGATCGACCGTTACGCTTCGCCGGCCGCCGGCAGCACGACTTCGAATCGCGCTCCGCCTTCGGTCCGGTTGGCGGCCGTGATGGTGCCGTTCATCTCCTCGACGATGCGCCGGCAGATGCGCAGGCCGAGCCCGGTACCGGTGCCGCGTGGCTTGGTGGTGACGAACGCCTCGAACAGCCGCGGCAGGATGGCGGTGGGAATGCCGGGGCCCGAATCCTCCACGGCAATCTGCACAAAGGCACGACCGTCGCGCAACAGAGGTCGGGCCGAAATCCCGACAGTGCTGCCGCCCGCGTCGCGTGCATTGACGATCAGGTTGACCAGCACCTGCTCGAGGCGCCCGACGTGGCCCATCACCGCGGGCAGTCCTTCCGCAACCGACACGGACACCGTGACGCCCGCCTGGCCAACCGCGTACTGGGTCAGGTCGACCGCCGCGTTCACCGCCGTCGTCGGGTCGAACGGCGTCGCCTCGTCGACGGCCGCACCGCGCACGAAAGCGCGCAGCTCGCCTGCGATGCGGCCCGCGCGCCCAACCTGAGTGGCGATTCGCGCGAGCTTGCTTTGCAGGAACGCGCCGTTCGGAACGTCACCTGCGTCCTGCGCATCGCGGAGGACCTGCTCGGCCGACGCGCGGGCAATATCGATCACCTGCAGCGGCTGGATGATCTCGTGCACCACGGTGGCCGCCATCTCGCCCACCGTCGAAAGCCGCACGGCGTCGAACAGGGCCCGCTCGGCGTCACTCCGCTCGGTATCGTCGACTCCCAGGAAGACGATGCTGTTCACCAGCCCGCCGTCGCCGACCACGGGCGTTGCCGTCACCGATATCAACCGCAGCCGCCCCTGCCGGTCGCGAATCTGGCTGGCGAAGCGCACCGGCTCGATCCTGCCGGGCTCGATCGGACTGGAGAGCCAGCCCTCGAGCACGCCCCGGTCGAGCGGAAAATCGACGATCGCTTTCAGCGGGCAACCGACCGCCGCCGCCGCGTCGACACCGGTCACGGCCGTAAAGCCACTGTTGGCCATGACCACGGTCAGCGCGCGATCGACCAGGACGATCATGGCACCGCTCGATTCGACGATCGACCGCAGCCGCGCCATCTCCGCGTCGAGGCGCTGGCTCAGCTGTACGCGTTCCTCGAATTCCCGGATGATACCGGTGATGTCGACCCGAAGGCCGACCGTGCGCCCATTCGCCGTCGGTATTTTTGACCACTCGAACCAGCGCCCATCGACCGGCTGGCGCATCGGCGGCTCGCCCTTGCTGCGGAAGCGCCTGACCAGCTCCTCCGGCGTGTCGAGCAGCGGACCGCCGCCCTCGATACCCAGTCTGGCCATTTCGCGCGCCAGTTCCTCGTAGGTGGTACCGACGATGCCGGGCCGCTTCAGGAGAGGCATGGCCGCGGCCGCGGCGGAATTGAACATCAGCAGCCGTTCGTTGCGATCGTAGAGCGTGACTCCGGCGGGCAAGGCCTCGATCGTCTCCTCCAGGAGGTCACGCGCCTCGCCGGCCTTCTGCGACGCCTCGTAATGCAGGATCGAGGCCCGGCCGACGAGCATGAGCAACACCAGGCAGGCGGCGGCGAACCCGCCGGTGCTGAGCGTCAGCAACAGAAGCGCCTCGCGGTATTCGCCGGCCATGGTCCCGACCAGCGTTTCGGCTTCCCGGGCGATCACCCCGGCCAGGTCATTCACCCTGGCATGAAGGATGGCGGCGGCGTGCATCGTGTTCGGGTCGATCAACCGGCGCGGCGGATCGAACGCGGCGATCTGCGGCACGAGGCGCTCGTGCAGGGCTGCGCTCGCCACACACACCGCGCGCAGTTCCGCGAACCTGGACGCGCGCTCGTCGAGATGGTCGCAGATCGCGGCCCGGTCGGCCCGCATCTTTTCCCAGGCCTGCGCCACCGGAAGGTCGTTCTCGGCGAGCTGCCGCCGGCCGGTGGACAGGGCAAATATGCTGCGCATCAAGGCGCGATTGCTTTGGTCGAAGGCGTGGATCTCGGCCGCCTTGTTGAGGCTGTGCTCGACCTCGGCGGCGCCCAGCGACAGAACGGCATCGCTGACCGACAGCGTCCCGCAGGCCAGCGCCACCAGCCCGGCGGCGGTCGCCCAGGCAACGCCCCTGGCGCCGAGCGCAAGCCGGACCTGCCGCAGGTTGCTGCGCGCCCGATCGAGGAAGGGCCGGTCCGGCGGGGACATTTCGGGAGCGGCGGCAAACCCTGGAGTCGATGTCATCCAGTCAACATATCACAAGACTCCTGTCTGCCCTCGGCCGCCACCCCCGGCTGCTGCGTCCGATTCGCCGAGTCCGATTCGCCGAGTCCGATTTGCCGAATGGCAGCTTCACGCTAGGCTGCCGCCATGGAGAACCGATCAATGAAAGACAAGGTCGACGTCCTGATCATCGGATCCGGCGCTTCGGGCGCG
>CALFRN010000014.1 GCA_937919085.1 uncultured Reyranella sp.
CGAACTCGACAGCGCCGCCCTTGCCCGGATCTGGAACAAGGGGTGGGCTGGCCGCAAAGACCTTGCCGGTCGCGTGGTCGTGGGCTTCAGCGTGAATTCGCGCGAAGAAGTTGATCGCCTCTATGGCGAGATGACTGCGGCCGGCAGTCGCGGCCCGCAGGTACCGTTCGATGCATTTTGGGGCGCGCGCTACGCCATCGTCGAGGATCCCGACGGCATCGCCATCGGCCTCAGGAGTCCGATCTCGGCCAAGCACCGCTCGCCGCCGCCGGAAGTCTGATGGCCAAGACGCGACTGGACGTGGCGCTGGTCGAACGCGGGCTGGCGGAAACGCGCGCCGCGGCGCAGCGCATGGTCATGGCCGGGCTTGTCTTTTCCGGGGAGCGCCGCCTGGACAAGGCAGGGCAGGGCGTGGCGGCCGACACGGCGCTCGAAGTGCGCGGCCAGCCGCATCCCTACGTGTCGCGCGGCGGGCTGAAGCTCGAAAAGGCGCTGGATCATTTCGTCCTCCCGGTCGCGGGCCGCGTCGCGCTCGACGTCGGTTCATCGACTGGCGGGTTCACCGACTGCCTGCTGCAGCGTGGTGCCGCCAAGGTCTATGCCGTCGATGTCGGCACCAACCAGCTCGCCTGGAAGCTGCGCAGCGATCCGCGCGTGGTGTCGATGGAGAAAACCAACATGCGCGACGTGACGCGGGCGCAGATCCCCGAGCCGGTGGCGCTAATCGTCTGTGACGCCTCGTTCATCGGCCTGCGCACCGTGCTGCCGGCGGCGCTGGCGCTCGCCGCACCCGGGGCGCATCTCGTGGCATTGATCAAGCCGCAATTCGAAGTGGGCAAGGGGCGGGTCGGCAAGGGCGGCATCGTGCGCGAACCCGATCTACACGACGAGGTCTGCGCCACGATTTCCAGCTGGCTTGCGGCGCAAGCCGGCTGGCGTGTGCTGGGTGTGACGGAAAGCCCGATCACCGGTGCCGAAGGCAACAAGGAATTTCTGATCGCCGGCCTGTTCAGCGGATAGCGCGACTGACGCGGAACTTGTTGTTGTCGGCCAGCGTCTCGAACGAGGCGAAATGTTCCTTCAGCAGCGGCTCGTAGGGCAGGCCGCGATTGGCCACCATGTATAAGCGTCCGCCAGGCTTGAGCGTGCGTGCGGCGGCCCCGATGAAACCCTGGCCCAGTGCCGGCTGGGCCGCCCGCCCGGCATGAAACGGCGGATTGCAGACAATGGCGTCGTAGGTCGCGGGCGCAGGTTCGGCGATCAGGTCCAGCCAATGAACTGTCGCCCGTGGATCGGCGACGTTGGCGCGTGCCGCCTCGACGGCGCGATGCTCGGCGTCGATCATGTCCAGTCGCATGACACCGGGGCAATGGTCGAGGAGATGACGCGAGAGATAGCCCCAGCCGCAGCCGAAGTCGGCGACGGTGCCGGCGATGTCGTTGGGCAGATACTTGGCGAGCAGTGCCGAGCCATCGTCGACGCGATCCCAGCTGAAAATGCCCGGTTGGCTGAGCCAGGGGCCGGCACCCACCGGCTGCAGTCCCGCCAGCCCGCGCCAATAGTCGGGCGGCGCGCGCTCGCCCTTGTCGAACCAGAAGACGCGGCAGTGGAACTTGGAAATCTTGTCGGTGAGACCGAACGCCTTGCCGACATGCTTTTCCAGGCTGGCCGCACCGTCGTCGTTGGCGCCGGCTGCGACCAGCCGGCCGCCGGCGGCGAGCAAGGCCCAGCCGCGCGCGATGTTGGCGAAATTCTCCTCCTTGTGCTTGGTCAGCAGCACGAGGCCGAGTTCATAGGCGCCGCCCTCGAGGCGCGGGACGACCGGCCAGCCCATCTGCTTCAGGCGCAGATACTCCGGCCGAAGCGATTGTTCGGCCTCGATATTCTTGAAGGGAAGCTGCTCGGCCCGCAGGCAGAACGCCCGCTTCTGGACGAGCGCTCCGGTTTCGAAGGCGTGAGCGAGGGCGCGTACAGCCTGGCTCACGGAACCAGAACGGCCCGTCCCATGATCAGGCCCTTGCGCAGTTCCTGCAGGGTGGCATCGGCTTCGTCGAGCTTGCGCTTGACCGTGGGCACCGGGGTGACCTTGCCCGAGGTGACGAGGTCCATCATTTCCTTCATCTCGGCCGGGCTGCCGGTGACGGAGCCCACGATCTGGCAACCGGTGAAGGCGAACATTGGCAGTGGGATCGAGAAATTGCCGCCAAACAGACCGACGATGACCAGCCGCCCGCCGCGACCTAGTGCGCGCAGTCCGAACTGGGCAGTACTTTCGGCGCCGACGAAATCGATCGCAGCACCCACGCCAGTGCCGCCAGTCAGCTCCTGGACGATCTTGCGGGCATCCTTGTCGCGCGGATCGATCGCGGCCACCGCGCCGTTTTCGAGCGCGAGCTTCCGCTTGTTCTCGTCGATGTCGGCCACGATCGGCTCGTGTCCCAGCACCGACTTGGCGAAGCGCACTCCCATCAGGCCGACACCGCCGGCACCGATTACCAGGATCGGCTTGCCGCCGTCCTGGCCGACCGCCTTCTTGACCGCGCCAAAGGCCGTGATGCCCGAGCAGGCATAGAGACAGGCGAGTTCGACAGGAATATTGCCGTAGGGGTAGAGGTATTTGGCGTGCGGCACCAGTACGTGGTCGGCATAGCCGCCATCGTTGTTGACGCCGAGCGCCCTCGGGGTCGGGCAGAGATGCTCGCTGCCGGCCTGGCAGTACCAGCACTTGCCGCAGCCGATCCAGGGATAGACCACGGCCTTGTCGCCGACCTTGGCGCCCTTTGCGTCGGGTCCGACGGCCACGACATCACCCACGATCTCGTGGCCCATCGTGCGCGGCGGATTCATGGTCTTTTGGGTCGAAACCTTGTTGCCACCGCCCATGTCGAAGAAGCCTTCCCACAGATGGACGTCGCTGTGGCAGACGCCAGCGGCGGTGACGCGCACCAGGACTTCGGCCCCCTGCGGTGTCGGCGTGGACTCTTCGACCTTCTGCAGCGGCTTGCCGAATTCGACGACCTTGTAGCTCTTCATTGGTAGTGCTCCGTTGGTTCGACTGCTCGATCAGCGTGAAGAATAGGATGAATTTGGCGCAGCGTCCGATGTTACCTGGGCGTAGTCGATACCTTCAATCGGACCATATGTTCAAAATTCCGCAAAGTTTCGAAAATCCATTTACAGGCTGCGGACGTTGCGCCACGATCCGGCCAACGACGCGACCGGACCAATGCGTCGAAAGGAGGAAACAATGATCGATCGGATGAGTGTGTGGCCTCGTCGCCGCGTTCTGGCTGGTATGGTCGGAGCGACGGTGGCGCTGGGAGCGCCGGCCATTCTGCGCGCAGCGCCCTCGGGCAAACCCGTGCGGGTCGGCGGCACGTTGTCGCTGACCGGCTTCCTCGCCCAGACCGCCGTGATCCACAAGATCGCCGCAGAGATCATGGTCGAGGAGATCAATGGCCGGAACGGCTTCCTCGGCCGGCCGGTCGAGTATGTTCTGCTCGACGATCAGTCCAAGCCGGAAGTGGCGCGCAGCCTCTATGAGAAACTGATCACCGTCGACAAGGTCGACCTGATCCAGGGGCCCTATGCGACCGCGCCGATCCTGGCGGCGATGGGCGTTGCCCAGCGCTATGGCAAGGTCATCATCCAGAGCAGCATGGGCATCCCCAAGTTGCAGACGTACGAAATGGCGTTTCCAGCCACGCCGTTCGGGCCCGAGCCGCAGAAGACCTATCCAAATGTGATCCTCGATGCGATGGCCAGCCTGCCGACGCCACCCAAGACCATGGTCATTCTCACCAGCAAGTTCCCGTCGGCTCAGTTCATGGCCCAGGGGATGCGAGAGGAATCGGGGAAGCGCGGGGTCAATGTCGTCCTTTACCTCGAGTATGAATCCGGCAATCGCGACTTCGGCGCCATCGCTGCCCGCGTGAAGGAGGCCAATGCCGACTTCCTGTGGGTCGGCTCGCTGGGCCTGGAGAGCAACCAGCTCCTCGAGGCACTGCGCAAGCTCGATTACACTCCGAAGAACAGCTTTCATCTCTATCCGGCACCGGGCCCGCTGGCCTTGTCGCCCGACGGCAAGAATGCGCTGTGCTCGACCTTCCTTGAGCCGGCCGAGCCGTTCATGAGCCGTCCGGGTGTCGCGCGCCAGGCAGCGGCCTACAAGGAGCGGGCGACCAAGGCCAACCTGCCTTACGCCATCATCGATGCCCAAGCGGCCGGCATGATCTCGGAGTGGCAGATACTCGAAGCCGGAGTCAACGGCGCCAAGAGTCTTGAGGACAAGGCGATTGCAGCGTTCCTGAAGAAGAACACCGTCGACACCATTTACGGAACCCTGCGCTTCGATGGCCTCTATAACCATGGCAACGCCGAGCAGCTGATCAAGCAGGTGCAGGGCGGCGAATGGAAGGTCGTCTGGCCGACCAAGTACGCGGCCCCCGGAGTGAAGCTGATCGGCTCGTAGCCGCCGATGCCCAGTACAACACTTCTCGGCCAGGCGCTGATTTCAGGTGTCCTGGCCGGCGGGATGTATGGATTGCTGGCGTTGGGCCTCAGCTTGAGCTGGGGCCTGCTGCGACTGGTCAATCTCAGCTATTTCGCGCTCGCTTTTCTGGCGGCCTACCTGACCTACGAACTCGGCACGACCTACCATGTCGAACCATGGTGGTCTGCCGTGTTCATCGTGCCGTCGATGGTCGCGATTGGTGTCGTTCAGTACTGGGTATTCGACAAGTTCAAGGTGAACGAACTTGCCTCGCTCCTGATCACCTTCAGCTTCGCTGTCATCCTTGAGGTCGTCATCCAACTCTACTGGACCGCCGACTACCGCCGCTTCGAGACCCACTACTCGACGCTGTCGATCAAGGCGGGCCCGTTCTACATACCGGTTCTCGAACTGGTGCTGTGTCTGGTCGCGGGCGCGCTCGCCTGGGGCACCTGGCTGTGGCTGCGCAAGACCTATGTCGGCAAGGCGCTGCGCGCCAGCGCCGAGGATGCCGACATCGCCGCCGCCTATGGCGTCGATCACAAGAAGCTTGCCTACCTGCTGTCCGGGATAAGTGCGGGATATGCCGGTGTCGCCGGCACCTTCATCGCGTTGATCGCCACCTTGGCGCCGGCCCAGATCTGGGCCTGGCTGGGCGTCGTCTTTGCCGTGGTGATCATCGGCCGGCTCGGCAATCCGCTGGGTGCCCTGTTCGCCGGAATGTTGATCGGGGCCAGCGAATCGCTTGCCATGGCGGTGATGAGCCCGGCATGGGCGCCGGTCGTGTCGTTCTCGGTGCTGATCGTCATCCTGTTGTGGGATCCGGACTGGCTATGACCAACGCCAGCGGCCTCCCCAAGTTGGCGGCAGTGCTCGGCATCGCGGTTTTCGCGATCCTGCCGACAGCCGGCCTTCCGGCTTTCTACGAATCCTTTTTCTACCTGGTGTTCTTCTGGGTCTCACTGTCCACGAGCTGGGCGCTGCTGAGTGGCTTCGCAGGCTATTTCAGCCTTGGCCACGCCGCTTTCTTCGGCGTCGGCATGTACACGACGGCGACGCTCACCACCAAGTTCGAGGTACCGTTCCTTGCGACCATACCTGCCGCCGCGGCGCTCGCGGCGCTGCTGGGTATCGGCATTGGCGCCGTCGTCTTTCGCGTGAGGCGCCTTCGCGGCGAGCTGTTCGCGCTGCTGACGCTCGCGGTCACCTTTGTTATCGCCACGATCATTCTCAACACACCGATCGATGGCGGCGCCGGCGTGTTCATGATTTCCGTACCGATGCCTGCCATCATGAGTTCGCAAACCGGCACCATTTACGTGCTGGGTTTCGCGATGTGCATGCTTACTCTGGCGATTGCGTGGTGGGTGGCGCATTCGCGTTTGGGCATGGGCCTTTTTGCCATTCATGACGATGAGGACGTGGCGGAGGCCAAGGGTGTGCCGACCTTCCGCTACAAGATCGTGGCCTTCGCGCTTTCAGCGGGAATCGCTGGCGCAGTCGGTGGTATTCACG
This sequence comes from uncultured Reyranella sp., assembly GCA_937919085.1. GTDB lineage: Bacteria > Pseudomonadota > Alphaproteobacteria > Reyranellales > Reyranellaceae > Reyranella. Next base: position 6,008 of record CALFRN010000014.1, read on the forward strand.
CCATGTATGTCGGCTTCCTGACTGTCGGGGGCACGTTCGAACTCACTGTCCCGCTCTACGTCGTGCTGATGAGCGTCCTGGGCGGCTCAAGGCACTGGTTCGGACCGGCTGTAGGCGCCACCGTCATTACGGCCCTGCTGTACGCCTTCATCAGCGGCGGGGAGGCGATGATCGGCCGAGCCCTTGTCGGGGCAATCCTGATCATAGCCATCCTCTGGCTGCCGGATGGCGTCGTCCCGGCCGTCCAAAAGTGGCTGAGGCGCCGCCGTGTCGCCCCAGCCGGAGCGACCTCCACGACGACGCCCGCCGAGCCGGTGCCGGTCGAGCCGGCGCCTGCCAAGCCGGTCGGCGTGCGCAACATCCTGGAGGCGCGCGCTGTCGCCAAAAGATTCGGCGGCCTTCAGGCGCTCGACGGTGTCGATCTCGATGTGCGCGAGGGTGAAATTCTCGGGCTGGTCGGACCGAACGGGTCGGGCAAGACGACGCTGATCAACGTCATTTCCGGCCATTTCCCATTGACCAGCGGCGCCATCGCGGTCGACGGCGTGCAGATTGGCCACCTGCCGGCGCACGAGATCGCGGGTCGCGGCGTGGCACGGACCTATCAGATCCCGCGGCCGTTCGCGAACATGACGGTGCTCGACAACGTCACGCTGGCGGCGACCTTCGGCGGTCCGGCTCGCCCGGCGGCGGAGATGCGTGACGAAGCCGTTCACTGGATCGGCTTCACCGGCCTGGCGGGCAAGGAGGCGGCGCTGCCGGCCGAATTGAACCTGCACGAGCGCAAGTTCCTCGAGCTGGCGCGGGCGCTCGCGGCACGACCCAAACTCCTGCTGCTCGACGAAGTGCTGTCAGGCCTCAATCCGGCGGAAATCGACAATGCCATCAGGCTCGTCCGGGCGATTCGAGCTCAGGGCGCCACCATTGTCTTCGTCGAGCATCTGATGCGCGCAGTGGTCGAGCTCTCCGACAGGGTCGCGGTGCTGAACGAAGGCAAGCTCTTCGCGCTCGGCGCGCCGCGCGAGGTGATGCGCGATCCACGCGTCATCAGCATCTATCTCGGCAAAGCCTATGCTGCTTGAAGCGCGCAACCTCCATGTCGGCTACGGCGACGCGCCCGCGGTATGGGATGTGTCGCTCGACGTCGGGGCCGGCGAGATCGTGTCGGTGATCGGCCCCAATGGCGCCGGCAAGACGACCCTGATCAACGCCATCGCCGGCCTGCTGCGCTTCCGCCAGGGCGAACTCCGCTTCGACGGCGCCGACATGGCGCGGGTCAAGCCGCACGACTACTGCGCCCATGGCATCGCCCTGGTGCCGGAGGGGCGCCGTCTGTTCGTCAAGATGTCGGTCGAGGAGAATCTTGAACTCGGCTGCTACCTGCCGGCGGCGCGAGCGGCGCACGACCAGTCGCTGGAGCGAATCTATGGGCTGTTCCCCATTCTGCGCGACAAGCGATTTCAACTCGCAGGCGAACTGTCGGGTGGGCAGCAGCAGATGGTGGCGATCGGCCGCGCGCTGATGGCCACGCCGCGCATCGTGCTGTTCGACGAGCCTTCGCTGGGGTTGGCTCCCACCATCGTCGACGACATGTTCGAGATCATCGCCAGGGTGCGCGACGACGGCGCGGCCGTGCTTCTCGTCGAACAGAATGTGGTAAAGGCAATGGGCGTCGCCGATCGCGCTTCTGTCCTGGAGCAGGGACGGATCGTGGCG
>CALFRN010000015.1 GCA_937919085.1 uncultured Reyranella sp.
GCAGGGCACTGGGAGGGCATGTTGCTTGCAGCTTTTGTCATCGGCCTTGCCTATGATCCCACGGCCCCAGCCGGGTCCGATCTTTTGATGCGGGTTTGGAAGGGCGAGGGAACCGCGTTTTCAGACACCGATCAGTTCATGATGCAGGCGCTGAACTGGCCAGGTGCAACTTCCCTCAGATCGGGGACGACCTTTGCGCACTCTGCAACAGCTTGGGGACAACGGGTGCGAAAGACACAGCCTGATGGAGGGTTGATCGGGCTCGGAATGTCGCCAGCGAGAAGGACCCTACTGCGCTTGTGTCCCGGTCTAGGGACTGGCACCGCCGACAAGAGCGCCTTCGTGTAGGGATGCGCGGGATTGTTATAAAGTGCTGCGGTCGGAGCGATTTCCATGATGCGCCCGAGATACATCACGATGATGCGGTCGCAGATATGCTCCACGACGGCCAAATCGTGCGCGATGAACAGCATCGTCAGGTTGAATTCGGAGCGGAGGTCGTCGAGCAGATTTATGACTTGCGCTTGAATGGACACATCGAGTGCAGAGACCGGCTCGTCGGCCACCACAAATTCCGGGTTGACGGCCAGCGCCCGGGCGATCCCAATCCGTTGCCGCTGGCCGCCAGAGAATTCGTGCGGAAAGCGATCTAGGTAGTCTGCTGACAGGCCCACCTGTTCCAGCAGTCCGACGATGCGGTCTTCGCGGTCGACAGACGTGCCGATCCTGTGCAGAGCCAGGGCATGGCCGATCACGGTGCGGATCTTTTCACGGGGATTCAGACTGGCGTAGGGGTCCTGGAAGATGATCTGCATGCGCTTGCGGTAGCCACGCATCTCTTCCCGGCTTATATTAATGATGTTGGTGCCGTCGAAGATCACCGCCCCCTCGGTCGCCTCTTCCAAGCGAAGGAGGGTGCGCCCTACGGTAGTCTTGCCCGATCCGCTTTCACCGACCAATCCGACGACTTCGCCCTTATTGACATCGAAGCTGATCCCGTTGACCGCCTTGACGTTGTTGATCACACGGTTCAGCACGCCGCCCCGTATGGGGAAGTATTTCTTGAGGTTCTTGACGGCCAGAAGAGAGGTCATGCCGGAATTCCTTCGGAAAGAGACAGTTCGTCGGCCCGCAAGCAGCGAACCTCGCGCCCAGATGCGTCACGCGTCAAGGCGGGCTCGGTCAGAGCGCAGGCTGGCTTGGCATAGGCACAGCGCTGTCGGAACCGACAGCCAGAGGGCAGGTGGGCCAGCATCGGCACCTGTCCAGGAATGGTGTCCAGCCGACGATGCTGCCCCGCCGAACCCAGGCGCGGGATCGACTTCAAAAGACCCGCCGTATAGGGCATGCGCGGGCGTTCGAAGATGTCCACGACTGATGCGGATTCTACGACCTGACTGGCATACATCACCACCACCCGGTCAGCCATTTCTGCAACCACACCAAGGTCATGCGTGATGAAGATGATAGCCATGCCAATTTGCGCCTGCAGGTCCTTCATCAGCTCAAGGATCTGCGCCTGGATCGTCACATCCAGCGCCGTTGTCGGTTCATCCGCAATCAGCAGACGGGGTTGGCAGGCCAGGGCCATGGCGATCATCGCGCGCTGCCGCATGCCCCCCGACATCTGGTGCGGATAGCTGTCAGCGCGTTTCTTGGGTTCCGGAATTCCGACCAAGGCCAGCATGTCGATTGCACGGGCATGGGCCTTGGCAGCCGACAGCCCCTCATGACAGATCAGCACTTCGGAAATCTGCGCGCCGAGGGTATGCACCGGGTTCAGGCTTGTCATCGGTTCTTGAAAGATCATGCCGATTTCCTTGCCGCGGATGGCGCGCATCTCTCGTTCCGACAACTTGGTCAGGTCGCGGCCGCGCAGCAGTATCTGGCCGCGCGTGATCTCGCCCACGCCCTTGGTCAGCAGGCGCATGATCGACAGGCTGGTGACGGATTTGCCAGACCCGCTTTCCCCGACGATGGCCAGGGTCTCGCCGGGGTCGACCGAAAAACTGACTCCATCGACTGCCCTGATGTGAAATTTTCCACCCAGATGGAACGTGGTCTGCAGGTCGCGTACTGCCAGAAGCGGTTGTTCAGGATCGGTCATGCCTGTCCTTTCGGAGTGATGAAGCGGCCTTGTCCGGGAGTGCCGGTCAGGCCGTCGTGCCAGATGGTTTCGCCAGCCAGCAGCGTTCGCCGCAAGGCGCCGTGGAACACCGCCCCTTCGGTCAGGGTGGCGATGTTGTGGGCGGCGGTCAGAAGCTTGGCTGCCGTCGGCGTCGTCAGCGCCGTCGGGTCGATCAGAACGATATCTGCCCTGCCGCCCTTAGAAAGCCTACCCCGGTCCGGCAGGCCGAACCTCGCGGCCGCATTTGTCGACATGACTGATACGGCCCGCTGCAGGCTTATCCTGCCGGTATGGACGGCATCAAGCATGGCAGGCAGCATAGTTTCAAGCCCTGGATGACCGGGCGGTGCGGTCAGGAAGTTGCCAGTGTGTGCCGCCTTTTCTTGCGGTGTGAAGGCGGCGTGATCGGTTGTCACATGAGCAAGCACGCCGTCCTCGATCGCCTGCCACAGCGCCTCGCGGTCGGCTGCATGGCGGATGGGCGGGTTGATCTTGGCCGCAACGCCTGCACGCGCCACGTCGGTCTCGGTATAACACAGATAGTGCGGACAGGTTTCCGCGGTGAAATCGCTGGTTCCTGCGAATCGGCGCAGCACCTCGATCGAGTCGGCCGAGGTCACGTGGGCGATGTGCAGGCGAGCCTGGGCCCGCATGTTCATCGTCAGCAGCATGGCCACCGCCAGGGCCTCGGCCATCGGGGGGCGGGCACGGTTGTGGATCCGCGCATCACCGGGGTCGTCGCCGGCAACCAGCTGCGCCGCACGGGCAAGGATATCAGCATTCTCGGCGTGCACTACCACCGGAAGACCGGTGCGCGCGATCAGGCGAAGGGCCTGCATCTGATCCGCCGGATCGGGCCAGGCAAGGCCCGCAAACTCCCTTTCGCGGCCAGGGGGGGGAGGGGTGGTGAATATCTTGAAGGCGATGATCCCACTGCCTGCCAGCGCATCCACGGCAGCTTCGGTCAGGGGAAGTGGGGCCGCGTAGAGACCGAAGTCGACATGGGCGCGTTGCGCGAAATGTTCGCGCCGGCGCTGGACCTTCTCTGGCGTGTTGCAGCAGGGATCGGTGATAGGCATCTCGAAAACGCTGGTGATGCCACCTGCCGCGCAGGCCGCCGTCTCGGTTTCGACCGAACCGCGGTTCGGGTAGGCGGGCGAGCGGATGTGGCAGTGGATGTCGATCAGCCCGGGCAGTATCTGCAGGCCGGTCGCGTCAATCATTTCACCGGCTTCGGCTTGCTCATCGGGCCCAAGCACGCCAGCGATCCGCCCGCCTGACAGCGCAAGCTGCCCCGGGCGCGGTCCGTCGGGGGTCATCAGGATGCCTCCCCGGATCAGTTTGTCGAAGCTCATTTCAGCCCCAATTCCCCAAGCGCCTCACCCACCCCGTCTAGGTGATCCAACCGCATCGAGGTGTAGTTCGGGGCCAGCACGACGCCGTGCCCGCCTGCACGATAGGTCGCAAGGACTGACCGATAGGCGATGTCGCGCGTCATCTTTGCTGTGTCTGGGCGCGAGCGTGGTGCATCCACGCCGATACCCATGTAGACGCTGGCCTGCCCATCGACACCGCGCACGGCATCGGCGCACTGGCCGAAGACATAGGTGTCGGGATCCATCCCCGCACCGACAAGCTGGTCGAACGGCGCTTCGTTGAGGCCCAAGATACGGAACAGGCCGCGCGTCGCCTCATCCCCGGTAAAGTCGCGCAGGATCGTTTTGCGGAAGAACGACAATTCCTTGGCCCAGACCTCGCCGGCCTGGTGCTGATAGGTGATCGGCTTGACGAAATCGGCATAGCGGGTCTGTTCGGCCCACGGCCATTGCGCGCGCCTGATCAGGTTGAAATGGTTGCGGTTCCAGACGTTGAGGCCAAAGGGCAGATGCGGCTTGCACCACTTCACCAGACCATAAAGCTCTCGGTCGAGATCCTTGTTGCGCTCCAACCAGAACTTTTCCCACACCATTGCCTCGGGGTTGTCCAGCAGCACCCGCAGAAAGGTGATGAGCGTGCCATCGACGAAGTTCTTGCCAGCAGCCGCCTCCTGGCAGAAATCGTAAATCCGCAGCAGCGCCTGACGGCAGCTTTCCGAGTTGACGTTGCGTTCCTCGGCCTCGCGCCGGGCGGGGGCGGAGAAGTCGCCCGGGCAGCCACCTTGGATCAGCGTGTCCAAGGGCGAGTTGCGCTCGTTGCACCACATGAACCCGTCAAGGTCGTGGTTGCGCACCTGATCCTCGATCATCGAATGGATCCAGCCGCGATAGCCTGGATGCGAGGTGGACGGCTCGCCGCCAAGGCGGCCGAAGATGTCAACTTCCATCGCCTGCGGAAGGGTCGGAATGTCGACCGCCGCCGCCGAGCCGTGGCCAGCGTATTTGAAGAACGGCTCCATCAGCTCGACATAGACCTTCATCCCGCGTGCATGGGCGGCTGGAATGACCATCTTCAGGATGTCTTTACCTTCGAACTCAGGGTCGCGTGACCGGTAGGCTCCCATGAACGTGTCGCGGTAGTAGCGCGGATCGGGGTCGAAATAGGCCCCGCCCTGCATCTGATAGGGCTCCGGCACGCCGTGGTCGGGCCAGCCGTCCAGTTCATGGCTGATCGAGCGCCCGGATTTCAGACCAAGCCAAGACACCGTACCCAGCATCAGGACGTTGACGCCCGCGCGGGTCTGAAGCGTGTCCAGAACGCTTTCGACGCCTTCGTCGACAAAACTGATCGGGCTGATCTGGCAGCCGACGAACTTACTCTTCGGATCCGCGCTCATGCTGCGGCCCGTACGCTTTGGGCGAAGGTTGTGATGCGGTGCATCGCCTCCTGGATCATCGGTAAGGGTTGCAGATAGCTGATGCGGATGTAGTCGGTGCTGTCGTCGCCGAACATCGTGCCCGGAAACAGCATCACTCCCGTTTCCCGCAGCAAGCGTTCGCAGAATTCCGGAGCCGCCATCCCGGTGGAGGAAATGTTGGTGTAAATGTAGAATGCTCCCCCCGGATGCCCGTAGGTGAACCCTGCGGCGGTCAGCGCGGGCATCAGCCAGTCGCGCCGCGCGGCATAATCGGCCAGCATTGCCGCCAGCGGTTCCTGCGGCCCGGTCAGCGCGGCCAGCGCGGCGTGCTGGCTGACGGTGCAGGTGTTGATCGACAGCGTGTGGCGCGGCTCGGTCACTTTGTTTACGAAGTCCAGCGGTGCGGCCAAGTAGCCGACGCGCCAGCCCGTCATGGCATAGGTCTTGGAAAACCCGTTCAGGGTGATCGTCCGTTCCTTCATGCCGGGCAGGGTGGCGATGCTGAGGTGCTCGTTTGGGGCGTAGATCATCTTGGCATAAATCTCGTCCGCGATGATCAGGATGTCGTGCTTGATCGCCAAATCAGCGATCTGGCGGATCACGGCTGGCGGAGTCACGGCTCCCGTCGGGTTATTGGGCGAGACGAGCACGAACATCCGCGTCCGCGGAGTGATCCGCGCCTCGATCTCGGCCAAGTCCAGCGCGAAGTCGTCCTTTTCATGGGTCGGCGCCGGCACTGGCACCCCGCCGCACAGATGCACCGCGGTGTCGTAGGTGGTGAAGCGGGGCGAGGTGATCAGCACCTCGTCGCCTGGCGCGCACAGCGCCAGCATGCACAGCATGATGCTTTCCTGCACGCCCGCCGTCACCACGATCTCTTCCGCCGTATAGTCCAGCCCGTAGCTGGAATTGAGATCAGCGGCGATAGCCGTGCGCAACTGGGGCAGGCCCGTCGGGCCTGTATAGTGGTGCGCATTGGCGTCAAGTGCCGCCTTGGCCGCCTCGACGATATGCGCAGGTGTGTGGAAATCGGGATCGCCACGGCCTAGGGCGATCACGTCGTTGCGGTCGGCCGCGATCCCCAGCATGCGGGTGCGGAACGAGCCGTCTTCTTCCACGATGCGGGGGGCGATATGCTTGGCGAACTGGCTCATCCGTGCATCCTCTTGCCGTCGATAAAGGTCATTTTGATGCGCTCCAGGGCGAACAGGTCCTGATCGGGGTTGCCGTCGACCACGATCACATCCGCGGCCTTGCCCACCTCGAGCGATCCGATCAGGTGATCCATTGCCGAGACTTTCGCCGCCCGGATGGTGATCGAAGCCAGCGCATCCATGTTGTCGTGGCAAACGCCGACCTTGACCATGTGCGCCAGTTCAGGGGCGACCACATCATGCTCCACCGCCGGGCTGCCTGCGTCCGTGCCAAAGACGATGGGCACGCCGCGCTCTGCCGCCTTTTTCAGCCCCTCGTAGCGGCTGGGATCTGCGACGGCCTTGATCCGTTCCTCGACTTTCCAGTCGGGAATTCCGAAGCGGCGGGCGATCTCGGGCTGGCTTTGCTGCACCAGCGGCGCGAAGGTGGTCACGATCGGCAACTTTCGGTCCAAAAGGACCTGAATCGTCTCGTCCGACATCGATCCACCATGTTCGATGCAGTCAACCCCGAATTCCGCCACACGGCGGATGCAGGCATCATAGGTGGCGTGCGCCGTTACTGGCAGGCGGTTGCGATGCGCCTCGTCGATTACGGCGGCCAACTCCTCGTCGGTGAATTCCAGCGTGTCGTGGCAGGCCATGATTTTGATTAGGTCTGCCCCGCCCTTTACCTGCTCACGCACCGCGCGGCGCATCTCGTCGGGGCCCGAGGCTTCGCGACAGACCCAGTAGGTATGCCCGCCGGTCTGGATGATTGCAGCCCCGCAAACCTTCAGTCGTGGCCCGGGAAAGATGCCCTGCGCGACGGCTTGTTTGGAATAAAGGTTCATGTCGTGAAATCCAAGGTCACGGACCATCGTGATCCCCGCTCGCAGCGATTTCAGCATGTTGCCCGCCGCCTTGAAGGCGCTGATCGGCTTGGGGTCATCCATCGACTGGCGGGCCAGGTCGTGGATACCGTCCCAGTTCAAATGTGCGTGGCTGTTGATCATGCCGGGCATCAGTGTGCCGCCCGTCTCGATCACCGGGCCCGCCGGCATCTGCGTCCGGGGGCCGACGGCGGCGATCTTGCCGTCCTTCATTTCGACAAATCCATCCTCCACGATGTCGCCGATGATCGGGATCACCCGGCCTGCCAGAATAGTATGTGGGGCAGCCAGATCGAACATCGGCTTCGTGATCTTCTGATAGCGCCAGGCAGCGGGTTCGGACATCGGGGGCTCCTATGATATGACGCGCGCGTCAAGGGGGTGTGTGGATTGAAAGCGGCTTGGCGTCTCGACGCCGGCATCGGTCACGATCAGCGTCTCGATGCAGCGCCAGCCGTCATGGCCGGGGCGGTAAATGCCGGGTTCACAGGAAAAGACCATTCCTGTGGCGGTGGGTGTGTCGTCCCCGGGCGAAAGCCAGGGTGCTTCGTGCCCTTCGACACCCATGCCGTGACCGATGCGGTGGCGGATCGCCTCGCCGAAGTCGGCCTCGCGGATTGGCGCAAGTGCAGCGTAGTTGACGCGGGTACAGGTCTGGCGCTGTGCCAGCGCATCGATCGTGGCGGTGTTGGCGTCCGCCATCGCCTGCATCACGCGGCGTTGGTCAGTCGTGGGTTCGCCATAGACAAGCGTGACACCGCTTTCGGCGTGATAGCCGCCTAGGCTGCACCCGATGCCCGCGATGATCGGCTCGCCGCGATGCGGCACCCGCTCCAGCACTGCGCCATGCGGCAGGGCCGCCCTCGGCCCAGAATGGACCGAGGCGGTGATCCCCATCTTGGTACCCGCGAAGGCCTTACCGTGCGCCGCCGCCAGCGCCCGGCGGGCGTGACCGGTGCAGTCCACCATCAGGTCAAGCTCTGTCGCACCCTGAGCGATCATGTCGCCCGCCTGCGCCACCAGCCTTTCCAGCACCATGTCGGCAAAGCGCGCGGCCTCGCGGATCAGGGCAAGTTCGGGGGCGTGCTTGATACTGCGTTCGGGAAGACAATGGTCCGTCAGGTCAAGCGCTGCCACCATGCCCTGCGCCGGCGCCAGATACCGTGCGTCCAGCGCGTCGACTGCCAGCCGGCGGGCGCCGGTCTGGGCCATCATCCATAGAGCAGGGGGAACAAGCCCCGGAAATTCCTCATAGGTGCTGACCTGCACGCCGGCCACGCCAAATGCATTCTCCAACTCCAGATGCGGGACGAACAGCGTCGCCTCGCCGTCGACCGGTACCCACAGGCCCATCGGCCGTTCGTTCACGGAAAACAGCCAGCCCGAGGCGTAGGCCACGTTGCCGGGTGCCAGCAGAAGCAGGCCGTCAAGCCCCGCAGCCGCAGCCCGCGCCCTGAGCCGGTCGCGCAACATGGCGTGAAAGGCGGGGGGAAGGGGGGTCACAGAATCCCCTCATAAGGGCCGGTGGCGACGATCTGGCGGTCGATGCCGATTTCTTCGGCAAGTGCGCGCAGGTCGACCAGAACCTCGTCGTCCAGCGGCACGCCGTCGCGTGACTTGCGCGCCGCACGGTGGGCCTCTTGTTCGCCTGGCAACAGCACCTCGGTGAACCCCGGCCTCAGCGCGCGGGACCGGATCATGCGGGCAAACTCGCCCATCCGGGCCTCGAACTCGGCCAGCGGCTGGAACCATTCGATATCGATGGCGGTCAGGGTGTGGCTGACGTCCAGTTTTGCTGGGTCGGAATAGGGCTTGAGGCCGAACCCACCGCCGCCGATCACGCCCGTCAGCACATCGGTCATGAAGGCAAGGCCGTAGCCCTTGTAGGTGCCGATCCCCAGCAGCGCGCCCGCCATCGCGGCGTTCGGATCGTCGGTTTCCTGCCCGTCCGGTGTTAGCGCCCAGTCCAGTGGCATCGCTTTGCCTTCGCGCGCATGCCACTGCATCATGCCCTTGCCTGCGGTCGTCAGGGCAATGTCCATAACGGCGGGAAATCCCTGATCGGTCGGGGCGGCGATGCCCCACGGGTTGGTGCCAACCGCGCCTTCGCGCGCACCCCAAGGGGCCATTTCCGGCCCCGCATTGGTAAAGCTGATGCCGATGCAGCCCGCCTCGGCCGCCTGACAGGCATGCACCGCGCTTGATCCGTAATGGGTGGAATTGCGCACCACCACTTGGCCGATGCCGCAGACCTTGGCTTTCTGGATTGCGAGCGTCATCGCCCGCGCCGCCGCCACCGTGCCGATGCCGTTATGCGCATCGACCAGTGCCAAGGCGGGGCTTTCCTTGACCACCTCCCACCAGGCGGCGGGATCGACGAGCTTCCGGCTGATGCGTTCGTGATAGCGGCGCAGACGCTTGACGCCTTGACCATGGCCAGGGTGGAAGCGCAACTCGGAAAAGATCAGTGCTTCGGCAAAGGTGCGTGCATCGGGCTCGGACAGGCCCAGCACCCGAAAGCCTTCCTCCATGAAGGCGGCAAGGCTGTCGCGCGTCACGTTGGTCATGGCGATCATGGTCATGGTTCCAGTCCAAGAAGGTCGGCGATGTTGGCAGAGGCGGCGATGAAGGCGCCAAGCTGCCCGGCGGGGGCGGTCATCATCACGGCAATGCCGGGGCCGTATCCGGCGCGCGGCCCGTCCGTGGCGCAGACCACGCCGATGGACATGGCCCCCCGCAGGTAGCCGTGGTTGTAGCGGCTGTCGGTATCCTCCAGCGCCACAAGGTCGCCCAGCCGCAGCCCGTCGAGGCCCAGACGGGCGAGTTCGGCGCGGTCTGTCGACTGCATGTGCAGGCTACCCCCTTCCGAGGTCAGGCCCAGCCCTGCGCCCGCCAGATGCGCGGGGACGCGGGCAACCACGCCAATCTCCAGCGCGCCGGCCTCGCGCAGGGACAGTGCGGCCAGCAGGTTCGGCCCGATGCCCTTCAGCACAATCTCGGGGTGGTCGGGCAGTACCATACCGATGCCTTCTGACCGGATGATGATCTGGTCGCCCACCGCCATGCGTTCGCGCGCAGCCTTGGGGATGTGGATGATGACCTGTTCGGAGAACCGGCCCGACTTGCCGGTCACGACGCCGACGGTGCCTTGGGCCTGTCCGGTCATAACTTTGGCGCTGTTGCCCATACAGGCGAACACGTTCAGGCCCCGGTTTTTCAGGTCGTCCGCCTGCCGGATGCTGACACCGGGATGGATGCAGTCCGCCGCCCATCCAAAGGCGCTGTCCCCGACAGAGACGTTGTATACGATCCCGCCATAGGTCGGCAGCAGGAACGGCGTGCCGTTGGCGGCAAGGCGGTAGGGTTCCGCTGGCAGCCCCGCAAAGCCCGGATGGGCGATCGCCCCGGCCACCGAAACGGCCACGAGATCGGCCTGGTTGGTCTTCAGCATGGCTATATTCCCATCTTGCAGAATGCTGCGATGTTGGCGCCGGGGTTGATCTTGAACCCAAGCTCGTCTGCCGGGCCGGTCATCAGCGTCAGGATGCCGGGGCCATGCCCGGTCATCACGCTGTCGCCGTGGATGCACAGGCAGATGGCGATCCTGCCGGTGCTGTAGCTGCGACCAAACCGGTGATCGACATCGCGGATCGCGATCAGATCGCCCAGACGCATCTGGTCTACGCCCAGCTCGGCCATCAGCGCACGGTCGCCCGACATCAGATCCTGATCCACATATTCCGCATTCAGTTCGGCCCCCGATCCCATGATGCGGGCGGGCAGTTCCATCGCCACCGGACAGATCAGCTGGCCGTTCTCCACACGCAGCCCATAGCCCTTGGCAAGCAGCGGAGAGGTCTTCTTGAACTCGATGTTGGGCCAGTCGGCCAGCGCGATGCCGCGCCCCGCGGCCCGGATCTGGACGGTATCCCCGATCATCAGGTCTTCCATCACACCTGGCGCGAAATCGACCAGCAGGCGGGCGTGTTCGCCCGTCACGATGCCCTTGGCACCCCGCGCCAGACCGGACATCACCGTCGCCTCGTTGCCGATGCAGGTCAGATAGTGCAACGCGAAATCCTGCATCTCCACCCCGTTGGAGATCGACACCCCAGGCTCCACATGATCGCCCGCCCAGCCAAAGGCGCGGTCGCCGACCCGCGCGTTATAGACGATCCCCGACATGCCGGGCAGCACGGTCCCCTTGCCATCGGGATAGTGGGCATAGCCGTTCGGCCGCATCGTTGGCTGGCTGATCTGACCAGTGACGGCCATCTCTACCAAGCTGTCCGTATTCCATCGCAGCGTGTCTTGCATAGCACCCCCGGCCGTTCTCTTTAGGTAGCGCGGGCGTCGGCCAAAGTCGCCTTGACAATCCCGTTCGAATCATACAATAGTTGATTTATAAGTTGTCGACAATATACAATATATCAGTCGACTGTTGCAATGCGCCGAGTCGGTATCGATCGAAGGGAAGACAGCTCAGTCATGGGATATGCAGCATTTCTTGACCGGATGGGGCAGGTGAACGACCTGCTCAACGCCAAGTCCATCCTGTCGTGGGACGCCAATACCATGATGCCCCCCGGCGGCGCCGCGACCCGCGCCAAGCAGATGGCTTCCCTGATGGGCCTGGCGCGCGACGTACTTGTGTCCGACGAAACCCGCCGCCTGCTGGACAAGGCGGAGGGTGAGGTTTCCTCTACCCCCGTTGGTAGCGTTGAGCGCACCATCTGCGCCCAGACGAGTGAAGCCATCGACTATCATCTGCGCATCCCTTCCGACCTGATCCGCAAGCGGACGGAACTGGGTGGCCTTGGCCATGACATATGGGCCGAGGCGCGCAAGAACGATGATTTCGCCGCCTTCGCGCCGCTGCTGACGGAAACCGTCGCCCTGAACCGCGAGATGGCGGAACACATCGGCTATGACGCGCACCCCTATGATGCGCTGATGTACCGGTTCGAACCTGGCGAGACGATGGCCACTCTGAAAACTTTGTTCGCCACGCTGCGCGAAGGGTTATTGCCGCTTCTGCGCAAGGTGCAGGGAGGCGACGCCCCCCGCACCGACTTTCTGGAGCGCGCATATCCCGCTGAGAAGCAACTGGCGTTTGGCCTGTCGATGGCCAGCAAGCTGGGCTACGACCTGCACCGCGGTCGGCTGGATCTGACGGTGCACCCGTTCGAGGTGTCGTTCACCCGCAATGACGTGCGCATAACCACCCGCATCGTCGAGAACTGGATGCCCGGCAGCCTGTTCGGAACGCTGCACGAGGCCGGGCATGGCCTTTATGAACAATGCGCGGATCCCGCCTTCGTCCGCACGCCACTGGCGACTGATCTAATCGGACTTTACGCGGTCAGCGGCGTCAGCTTCGGCGCGCATGAAAGCCAGTCGCGTCTCTTCGAAAACCAGGTCGGCCGGTCGCGCGAGTTCTGGGACCTGAACTTCGCGGAGGCCAAGGCGGCCTTTCCCGACCAGCTTGCCGATGTAGACGCCACCGCCTTCTGGCGCGGCGTGAACCGCGTGAAGCCGGGCTTCATCCGGGTCGAGGCGGACGAACTGACCTATGACTTCCACATCATGCTGCGTGTCGATATCGAGGCAGCACTCGTGGACGGATCGTTGTCGGTCAAGGACCTACCCGAGGCGTGGAATGCCAAAATCAAGGAATACCTTGACCTTGATGTACCCAGCAACCGACTTGGCGTGCTGCAGGACGTGCACTGGTCCTCGGGCCAGATCGGCACCTTCTGCAACTATACCATCGGCAACGTCATGGCGGGCCAGCTGTTCGCCAAGGCGCGTGAGAATGCTGCGGTGGCCGATGGTCTGGCGTGCGCCGACTATACGCCGGTCCGCGAATGGATGACCGAACACGTCCACCGTCACGGCCGCCGCTACACCCGCGATGAACTTCTGGTCCGCGCCACCGGCCGCCCGCTCGATCCCGCCCCCTATGTGGCGCACCTGACGCAGAAATATTCCGAAGTCTACGGGGTCTGATGATGAACGCGACCACACGCCTTGCCGACCGGGTCAAGCTCAAGGATGCCCACCTTATCACCCGCATGACGGACATTGCCGAGGGATTGACGGACGTGATCAAGCTGGGGCGGGGTGATCCCGACCTCGACACGCCCGCGCATATCATCAAGGCGGGGCAGAACGCGCTTGGCAACGGCGCGACACACTACACCCACCCGCTTGGCCTGCCCGCCCTGCGTCAGGCCATCGCGGCCAATATCGTCGCCTATGGCGGGGCGACCTATGCGCCCGAAAACATCGTTGTCACCCCCGGCGGGCAGCATGCGATGTTCATCATCGCGCTAGCACTTCTGAACCCGGGCGATGAGATCCTGGTGCCCTGTCCGGGATACAACCCCTACCATCAGGCTGCCGAAATGGCGGGCGCCGAAACTGTCCACATCCGCATGTCGATGGAGACGAACTTCACCCTGACCGCCGAGATGGTCGAGGCGCACATCACGCCCCGCTCCAAGATACTCGTGCTGATCAACCCGTCGAACCCGACCGGCACCGTCACCCCCCCGTCCGAGGTGCGCCGCATCGCGGAAGTGGCGCGCAAGCACGACCTGATCGTGATTTCCGATGAGATCTATGCCCGCCTGACCTACGGCAACAATACCGTGCAGCCGGTTGCAAGCCTGCCGGGCATGTTCGATCGCACGATCACCCTGTCGGGGTTCAGCAAGGCCTATGCAATGACCGGTTGGCGCATTGGCTACTTTGCCGGACCGCCCGACCTGATCCCCGCCCTGGCCGAGATCAACCACGCCTTCGCCATCTCAACAGCCGCTGCCAGCCAACACGCCGCAATTGCCGCGTTGACCGGCTCGCAGGACTGCGTCGAAGAGATGCGCCAGATCTACGACGCGCGCCGCATCGCCCTTTGCGCCGCGCTGACCGAAATGGGCATCCCCTACGCCGAGCCGCAGGGCGCATTCTATGTCTATGCCAACGTCGCCTCCACCGGGATCGGCGCGACGGCCTTTTGCGAGCGGTTGCTGCGCGAAGGCCAGGTGCTGATGTACCCCGGCGGCATCTACGGCGACTATACCGACGATTTCGTCCGCATGTCGCTGACCCAGCCCGTCGACCGTATCCGCGAAGCCATCACCCGGATGAAGACCGTCGTCGCGTCTATCCGCACTGAAACCGTCTTAAGGAGCCCCCGATGAAGACCGACAACCCCAACGTAATCGGCATCAAGCACATGGCCTTTGGCGTTCGCGACGCCGAGGCGGCGCTGGCCACTTACGCCCGCTTTCTGGACGTGCCCGCCGACACCGAGATTACAGTATTCCCCAAGTCGCAGAACAAGGTGGCGCTCTTCAATCTGGGTGGCATCGAATATCAACTATGCCAGTCGCTCGACCCGCAAGGCCGCTTTGCCAAATGGATCGACGAGCGTGGCTCCGAAGGTCTGCACCACATCTGCTATGAGGTGACGGACATCGACATGGCCTTGGCTCATGCCCAGGAAAAAGGTGCCACTCTCCGCATTTGCCAGGCTTGCCAGAAATTCGGATCGCACCCGCATCCCGAAGGCTGGGTCGCCTTTCTCGACAATGACGCGGGCGGCATCGAGATCGAATTCATGCAGGTCTACACGCCCGAGCAGTTGGATCGTTACCAAGTCAAGGGCGTCTGACATGCCGCAAACCCTGACCATCGGCACCGCATCGGCAGCACCGGGCACTATCGCCCGCGGCGCCATTCCCGTCACCCAGCTGGCCGGGGGCACTCCGATTGAAATCCCCGTGGCCATCGTCAACGGGGCGATGGACGGCCCCTGCTTCTGGGTCAACGGCGCGATCCACGGCGATGAGCCGGAAGGCCCGCTTGCCTGCCAGATCGCACTGGCAGAAGTGGATCCCGCTCAACTAAAGGGCCGACTGGTGATGATCCCGGTGGTGAACGTCCCCGCGTTCGAGGCGGCCCAGCGTGGCAACCCGCTGGATACCTTCAGCTACGACATGAACCGGATCTATCCCGGCAATGCCAAAGGCTATCTGTCCGACCGGATCGCCGCCGCCCATGCCGCCGCGATGGGGCCGGTTGCGGATTTTGAGATCTCGATCCATTCCGGCGGCGCGCATAGCTATCTGGCCAAGGCGATCTTCGTCGACGAATCCCCCGCCTCAGTGGAACTTGCCACCGCGATGGGCCCAGGCTGGGGCTGCATCATGTCAAACTTCCTTCCCAAGGGCAGCCCGATGGCCTTTATGAAGGACATCGGCAAGGTCGGCATTACGGTCGAACTTGGTGGGCGCTCCGCCACCTCGCCCAAGGAATTCGCCCAGGTCGGACGTGAACTTGCGAACTCAATCCTGAACATCCTGCGCCACTACAAGATGTATCCCGGCACGGCTGAATACCCCCACCCCCGCTACATCGGCGAACAAGAGGCCCTGCTTGCCCCCGCCTCGGGAATCTTCCTGCCAGCGGATGGGGTGGAGTTTCTGACGATGATGAAAAAGGGCGACCCCATCGCCCGGATCGTCAACATCTTTGGCGACACCCTGGCCGAGCTTTCTGCCCCCGCCGATGGCATGTTCTTCGGCTTGCGGGCCCTGCCCAACGTGCAGACTGGCGACTGGTGCTGTTTCTTCTGCAAGGTGTCGGGGAGACGTGATTGATGCCGGACACTCCTCGCCCCCTCACCGGCTATGGTAACCAAGCGCCAGATATTCGTTGGCCGAACGGGGCTCGCGTGGCGGTGAATTTCGTGCTGAACTACGAAGAGGGGTCGGAGTACACCTTTGGCGACGGCGACGGGAAATCCGACGCCGCGCTGACCGAGGTCGCCCAGGCCCGCGTGCCGCCCAGTCTGCGCGATCTTGCGGCGGAAAGCATGTTCGAATTCGGTACGCGGGTCGGGTTCTGGCGGCTTTATCGCCTGTTTCAGGACCGTGGCTTGCCGCTGACCGTCTTTGCCTCAGCACTGGCGCTGGAACGCGCGCCCGATGCCGCAGCGGCAATTGCCAAAACCAACTGGGACATCGTCTGCCATGGCTGGCGCTGGATCGAACATTACCTTCTGGATGAGGCGACGGAGCGCGAACACATCGCGCGCGCCCATGCCTCTATCCTGAGGATGGTGGGGCGACCGGCAGAAGGCTGGTATTGCCGCTACGGGCCAAGCCCTGCCACGCGCCGGCTTGTGGTAGAGCATGGCGGCTTTTCTTACGACAGCGACGCCTACAACGACGAGCTTCCCTACTGGCAGACCGTCGCGGGCAAGGGCCATCTGGTGGTACCCTATTCGCTGGCCACCAATGACGCCAAGCTGGTTGGTGGGTCGCTTGTCACTGGCCGGGCCTTTGGCGAATTCCTTATCGACAGCTTCAACGTCCTCGCCTCCGAGGCACATCTGCACCCGCGCATGATGTCGGTGGGAATGCATACCCGCGTTCTGGGCCAGCCGGGCCGGATCGTGGGCCTCATGGCCTTCCTCGACCATCTTGCATGCCGCGAGGACGTTTGGGTGTGCCGCAGGGCAGACCTTGCCGCGCATTGGCGCGCACAGGTACCGTATGACGTGGCCGGGGTGGGGGCAGGATGAACGAACACAGGATCATCGCAAGCGCGCCGGATGCGGACGCATTCCGACAGTTCGGGGAACTCCTTGCGCCACCGGAATCGCATGGCGACCGTCGGCAGTTTGGCCACTGGCTGGTATCGACACCGGGCCTCGGGCTGCGCTGCCATTTGAACTCTGTCGCCGCCGTTTCCTTGCCGGTTGGGCTGGAGCAGGTGGAAAAGCACCCGCATGCAGCGCAGATCTTTTTGCCAGTGGATGTCAGCCGCTATCTGGTCACCGTGATGCTCTCGGACCCCAAGGGCCGACCCGACCCTGCGCGTGCGCTTTCAATTTTGGTGCCGGGGACGGTTGGTGTGGTCTACCGTCCGGGCGTCTGGCATGCCGGGATCACTGCGCTGGACCGCGACGGCCATTTTGCGGTGATGATGCAGCGCGGAGCGGCCGATGACGATGTCTTTGCCATGATCCCTTACCTTACAGTGACCGGCCTGCGGGCACAGGAGCTTCAACGATGATCCATAAGACGCGCCTTTTCGTGCCCGCTATCACGCCGTTCCGGGCCGACCTCAGCGTCGATACCGCGCGCTTCGTGGCCCATTCCAAGCTTTTGCTTGAAGACGGCGCCGATGGTTTGGCCCCCTTCGGCACCACGTCCGAAGCCACGTCGATGAGTGTGGCCGAACGCATGAGCGCGTTGGATGCATTGGTCGATGCCGGTGTCCCCGCCGCCCGCCTGATCCCTGGCACCGGCTGCTCTGCATTGCCCGACAGCATCGCGCTGACCCGCCATGCGCTGGCCCACGGCGTGCGCGGCACGCTGACCTTGCCGCCGTTCTTCTACAAGCCGGTGTCGCCCGATGGGCTTTTCGCCAGCTACGCTCGCCTGATCGAGGCGGTGGGGTCGGACGGTTTGCGCCTTTACCTCTACCACATTCCGCAGATGACCGGCGTTGGCATCACGCTGGACCTGATCGGCCGTCTGACAACCGAATTTCCCAGCATCATCGCGGGGCTGAAGGACAGTTCAGGCAACTGGGACAACACCGCCGCCGTCATCGCCGCCTTTCCTGAGATCGAGACCTATTCGGCGTCCGAGTCTCTTTTGGTCCGCAACGTCGCCGCTGGTGGCGCGGGCTGCATCAGCGCTAGCGCCAACGTCAACGCGGCTAGCATCATGGCGCTGATCCGCGCGCTTGGCACGCCCGAAGAAACAGCGCGGCTTGAGGCTGTCGGCGTTATCCGTGCGCTATTTGAACAGGTGCCGCTGATCCCGGCGATCAAGGCGACTATCGCCCGCCGCCTGTCCGACCCAGACTACGCGATAACCCGTCCGCCGCTGATGCGCCTCGACGCATCGCACGACGCGGCTATCCTGCGTGCCAGTGCCTTGTGTTTTGGAGAAAAAACCCCGTGAGTGAAAATCCCCTTACCCAGTTGGGTTCCACTCTGACCGCGATCGAACAGATGCCGCTGCGGATTCAGATCGCTGACATGCTGCGGCGCGCCATCGTCTCGGGCAATTTGCGCCCTGGCTCTTTGCTGGTGGAAACCGCATTGGCCGCCCAAATGAACGTCAGCCGCGCCCCAATCCGTGAGGCGATCCAGATCCTTGAAAATGACGGGCTGATTGAATCCATCGCTTACAAGGGCAAGCGGGTAAAACCCCTGACCCAGCGCGAGATTGAGGAGACCTACAGCCTGCGCGTGGTGTTCGAAGTGATGGCCGCCCGCCGCATTCTTGAAATGAATAAGCCGGTGGACGCGCTCTGGATACATTGCCGCGCTATGGCGACTGCCGCCGACAACAACGACCGCGATGCGCTTACTACGGCGGACGAGGCGTTCCATCGGACGCTTATCGGCCTGGCGGACCATGATCTGATGCTGACCTCGTGGAACAGTCTGTATCTGCGGATCCACCAAATCATGGCCCTGCGCAATGTGGCCCAGCTCAACCTCGCCGAAATCGCGGGGAACCATCCTCCCATCGTCCACGCGCTGGAAAACGGGGATGTCGACAAGGTGATCAACCTGATATCTAAACACACCCGCAGCATCGCCGATCTTGACGCGGCAAAGATCGCCGAGATGAACCTGTGATCGGCGCGCGGATACTGATCTCTGGGGCGGGGGGCTTCGTCGTGGGACATATAGCGGCTGGCCTCGCGACGCTGGGGTACAAGGTCTGCGCGCTGGACCTGACCTTCGATGCGGCGGCAGAGCAGCGACTGGCGGGCTGCGATCTGGTTGCTGTCGATCTGGCTTCGGACTGGGTCGCGTTGCCGTCCGCAGATATCCTGATACATGGCGCGGCGCTGACGACGAACCCGGCTGCACTGGGGCTGACTGCCGCGCAGCATGTGGCCGCCAACATGCGCCCGCTTTTGACCATGCTGACCCATGCTGGCAACCTGCACCCCAACGCCTTTGTCTTTCTGTCCTCGTCGGGGGTCTTTGCCGCCACAGATGGCGCGCCAGATCTGACAGACACCTGCACGCCCACTGCTCAGGGCCCTTACAGCGCCGCCAAACGGGCAGGCGAAGCATTGGTGCAGGGCGCATTGGGCGACACCTGCCAAACCTTCACCTTGCGTCTGGGCTACATCTATGGCCCCGGCGAGGCCGCGCGTGCTACCCGGATGAAAGTGTCTCTGGTGCAAGGCTGGATTGATGCCGCCGGCAGCGGTGAAACCCTGCAGCATGACGCCACTGATCCTCGCCGCGACTTGACCTTTGCGCCCGACCTTGGCCCGGCCATCGATCGGCTTGTCAGAGGTCTCGGGCAGGCGCAGCCGATTCACCTTTGCGCCCCTAACCCGCCCCGTGACAGCGAGGTGTTAGCCCAGATCCTGCGCTACCACCCGGATGCCACGCGCCGCGCGGTGCCGGGTTCCGGAGTCAAGCCGCCGATGATCCCCTCATCCATGCCCTCGCTCGACGGCTTTGCCTGGACGACGATTGCAGACGGAATCGCGCACCTGTGCCTGACGGAGGTGTCCGCGTGACCGAGTTGCGCCTAATCTTGGTCGGCCTCGGAGCGCGCAGCGTCATCTGGCGACGTGTGATAGGCGAAAGCCCCCGAGCACGCATCGTCGGGCTTGTTGATACCAGCCCCGCGCGGCTTGCGGCGGCGCTTGAGGCGCATCCGGGCTGCATCGGCGGTGTGACCCTTGAGGAGGTCGCGGCGGAGGTCGACGCCGACGCCGTCCTTCTGATAACCCCGCCAGGGGACCGCCATGCTCAGATCGCTGCGGCCTGCGCCGCCGGCCTTGCCATCCTTGCTGAAAAGCCGCTGGCCGACAGCCTTGCCGATGCCAGCGCCCTTGTCGCCGCAGCCGCGCGCGCGAAGGTGCCGCTGATGGTCGGGCTCAACTTCCGGTATCTCGCGGTGACACGGGCGCTGGCCGATCTGTTCCGCGATGACCTGTTGGGCGCTCCTGCCTTCGGGCGCTTGACCTACGAGCGGTGGCGTGACGGGCGTCTGCCGCATCTGAACCGCTATCCGCTGACCATGCCCCAACCGATGCTCTGGGAGCAGTCGATCCACCATTTTGACCTGATGCGCTTCGTCTATGGCCGCGAACCGGTGTCGATTGTTGCGCGCACATGGAACCCGCCCTGGTCGATGTACGCGGGCGATGCCAACGTCGCCGCGCTGATCAGCTTTGAGGGCGGGATCGAGGTGACCTATCAGGGCACTTGGGCCGGCAACCACGACCATCTGGCGTTCGACTGGCGCACCGATTGCGCGCATGGCGTTGCCGTTCAGGCCGAGATGTTCGGTGGCCTGTCTTACGCCCGGCGCGACGACCGCAGCTTCACCCCGGTCGATGTGCCGCCGACCGAGATGTGGCGTGACGATGCCGCAGCCGTGCTGACCGACTTTCTGGCCCACCTTCTTGACGATGCGCCGTTGCACTGTTCCGGCGCGGACCACCTCAAATCGCTCCGCATGGTCGAGGCATGTATTGTCTCTTCCTCCCAAGGAAAAAAAATCAATCCGGCTGAACTGAACAACCTGGCGGGGCCAGTCAGCCGCACCTTCCCATTATCATCTCCAACAGAAAAAAGGATATAAAAATGCTTAGGAAAAAACATCTCTTAATTGCATCTGCCGCAGGCCTGTTGCTTGCGGGAACGACTTTTGCGCAGGCTTCTGGCGACACGCTTGTCGTCGGTCTCAGTGCCGACATCACCACGTTTGAACCGGCTTCCGTTTCCAGCCGCGACAATGCCAACGTGGTTCGGCACATCTTTGACACGCTGCAGTCAATCGAAGGCGATGGATCGGTGGTCCCCGATCTTGCTACCAATCTGGCCATCTCGGAAGACGGGCTGGCCTATACATACACCATCGAGTCCGGGCGCACCTGCCACGATGGCGAAGCGCTGACGGCAGAAGACGTGGCCTTCAGCTTCAACCGTGCCAAGGATCCCGCGAACGCCTTTACCGGCAACACGCCCGGTTTCGTGTTTTCTTCCGTCGGGTTTGTCGATGCGGTCGCGCTGAGCGATACCGAAGTGCAGATCAACATCAGCGCTAAGAACCAGATCGCCTTCGGCCTGTTGGCCGAGGTCTACATCCACTGCAAGGACAGCTACGAAAAGATGACGCTCGAGCAGGCCGCGACCACTCCGATCGGGTCCGGATCTTACAAGCTGGAAAGCTGGATGCCAGGCTCTGAAGTGCGTCTGAGCAAGGTGGCCGAACCTGGCAACTTCCAGAACATCGTCTACCGGATCATCCCGGAAGCTTCTACCCGGTCCGCCGAATTGATGGCCGGAAACGTCGATATCATAACCAACGTGGCTCCCGACCAGATCGACGTGATCAACGATTCTGGCACGTCTGCAGTGCAATCGGTGCAGGGAACCCGGCGAATGTATGTCGGCTTCAACTTGTCGCCGGAATTCGCGGCGATGCCGGGTGGCGATGCGATCCAGAATCCCGACGTGCGCCGCGCGCTGCAATATGCGGTCGATGTGCCGGCGATCTGTTCGCAACTGCTGAACTTTCCCTGCGAACGTATGACCGGCATAGTCAACCCGCCGAACGCCAACAAGTCGCTGCCGCCTTATCCTTACGACCCGAAAAAGGCCGAAGAGTTGCTGGACGCCGCCGGGTGGCAGCGTCAGGCGGACGGAACGCGGTTCACGATCCGCTTTCAGGCGGGTCGTGGACGTTACCTGAACGACGAGAACGTAGTTTTGGCCGTGGCACAGTATCTGTCGGATGTCGGTCTTAAGGTCGAAACCGACATCATGGAATGGGGTTCGGTGTATGTGCCCCTCATCCGCAAACGCAATGTCGGCCCGTTGTTTTTTCTGGGCTCCGGCGGGGCCCTGTGGTCGCCACTTTACGACATGACCGATCTTGCAAAAGCAGACAGTGGGACCAACTACACCCACTGGAACGACCCGCGCTGGTTTGACCGCTGGACGGATATCGCTGCTTCGAAGTCGCCAGAGGAAACCCGTGTCATCATCGACGAGATGCTGAAGGTGTTCTACGAGGACGGCCCGTGGATGCACATGTACTTCCAGCCCGACTTCTACGGTGTGTCGAAGCGGCTGAACTGGACCGCGCGTCCGGATGAGAAAGTCTATCTCTTCTCTGCAACCCTGAACTGACGAAACACGGCGTCACGCGGGGCCTTTCCTGCCCCGCGTGACGCCACAAACTGCGATCCCTGCTTGGAAAGGCCCCCGGCACAATGTGGACGTTCATCATCCGACGGCTTCTTCAAAGCGTTGTGGTCATCCTCGGTGTGACTCTAATCAGTTTCGTGGCCCTCCAGATTGGTGGCGACCCGACTTTCCTGTTTGTCAGCGAGCGCGCGACCGACGAGGAAATCGAGCTTATCCGCAAGGCGCTGGGCTTCGACCAGCCGCTGCACATTCAGTACCTTACCTACCTCGGCAATATCCTGCAGGGCGACTTCGGCAACTCACTCAGCTATCGTCAGCCCGCCATGGAGATCGTGCTGGGCGCTTTGCCCGCCACGATCGAACTTACAGTATTCTCGATGATTTTTGCGATCGGACTGGCAATTCCCTTCGGCGTCTTTGCCGCCCTCTATCGCGGCACGCCCGTGGATGGAGGCATCATGACGCTGGCGATGTTCGGCCAGTCGATCCCCAACTTCTGGCTTGGGATCATGATGATCCTGTTCTTCGGCCTTCATCTCAAATGGTTTCCTATCTCGGGGCATGTGCCCCTGATCATGCCACTTTTGCAGGGCGAGTTCCTGACCGCAGTGACCAACATCCCGAAGTCGATCTACTACATGATCCTGCCGGGCATTGCGGTCGGTTTCTATTCGCTGTCTAGGAATGCCCGGCTCGTGCGATCCTCGATGCTGGAAGTGCTTAGCCAGGACTACGTTCGCACTGCACGGTCGAAGGGGATCAGCGAACGCGCCGTGGTGATCAATCACGCGCTGCGCAACGCCTGGCTGCCGGTCGTCACGATGGTCGGGCTGGAATTCGGCTTCCTCTTGGGCGGCGTCGTGGTGATCGAGACGGTGTTCTCCTGGCCGGGGATAGGCCGGTTGGTGTTCACCGCGATCAATCAGAAGGATATCCCGGTTGTGCAGGCTTCGGTCATCGTGCTGTCGGTGATATTCATCGCTCTCAACCTGATCGTTGACTTGATCTATGCGCGGATTGACCCGCGCGTGAAACTCTGAAGGGCGCGCCAGATGACCAACCTTGCCGATACCATCGCGATCGCGCCCGTCACCCGATCGAACTTCAGTCGCGAACTGCGCCGCGCGGGCCGCAGTATGGTGGCCGCAAAATGGCCGCTGCTTGCGCTAGCAATCCTGTTCGTAGTGCTGGTAGTCGCGATTTTCGGGCCGTGGCTTTCGCCGCTCGACCCGAACCGGCAGAACATCATGCTGAGGTTGGCTGGTCCGATGGCGCCGGGGCCAAACGGGGCCACCTTCATGCTGGGCTCGGACGCACTGGGGCGGGACGTGCTGTCGCGGCTCCTCTACGGCGCACGGGTGTCGCTGCTGGTTGGCATCTCGGCAATCCTGGTGGGCGGAACCATCGGCACCGTGGCGGGTCTTCTGTCAGGCTATTTTGGCGGCTGGATCGATGACGTGATCATGCGCATGGGCGACATCCAGCTGGCCTTTCCCTTCATCCTGCTGGCGATCATGTTCCTTGTAGTGCTGGGCCCTGGGGTGGTCAATCTGATCCTGGTGTTGGGGATCGGCCAATGGGTGACCTATGCCCGAATCGTGCGCGCACAGACCCTGTCCTTACGCGAAAAGGAGTTTGTCGAGGCCGCCCGCGCTATGGGCGACAGTACCATCTCGATCATGTTCCGGACCATCCTGCCCAATATCGTTGCGCCGCTGACGGTCATCGCGTCGTTCAACGTGGCAAGCGTGATCCTGGCCGAGGCGTCGCTTTCGTTCCTCGGCCTCGGCGTCCCGCCCCAAACACCCACCTGGGGCAGCATGCTGGCCCAAAGCCGCGACCAGCTGATCGCCAACAGGTGGTGGCTGGCGGTGTTTCCCGGCATGGCCATCGTGGTCACCGTGCTCAGCTTTAACATAATTGGCGACTGGTTGCGCGACCTGCTTGACCCGCGCCTCAAGGAACGGGGATAGATCATGAAAGTTGGGATCATCGGGGCAGGCTTCGCCCGTGCGGCTTACCTGCCCGCATTGGCCCATGTGCCGGGGGCCGAGGTCGTGGCTATCGCCTCGGGTCGGTTGGAAAGCGCCCGGTCGGCGGCGGATGCTTTTGGCGTGCCGCATGCCTATGACGACTGGCAAGCGATGCTGGTAGACCATGCCTTAGACCTGGTCTGCATTGCCACCCCCACCAACCTGCACGCAGCCCAGTCGCTTGCCGCGCTTGCCGCCGGGGCGCATGTCCTATGCGAAAAGCCCACCGCGATGGATGCGGCCGAAGCAGCGCAGATGCTGCACGCCGCCGACGCTGCTGGGCGGATCCACATGATCGACCACGAAATGCGCTTCAATCCCAACCGAGCCCGCATCGCCCGGATGATCGCCGAGGGTGACTTGGGCAAGATCCGTCACGTCAACATCGCCAACATCGGCAATTCTTGGGCCGACCCCGCGAGCCGGCCCAAGGGCGACTGGTGGTCGGCGGCCGATCAGGGCGGCGGTCGCCTTGGTGCCAATGGCAGCCATCAGGTCGACATGCTGCGCTGGTGGTTGGGTGAAGTCGCCTGGGTCACCGGGGCCGCACCGACCCTGGTGCCCGACCGTCTGGACAAGGCTACCGACGCGCCTTGGACCGCGACAGCCGACGACCTGGCCTGGATGGGGCTGGAGATGGCAAGCGGTGCCCTTGCGCAAGTCTTCATGTCCGGTGTGGCGGCCCACAACATAGGCAACCTTACGCAGGTTTTCGGATCGAAAGGGACCATCACGCTCGACAATGCGGATGAAAAGCTTTGGTTCGCCAAGGCGGGGCAGGGGTTCGAGGAGATCACCGAGGCTGATCCGAACGCCGCCCTGCCGGGCCTGAATGCCGGCATCTGGAATGTCTCGGTCGTGGCGGTCCTGCTTGAGATTGCCGCGGCAATTGCCGAAGGCCGTCCGCTGGCGCGCGGAGCGACGTTCCGCGACGGGCTGGCGAACCAGAAGGTTCTGGACGCGGTGCGCCGGTCGGGCACCGAAAGGCGCTGGGTTCAGCCATGATCCCGCTTTCCTCGCAGAAGATTGTTATCACCGGTGCGGCAGAAGGCTTGGGCGCCGCCATCGCGCGCCACCTTTCTGCGCAAGGCGCGCGGCTGGTTCTGATGGACCGCAACGCGCTGGCGCTGGCGCAGACGCAGGCCTTGTGCCCCGGTTCCACCGCGCTGACAGTGGATCTGTCAGACGCAGCCGCTACCGCCGAGGCGATCGCCCAGTTTTCTACCCCCATCGATACCGTGATCCACAACGCCGCCATCCTGCGGGTCGAGGCGGTCGATGACACCAACCTTGCCACCTTTCAGGCTACTCTCAACGTCGGAATCCAGGCGGCGTTCCAGCTGACCCAGGCGGTCTGGCCGCAGATGAAGACGCACGGCGGGGCGCTGATCTTCGTCTCGTCCCGCTCGGGGATCGAGGGTTTTGTCAACGAAACCGCCTATTGCGCCGCCAAGCACGCGCTTGAGGGGTTCTCCAAATGCCTTGCCATTGAAGGCGCGCCGCATGGTATCGTCTCTTACACCATCACTCCGGGTATGCTGATGAACACCCCGATGAGCGAGACGACCTACGGCGCCGAACAGCGCGCCCGCTGGGTCGATCCGATCCGCCTCGCCCCCGCCTTCGCCCATCTGGCAGAGTTGCGTCCGATGCAGCTGTCAGGGCAGCGGCTGAATGCTTGGGCTTTGTCCAAAGGAACCGACACATGACCATGCAAGCCATCTACGACTGGATCGACGCGAATGCCGACGAATGCATCCGCGACCTGCAAACATTCGTGCAGCAACCCTCGATCAGCGCCCAGAACATTGGCCTGCGCGAAGGGGCCACGCTGATCCGTGACATGATGCGCCGCGACGGCTTGCCCGCCGACTTTCACGAACTTGCCGAAGGCCCGCCGGTGGTCTTTGGCCATCTTGTGGCGAAGGCGAAGGCCAAGACCATCCTGTGCTACGCCCATTACGACGTGCAGCCCCCCGAACCGATCGACGCCTGGTCCCATGGCGGCCCGTGGTCCGGCTCGATCGTGGACGGCGTCCTTTACGGGCGCGGCGCGACCGATAACAAGTCCGGCGTGCTGGCCTTCACCAAAGCCGCGAAGGCCTTTCTTCAGGTGCGTGGCGAGGTGCCTGCAAACCTGAAGTTCCTGATCGAGGGCGAGGAAGAGATCGGCTCGCCCAACCTTGCAGCCTGGGCCGAACAGAACAAGGATCTGCTGGCCGCCGACGGGATGCACTGCCTTGACGGGTCCATCGAGACCGGAACCGAGGTGCCCGACGTGTCGCTGGGCCTGAAATCGGTGCTGTTCGTGGAGCTGATCGCGCGGGGGGCGAACAAGGATATCCACTCGCTGAACTTCCCGCTGGTGCCGGCCCCAGTCTGGGACCTGATCCGCGCGCTGAACACCATCATGGACGAAAACCGCCGCATCCTGATCGAGGACTGGTACGAAGGAATCTGGCAACTTGGCCCTGACGATGAGGCGCAGCTGGTCGACAAAGCGAGCCGGGTCGACCTTGCGGCTATGAAGGAGCAATGGGGGATCGAGCAGTTCGCCATGGGCCGCGACGGGATCGCCGCGCTGCGCGCCCGCAGCTATGAACCCACCGCCAACATCCAGGGCCTGATCGCGGGGTATACCGGCCCCGGCACCAAGACCATCGTCCCGAACGAGGCACGCGCCCGGCTCGACTTCCGCCTGATCCCCAACATCCAGCCCGACGCCGCGATTCGCCGCCTGAAGGCGCATCTAGTCAAGCACGGCTTCGGCCATATTGAGGTCAAGGCCTTTGACGGGGCCGAGCCGCCCTACAAGATCAGCGTCAAGGAAGACATCAGCCAGGCCATCATCGCCGCCGCGACCGAGGTTTACGGCGAATTGCCCATCGTCAACGGCGTGTCCGCCGAGGGTGCAATACTGCGGCATGTCTGGATTCCCTGCGTGCTGACCGGCTTTGCAAACCCCGGCGCCAACCTGCATGCCCCAGACGAGAACATCCACATTGACAAGTATATCAAGGGCATCAAATACGCGGCCGCGATCATGGAACACTTCGGCCGCAGCGGGGATGTCTTGTGATGGATATCCGCTTTGACACCTACCACGACTATGATGCGCTGACCGTGCACCTGCACGCGCTTGCAGCCGCCTATCCGCGCCTTGCCACGCTGACCTCGATCGGCCGTACGCATGGTGGGCGCGACGTCTGGTTCATGCAGATCACCAACCCCGACACCGGTCCCGCGCTGGAAAAGCCCGGCTACTACATCGACGCGCAGATCCACGCCGAGGAACACGCCACCTCGGCCACCGCGCTTTACGCGATCCACTACCTGCTGACTGGCTACGGCATCGACCCCGAGGTGACACGTCTGGTGGATGACCAGGTCTTCTATATCATCCCCCGCATCAATCCCGACGGGGCGGAATACGCGATCAAGTCGCCTTACCAGCCGTGGTGCGGCAACGGGCGCGTCCGGCCCGGCGAAGACCGCCTGGAGGGCCTGCAGGCGCAGGACATCGACGGCGACGGCTACATCGTCAACATGCGTGTTCCTGACCCCAAGGGCGAATGGAAAAAAGACCCCGCCGAGCCGCGCCTGATGATCCAGCGCGAACCTGGCGAAGAGGGAGGCGAATACTACCGCATCTACCCCGAAGGGCTGATCCCCGACTATGACGGCGCTGAGGTGACGATCCTGCCGCAGGCGGACGGTAACATGAACCGCAACTTCCCTATCAACTGGTCGCCGCAGGAATACGGCGCGGGTGAATACCCCTTCTCGGAGCCCGAAACGATGGGTATTGCGCGGTTGATCTTTGATCACCCGAACATCTGCGGCATGTGCGCCTATCACACCCACGGCGGCATCATCCTGCGCCCCTCGATGATGGCGACCGATGCCGAGATGAGCCCGCGCGACCTGGCGCTTTACAAGGCGTTGGGCGAGGTGGGCACCCGGCTGACCGGCTATCCAGTGATCTCGACCTTTGAGGATTTCACGCCAGACAAGTCCAAGGTCCGCCACGGCTCGCTCAAGGACTGGGTCTATGAAGAGATGGGGATCATCTGCTTCTCGACCGAGCTCTGGGACATCGAGATCGCCGCCGGGGTGGAAAAGAAAGGCTACTACAACCTGCGTCCGCGCGACGCCGAAGTGCAGCGCAAGCTGTTCGACTGGGTGCTGGCCAATGTGGGCGACCACGGCTTCCGCAACTGGCGCGCCTTTGATCACCCGCAGCTTGGCCCGGTCGAAGTTGGCGGTATGGTCTATATCTGGAGCTACCGCAACCCGCCTGGGCACCTCCTGGAACAGGTCTGCCACAACAACACGCTGTTCAACCTGCGCCACGCTGCCGCAGCACCACGCGTGCGGGTGGATAGTATTACCGTCACGCCGCTGGGTGCCGATCTGCACAAGGTGACAGCAATCGTCGCCAACCACGGCTACCTGCCGACGAACCTGTCGGACGTGGCCATCAAGAACAAGGTCGCCCGCACCGTCACCGTAACAATCGAGGGGGCAGAGGTGCTGATTAACCCGCCGACCGCTGATCTGGGCCATCTTGCGGGCCGGAACGAACGCAGCTATGAATATTCCAACTGGGGCCAGCAATGGTCGAGTGTGGCACGCAAGGTCGAATGGCTGGTACGCGGAACCGGTCCCATCACCGTCACTGCATGCTCCGAAAAAGGCGGCACTCACCGGTTTGAGATGACGTTATGAAACTTGCTGGGATGAACTGGGCCGACGTGGTGGCCGCCGCCGCGCGCGATTCCCGTGCGGTCCTGCCAATCGGCTCGGTTGAACAGCACGCGCAACTGTCGCTTTGCGTCGACATGATCCTGGCCGAAAAGGTCGCGCTGGATGCGGCCGAACCGCTGGGTGTTCCGGTCTGGCCGGCGATGCCCTTCGGCCTGGCGCCCTACTTTGTCGACTATCCCGGCACCGTCACATTGCGCGTGGAGACGCTGCTGGCGGTGATGCGCGACGTTCTGGCATCGATCCGTCGGGCAGGTTTTCGCCGTATCCTGATCGTCAACGGGCACGGCGGCAACGGGCCTGTCGATGCACTTGCGCAGGAACTGATGGCCGACAGGGGCGACACCTCGATCAAGTTCCACAACTGGTGGCGCGCGCCCCGCACCTGGGCCTTCGTACAAGAAAACGGTGGCGGCAGCCATGCCAGCTGGATGGAAAACTTCCCCTGGACCCGACTACCCCATGCCCCGGCCCCGGCGGGTGACAAGCCGATGGCCGATTTTGATCTGTTGCGCGCCAGCCCGCCTGCAGCGGCGCGCGCGATGTTGGGCGACGGCAACTTTGGTGGTGCCTGGCAAAAGCCTGATGCCGTGACCGATGCGCTGTGGCAGATCGGCGTCGAAGAAACACGCAACGCGCTGGAGGGGCCATGGGCTTGATCCTGGACGGAACGACCGCGCTGGTCACGGGCGTGGTCGGAGGCATAGGCGCGGCCATCGCCCGGCGCCTTGTGCGCGACGGCGCGCACGTCACTGTAATCGACCTGCCCGGACCCGCCTTTGATGCCGCCTGCGCGGGGCTTGGCCTGCCGGGCCATGCCGCCGATCTTGGCCAGATCGCCGACGTCCGCGCGCTGGCCGAGCGGATGGCAGAAGCCCCACCCCTGATCGTGGTTAGCGCCGCAGGCGGCGTGCGCGGCCAGATCCGCCGCCCGGTCGAAGATGTTCCCGAAGACGACTGGCAGGCGATCTTCGCCGCCAACGTCGACAGCGCGTTTCACCTGGCGCAGGCCTTTGCCCCGGCGATGAAGGTGAGGGGGCAGGGCCGTTTCGTCACCATTAGTTCGGGTGCTGGCCTAAGGGCAAGCCTTACCGGCATCCAGGCCTACGCCGCCGCCAAGCACGCGCTTGTGGGCCTAACGCGCCAGCTGGCGCTGGAGCTTGGGCCGTTTGGCATCACAGTGAATTCAGTTGCGCCCGGCTTCGTGCTGTCGAACCCTGCCAGTCGTGCGCAATGGGATAGCTACGGGCCTGAGGGGCAGGCCGCCATCCTCGCCACCACCCACACCCGCAGGCTGGGCGAGCCCGAGGACATTGCGGGGGCCGTGGCCTTTCTGGCAGGGCCGGACGCCAGCTGGATCACCGGTCAGGTGCTTTCGGTGGATGGGGGCCATGGCTAAAGCGCAGCGCCATCCGACCAAGCCTCCCGTCGAGGAGCAGAGGTTTACTGATACCGTCAGCCCCGCCAAGGGCCTGCGCACGATGTGGCGTGTGCTGCGCATCGGGATGGAAACGCCTTGGCAGATGGCCTTTGCTCTGGTCGCCACCATCGTCGCGGCTGTGCTGCAACTGATCATCCCGCAACTGCTGGGTCGGGCGGTGGACCAGACGCAGGTCGCGGCGGCCGGTGGCGACGATGCCGCGACGCGGGCGCTGTTCCTCACCGCTCTTCTGGTGCTGGCGGTGTCCGCCTTGCGCGGTCTTTTTGCGACCTTCCAGAACTACTTCAGCGAGACGGTGGGGCACTACACCGGCCTGCGGCTGCGGCTGGCCTATTACGACAAGATCCAGCACCTGAGTTTCGGTTTCCATGACCGGATGCATTCGGGCGATCTGATCACACTGGGGCTGCTGGACCTTGAAGGCGCGCGCACGTTTTTTGCAACGGGCGTTGTGCGCCTGCTGCTGCTGGTCGTGCTGATCGGTTTTGGCGGCTGGTGGCTGATCAGTATTGATCCGGTCCTGGGGCTTTTGGCGCTCAGCTTCGTGCCCTATGTCGGGTGGCGGTCCTCCACCTCGCAGCTTGAGCTGCGCCAGACCTGGCTCGACCTGCAAGAACGCCTCTCCGTCCTGACCAGGGTGATAGAAGAGAATCTGGCCGGCATCCGTGTCGTGCGGGCCTTTTCTGCGCAGGATCACGAACTGGCCAAGTTTCGGGTGGAGTCCATCCGGGCGCTGGACCTTGCGCATGAGCGGGTGGACTTGCGGGTGCGCAGCTCTTCGGTGATGACGCTGTCATTCTTTGCGGCGATGGGGCTGGTTCTGCTGGTGGGCGGTCTGAAGGTGCAGGCAGGCAACATGACCGTCGGCACGCTGACCGCCTTTCTGACTTTCATGATGATCCTGCAGATGCCGGTCCGCCAGTTGGGGATGCTGGTCAACTCGGTCGCCCGCACCTCGACCTGCGGCGCGCGGATCTTTGCGCTGCTGGACCTTGAGCCTACCGTATCCACCGACCCCCACGCCCCCTCGTTCAACCTGACAGAAGGTACGCTGCGCCTTGACTGCGTCAGCTTTGCCTACCCCTCGGCCCCCGATCATCTGGTGCTGCGCGACATCTCGTTCACCGCCCGCCGTGGCGAGACGATCGGGATCGTTGGCGAACAGGGCAGCGGCAAGACCACCATCGCCCAGCTGATCCCACGCTTTTACGATGTGACCGGCGGGGCCATCACCCTGGACGGCCAGAATATTCGCCACGTCACGCTTTTGTCGGTGCGCAAGGCTGTGGCGGTGGTCACGCAGGATGTGTTCATGTTCACCACCACGATGGAAAACAACATCGCCTACGGGGACCCTTGGACACATGAAGAAGGGATTGAAACATCCAGCAGCGACGCACAACTGCACGACTACATCGACACTCTGCCTGAACGATATCGCACCGTTGTCGGCGAACGCGGCGCCTCGCTGTCGGGCGGGCAGCGCCAGCGCATGTCGATTGCGCGCAGCCTGATCCTCGATCCCGCCGTGCTGATCTTCGACGATTCCACCGCTGCGATCGACGCCCGCACCGAAGAGCGGATCTTCGCGGCCATCCGTGCGAAGGCCGCAAGCCGCGTCACCATCCTGATCGCGCACCGGCTTAACACGCTGATGCACGCCGACCGCATCCTGGTGTTGGAAGGCGGCACCATCGCTGAAGAGGGCACTCATGCCGACCTTCTGGCGCTGAACGGCCGCTACCGCGCGCTTTACGACCTGCAGCATCATTCTTTCGGAGACCGGCCATGAGCGGCGAGAACGAGATGGAGCGCAACGAAGTGCGCGAAGACGGCCGCCGCCCCCCGCGCGCCGTAGTCGGTTCGCACCGCGTCAAGGAAGAGATGTTCGGCCGTGTCTTCGACACCAAGGTCATGCGCCGCATCTGGGTCTTTGTTCGGCCGTATCGCCGAGAGCTGGTAATCTCTGTGATTTCGGTCCTGATCTTCACGCTGTCGCAGCTGTCGATCCCGATCATCATCCGTACCGCGATCGACGAGGGCCTTTTGGTCCCCGACGGGCGAAGCGCCCTCATCTGGTCGGTCCTGGCCTTTGCCGTGGCGATCCTCGTCAACTTCCTGTCCAGCTTCACGCAGGAAAAGCTGGTGGGGCGGGTCGCCGAGAACGTGCTGTTCGACATTCGCGAGGCGATGTTCACCCATCTGCAGCGCGTGTCGCAAAGCTTCATGGATAAGACCGAGGTCGGCCGCCTGATGTCGCGGCTGCAAGGCGACGTGAACTCTATGCAGGAATTCCTGGAAACGTCGGTCATTTCGGTGGGTGATCTGGTGCTGCTGTTTGGCATCGTCGGCTGCATGCTGTGGCTGGACTGGCAACTGGGTCTGCTGACGCTGTCGATCCTGCCGGTCCTGTTCCTCGTCCGCATCGTTTGGTTGCCGCGCGCCCGGATGGCCTTCATCGTAGCGCATGACACCAACTCGGTCACCGGAGGCGCGCTGGCAGAGGGAATTCACGGCGTACGCACGGTACAGGGCATGACCCGGCAGATTGTCAACATGCAACTGTTCGAGGACAAGGCAACGGCGAACCTGCGCGCACATCTGGTCGCGGCACGCTATGCGCAGGTGCTGGTTCCCATCGTCGACGCGCTGACCGGCCTTGCGATGGCAGCGGTTGTCGTCGTGGGCGGCGCGATGGTGCTGGACCGCAGGATGGACGTCGGCGTGATGGTCGCCTTCCTGTTCTTTATCCAGCGCTTTTTCGACCCGGTGCGGTCGCTGACCATGCAGTACTCGGTGATGCAGCGCGCCATGGCCTCTGGCCAGCGCCTGACAGAGGTACTGGATGTTCCTGTCGGCATCAAGGATGCGCACGAAGCCGTCGATCTGCCGCCCGGCACACCCGGGGCTGTGGAGTTCCGTGACGTGCGGTTTTCCTACGTGCCCGGCCAGCTGGTGCTGCAGGGCCTGAGCTTCAAGGTGGCGCCCGGCGAGACGGTGGCGCTGGTCGGCCCGACCGGCTCGGGTAAGTCCAGCATTATGTCGCTGATCCACCGGTTCTATGATGTATCTTCTGGCGTGGTTTTGGTCGGCGGGCATGATGTGCGACAGGTGACACAACGCTCGCTTGGCGCGCAAATCGCGATGGTGCTGCAAGAGCCGTTTCTTTTCACCGGCACCGTTATGGACAACATCCGGTATAACAAGACCACCGCCACCGACGCCGAGGTGATTGAGGCCGCGCGCACCGTTGGCGCGCATGACCTGATCCAGCGCCTGCCGAACGGCTACATGACGGAACTGAACGAACGTGGGGCAAACCTGTCGATGGGGCAGCGCCAGCTCATCAGCTTCGCGCGCGCTCTGATCGTCGATGCGCCCATCCTTGTGCTGGACGAGGCGACCTCCAGCATCGACAGCCAGACGGAACAGCAGATACAGAAGGCGCTCGCAGTTCTACTGAGCGGCAGAAGCGGCCTAATCATAGCGCATCGCCTCGCGACAGTTCGCCATGTGGATAGGATCCTGATCCTCAGCGCTGGGCGGATCGTTGAACAGGGCAGCCATTCAGAACTGATCGCCCTGGGGGGCACTTACGCCAAGCTCTTCAAGGCCAATCATGCTTCGTTTAATGATGG
>CALFRN010000016.1 GCA_937919085.1 uncultured Reyranella sp.
CGCCAGGGGATAGCGCGAGGCCGGTCGAAACAAGCTCGCCGGTTTATAGCGGTAACGCTGTGTTATCGCATAACATGCATTATGACAAATCGGGCAAGGGCGATAAAAGCGTTATAGATCAAGGGGATAGCCTGAACGCGGACGCGAACGGCGCGCTATCCGACGCGCCGAGCGTAGACGGGCGCAACATCTAGTGGCCAGCGTCAAGCTCGCAAGCGCAGCGCCAGGGGCTAAGAGGCGAGGCCGACCGCCGATCGTCAGGCACCCCCCGCCAGGGGGGACCACCTCGCGGGGCGGTGTCGGTGACGACCACCCGCGCACAGTAGGGTCGGCCCCTCATACCCCCCACCCCCACGGGTCCCAAGCGGGGACCTCCGCTTTTATAGAATTTTTAGAAAAATACCAAAGCGACCCCGTCGCCTTTGCCGAAGAAGTGCTGGGTGCAAAACCCAAAAAGTGGCAGCGCGAATTCCTAACCCACGTCGCCAACGGAAAGCGCCGCATCAGCATCAAGGCGGGTCACGGCGTCGGCAAGTCCACGGCAGTGGCATGGGTGCTGATCTGGTCGATCATCTGCCGCCTGCCGCAGAAGAGCGTCGTCACGGCCCCAACCGCGCCGCAGCTATTCGACGCACTTTTTGCGGAGCTTAAAAGTTGGATTACCCGCTTGCCGCCGCCACTCAAGGCGCTGCTGGAAGTCTACAGCGACCGCATCGAACTCAAGGCCGACCCTGACGGCTCCTTCATCAGCGCGCGAACCAGCAGCAGCGACAAGCCGGAAGCAATGGCCGGTATTCACTCGGAGAACGTGCTGCTGATTGCCGACGAGGCAAGCGGCATTCCTGAGTCCGTGTACGAGGCGGCCACCGGCTCGATGTCGGGCCACAGTGCAACGACGGTGCTGGTCGGCAACCCGACCCGCCTCACGGGCCTGTTCTACAAGTCTCATAACGAACTGGCCGACCGCTGGGAGCGGATGACGGTCTCCTGCCTCGACCCCGACCTTGCCGACCTCGTGGACCAGGACTTCGTGCAGCAGGTTGCCGAAACCTGGGGCGAGGACAGCCCGCAGTATTCGGTGCGAGTGCTAGGCGAGTTCCCGCGCACTGAAGACAACAGCCTGATCCCCGTCGATCTGGTCGATGCCGCCATGAAGCGCGACGTTGTGCTGAACACGGCGGAACCGCTGGTCTTCGGCGTTGACGTTGCCCGTTTCGGCGGCGACCGCAGTGTAATCTGCAAGCGCCAGGGCAACGTGGTGCTGGAGTTCCAGATTCGCAGCGGCAACGACCTGATGGAGACGGTCGGCTGGGTTGCCAACGAGGCGATGAAGGACAAGCCTGCCGAGATACTGGTGGACTCGATCGGCCTTGGCGCTGGCGTTGCCGATCGTCTGCGCGAACTGAAGTACAACGTCCGCGATGTGAACGTTGCGGAGAGTGCTGCGATGAACCCGCAGGCCAGCCGCCTGCGCGATGAACTGTGGCTGACGCTGCGCGATTGGCTGCAGCAGCGCGCCTGCAAGCTGCCGAAGGTTGAGGAGTTGCGCGTTGAGATCAGCGCGCCGCTTTACAAGTTCAATTCCAACGGCACCTACAAGATCGAATCGAAGGACGAGATGCGCAAGCGCATTCGCCGCTCGCCCGACATTGCCGACTCCCTGTGCCTGACTTTTGCCGGCGATGCCGCACTGGTTGGTGGGCGAGGGATGAAGTGGGTGCCGGGTCAGGCCCTGAAGCGCGGTCTTAGGGGGATCGTCTGATGCAGCACTATCCCCCCATCTACAACATCCGCGTCCGAGCGCGGCAAGGGAGATTGTAATGAAGCTCAAGGGTGGTTTTAACGGCCTGCACAACGCTTTCATGGCGCAGGAGCAGGGTGTCGTCAGGGACAAGGTGGGCAACGCCCGCTACGGGATGGACGACAACATGCGGCCCACCGGCAGAGCCGTGGTGCAGTCGCCTGCGCAGAAGATGGCGGTGAAGAAGGCTGCTGCTGCGTCGGTGCGCAACCGCCGCATCCGTGCCGGCCTGCCGCCGCTGCCGGTGAAGTAGGATGGCGACGCAGTACAGCAGCAACATGGGCGCATCGTCTTCGGGTATTCCCGAGACGGCTTCCGCCATGGATGCCTTGCTCGATCCCACGCCTGGCGCGGCGGCTTCTGAAGAAGAGCCTGCTGCCAGCGACGAAATGGACGAAGGGCAGTTCGTGGCTTCGGTGAAGGCGTCGATCGATGAGGCGGTCGATTACATCGACGGCTACATCGCGCCGCAGCGTGCCAAGGCCACGGCCTACTATCGCGGCGACGAGTTTGGCAACGAGGAAGACGGGCGCTCGCGCATCGTGATGACCGAGGTGCGCGACACGGTGCAGGCCATTGTGCCGTCGCTGCTGCGTATCTTCACCTCGTCGGATCAGGTGGTCGAGTTCGCGCCCAACACCGCCGACAAGACGGACATGGCGGCGCAGCAGACGGATTATATCAACCACGTCTTCTACAACGACAATCCTGGCTTCTCGATCCTGCATCAGGTGTTCAAGGATGCGCTGGTGCGGCGCACGGGCATCATCAAGTGGCGTTGGTCCGAGGACACGGAGATCAGCGAAGCGGAATTTGAAAACCTCGATGAGGGCCAGCTTCTGGTGCTGCAGCAGGACCCTGCGGTTGAGATCGTGGAGATCGAGGAAGAGACCGAGCAGGAGGCCGTGACCGGCCCTGACGGCATGATGGTTCAGCCGGCAATCGTGAAGTACGGGGTGAAGATTCGGCGCAAGATCGAGAAGAACCGTGTCGTTCTGGAGTCGGTGCCGCCCGAGGAATTCCTGATTGCCCGCGATGCGCGCGACATCGAGAACGCCGCGTATGTCGGTCATCGCTCGCTGAAGACGGTGTCGGAACTGGTGGCCATGGGCTACGACCGCGACGAGGTCGAGGAGCATGCCGGCCAGGGCGACGTGTTCGTGCTGAACTACGAAGCGCAGACCCGTAATCCGGCGATCATGTCGTTCATGGATCGCAGCGACAATCCCGACCAGACGATGCGCCGGGTGCTGTACGTCGAATCGTATGTACGCATCGACAAGGACGGCGACGGCATTGCCGAGTTGCGCAAGGTCTGTTCGATCGGCGGCGCGCATCACATCCTGCACGACAGCGTGGCGACGGATGTGCCGTTCGCTTTCTTCTGTCCCGACCCCGAGCCTCACATGGTGATTGGGCAGTCGATTGCCGATCAGACGATGGACTTGCAGCTTATGAAGTCGAACGTGGTGCGTGCCACGCTCGATTCGCTGGCACAGTCGATCTTCCCGCGCACGGCGATCGTAGAGGGCCAGGTCAACATTGATGATGTGCTCAACACCGAGATGGGCGGCATTATCCGCATGCGGCAGCCGGGGATGGTGCAGCCATTCTCGCAGCCGTTCGTCGGCCAGCAGGCCATGCCGGTCATCGCTTATCTGGATGACGTAAAGGCGCGGCGCACGGGTATCTCGGCGGCATCTCAGGGTCTGGACCCGGACGTGCTGCAGTCCACGACCCGCGCTGCGGTGACGGCGACGGTGCAGGGTGCGCAGGAGCGCATCGAGCTTGTAGCGCGTCTGTTTGCCGAGAACGGCATGAAGCGCCTGTTTCGTGGCTTGCTGAAGCTGATCGTTCGCCATCAGGACAAGCCGCGTGTGGTGCGCATGCGCGGCAAGTGGGTAGAGGTCGATCCGCGCTACTGGGACGCCGACCTCGACGTTCAGGTCAACGTCGCTCTGGGGCGCGGCACCGATCAGGACAAGATGCAGTTTCTGATGCTGCTGGCGCAGAAGCAGGAACAGATCATGCAGACGGCAGGCCCCATGAACCCGCTCTGCTCAGTGTTCGAATATCGCAACACGCTGGCGCAAGTCTGTGCGCTGGCCGGGTTCAAGGATGCCCAGCGCTACTTCAAGGAGATCGACCCGCAGCAGATGCAGATGATGGCGCAGCAGCCGCCACCGCCCGATCCGAACATGGAGCTTGTGAAGATCGAGGCGCAGAAGGCGCAGGCCAAGATTCAGCACGACCAGTTGAAGCTGCAACTCGACGCGCAGGAAATACAGATGCGGCATCAGTCCGACATGGAAAAGATGCGGCTTGAGACGATGGTCAAGGTTGCGGAGATCGAGGCGAAGTACGGCACGCAGGCCGACGTTGCCCGCCTGGAGGCCGAGATCAAGCGCGGCATAGAGATCGAGAAAGCGTCGATCGGCGCTGCGGCCCGCATGCACGGAAACGTGACGGGCGTCGGCAATGGATGATCGCGAATTCAAGGAGCAGGTGAAAGCCCTCGACGGCTCCGAGGTGCTGATCCGGCTCTTTGCCGTGCTGGACGATAAATACGTGGAGGCATGGCGGAAATCGCAATCGGTCAGCGACCGCGAGGAAGCGCACCGGATGCTGAAAGCGGTTACCGACCTGAAAGCCGAAATCACCTACATCGCAAACGATTCGCGTATCAGCGCGTTCAACCGTCGCTTGAGAAGCGACAACATTTGAGGTATAATTAATGTCCGACACCGCTAACTCAGCGACCGGAATTCCAGGCGCGGCCCAGGCTATCGAGGGCATTCTCGCCGGGGAACTCCCCGACACCGAGACTTCCACGACAGCACAAGCAGCGTCAAAGCCTGCCGAAGAACCGGCAGAGCCGTTGGCTGCGACCGAGGAGGGTGAGACGACCGCTGAAGAAGCGGAGTCCTCCGAAGAAGCAGCACCTGAAGGCGAGGAGGCCGAGGAGCCTACCGAACCCGAGCAGAAGCTGGTCACCGTCGTTATCGATGGCAAGGCCGAGCAGTTGCCGGTCGAGGAGGTGGCCAAGGGCTACCAGCGTCAGCAGGACTACTCGCGTAAAACCATGGCGTTGTCCGAGGACCGTAAGGCTCTGGAGGCACACGCCACGGCGGTGATGCAGGAAAGGGCGCAGTACCAGCAGCTTCTCACGGCACTCTCGCAACAGTGGCAACAGGCCCAGGAGCAAGAACCGAATTGGCAGAATCTGTATGACAGCGACCCATTAGAGTACGTTCGTCAGAAGGACATCTGGCGAGACCGGCAGGACAAGCTCGCGGCATCGCAAGTTGAAATGCAGCGTCTCCAGGCCCTTCAGACAGCAGAGCAGCAGAAGCAACTTCAGCAGTTCGTGGAACAGGGGCGGCAGAAGCTGCCGGAACTGGTCCCCGATTGGAAGGATGCCAAGCGCTGGGAAACGGATCGGAGCAAGCTCTTAGAGTACGGCAAGAAAGTCGGATACTCGCAAGAAGAGTTGGCTCAGGCATACGACCCCCGCGCAATCGCGGTGATGTACAAGGCCATGCGGTATGACGAGATGGTAGCGAAGGTTCCTCGCCCCGTCGTCACCAAAGGCCCCAAGACCGCGCCGGCAGGTTCTGCGAACTCAGCGCCACGTACTTCATCCGACATCTCCAAAGCGAAACAGCGTCTCGCCCAAACCGGGCGCGTCAGCGATGCCGCGTCCATCTTCGAACGCATGCTTTAAAGGAGCAATACAGTGGCTATCAGCACCAACGAGATTACTCGTTACGACGCGACCAACGTCCGCGAGGACTTGGCCAACGTCATCTACAACATCTCTCCCGTCGATGTTCCGCTTATGTCGAACATTGGCCGCGAGAACGTGAAGAACACGTACTTTGAGTGGCAGACCGACGTGCTGGCTTCGGCTGTCACGACGAACGCCGTTCTGGAAGGCGACCAGATCACTAGCGCAGACGCTCGCGCAGCGACCGACCGCGTCGGCAACTACACTCAGATCAGCCGCAAGGTGGTCGAGGTGTCTGGCACGCTGGAGGCGGTTGATAAGGCCGGCATGCGGAGCTACCTGGCCTACGAACTCGCCAAGGCCGCTTCCGAACTCAAGCGCGACATGGAGGCGGTGCTTACGTCGAATCAGGTGGCCTTTGCGGGCGCGACTACGACTGCCCGCAATACGGCTGGTCTCGGCGGCTGGATCATCACCAACAGCTATAAGGGCGCTGGCGAGGACGCGGCGGCCCCGGTGATGTCGAGCGGCGGTGCCAACCTGTCAGGCTACCCTACCACTGCCGCCGTTGCCGGCACGGCGCGTGCCTTCACCAGCACGCTTCTGAAGGCTGCTGCGAAGGACGTGTGGACGCAGGGCGGCAAGCTCAAGATGCTGATGGTCGGCCCGTTCAACAAGACGGTCTTCTCGACCTTCAGCGGCATCGCGACTCCGTATCGCGACATCGCTCCGGGCAAGCAGGCGGACATCGTCGGCGCGGCTGACGTGTTCATCAGCGACTTCGGTGAGATCGCCGTGGTCGCCAACCGCTTTCAGCCGGAAGGAAACGGCTACCTGGTCGATCCCGACTTCGCGTCGGTCGGCTACCTCCGCAACTTCCGCACGGAAGTGATGTCCAAGACCGGCGACAGCGAGCGGCGCATGCTGATCGTTGAATTCGGCCTCAAGGTTCGCCAGCAGAAGGCGATGGCCGTGATCCGCGATCTTTCTACGTCTTAACTCTAGCTAGGGGTGGGGAGGTCTTTGGACCTCCCCAACTTTATATGCGCAAAGTCATCGATCACGATCCTAACACCGGCATCAGCCACGTTCTTTATCACGATGAGAGCGATGGCGTGGCGCATTACGTTGCCGAGCAGGCGGTGGATACGTTGTTGGACACCAACCGCAAGCAGGCCAATGAGGCCGGCAAGCGGTTTGGCGAGTGGGCCAAGGTTGCCTCTTTGCCCCTTACGATCTTCCACGACCTCAAGGCAAAAGGCATTCTTGACGACTCCAAAGCGTTCAAGCGGTGGCTGAACGACCCCGACAACAAGTATTTCCGCACGCATGAGGGCCACCTGTGAGGGTCGCCATCTGCGTGCCGTGCCGCGACCAGGTGTGCGCCGGTTTTTCCTTTGATCTGGCGAACATGGTCGGTTTCCATGCCGCAACAGGCATGAACATCGGGCTGTATCATAGCTCCGGCACGTTAATCGCGGACCAGCGTGTCAATCTGGCCAAGGAGGCGATTGCCCAGGGTGCCACGGACATCCTCTGGATCGACTCGGACATGCGGTTCCCGAAGAACGCGCTGCAGCGGCTGCTGGAGCGTGGCAAGACGATCGTGGCGGCGAACTACGCCACGCGCGTTCTGCCGGCTAAGACAACGGCGCAAAATATGACTGACGATGGTTGGGTGCGAGTGCCGACCCGCAAGGGTTCGACAGGTCTTGAGCAAGTTACAGCAGCCGGCATGGGCTTGATGCTGACTTCAACGCAAGTGTTCAAAGATTTAGCTGACCCGTGGTTTCACATTGGCTACTCGACCAAGAACGCCATGTTCCTTGGTGAAGATGTTTCAATGTGCCTGCACGCAGCAAAGGTTGGGCATCCGACT
Source organism: uncultured Reyranella sp. (assembly GCA_937919085.1). Taxonomy (GTDB): domain Bacteria; phylum Pseudomonadota; class Alphaproteobacteria; order Reyranellales; family Reyranellaceae; genus Reyranella. The sequence continues at coordinate 7,408 of CALFRN010000016.1, forward strand.
CACATCGACCACGATATTTCAAAGGAAGTCCGCCACATCGGCAGTTTTGAATACGTGCTGGAACACGCGGAGATAAACGATGGCTCTTAGCACGTACTCCGAGATCAAATCGACAGTTGCAGATTATCTCAATCGCGCGGATTTGACTGCCGTGCTGCCGTCCTTCGTGACATTGGCGGAATCCAAGTTCAATCGCGAGCTTCGCACGCGCGATATGCTGACGAGGGTGCAGACGACTTCTGACGACGAGTATGTGTCGCTGCCGACTGATTTCCTGCAGCACTATTCTCTGGAACTGGACGCAGCTTCGGCGCAGCCGCCAATGGATTATATCGGGCCGCAGGAAGCCAAGGTGCTGAAGGCCCAAAACCGGACGGCCTCCACGACCTACTATTACACGGTGATCGACGGCGCTTTTGAAATCATTCCCGCACCTGGCAGCGACCTTGATTTGCGGATGGTTTACTACGCCAAGATTCCCGCGCTGTCCGACAGCAACACGACCAACTGGCTGCTGACCAAGTCGCCCGACCTTTACCTTTACAGCGCGCTGCTTGAGGCGGCCCCGTACCTCAAGGACGACGACCGTGTGCAGCTTTGGGCGGCGGCGCGTCAGCAGGTGATGGACGCGATGAATCTTGAGAGCGAGCGCGCCATGCGCTCGACAATTCAGCTTACGGCACGTCGGCGTGCGTTCTGATGCCAACGACGTGGACTCCGCTTACCTCAACTGGCGGATGGGATTCCCTGCCGCCCACGGCGTTCTCTTTGACGACGGAAAGCGACCTCGTGCTGCACACTGAAGACGACCTGGCTTTGATCGTGGATTTCACAGTCACGACATGGTCGTCGCAGAGTAATAGCGCGGCGACGTGGACCGCGAGCTAGGAAGCGGCAGATGAGCAACGGCATCAAGATTACGGATCTTACGTCGGCTGTTGCGCTTGATGGCACGGAGGCGCTGCCAATCGTCCAGGGCGGCACAACGGTTAAGGCGACCACTGCTCAGATCACGACGCTTGCCCAGACGGCCATGCCTGCGGCCAACATTACCGGCACGCTGCCGGTGGCGCATGGCGGCACGGGCGTAACGACCAGCACCGGCAGCGGCAACACGGTGCTGTCCACCAGCCCGACGCTGGTGACACCCGCTCTGGGTACGCCTGCGTCTGGCGTTCTGACCAACGCCACTGGCCTGCCAGTCTCGACTGGTATCAGTGGTCTGGGAACAGGCGTTGCG
>CALFRN010000017.1 GCA_937919085.1 uncultured Reyranella sp.
TTCGCCGCTTCGCGTTCGGCCGCGACGCGGGCCTGCTCGGCCTGCTTGGCGGCCCGGCGCTCGGTCTCGCGCACCTCGCGGGCGGCAGCGATGGCGGCGCGCTCGGCAAGGCGTGCGGCAAACTCCGGATCGTTGGCGGGATCTTTTGCCCGGGCCTTCTCAAGCAGGGCCTGCTTGGCCTTGGCCGCCGTCTCCAACCGATCTGCGAAGTCAATCTTTCTGCCGCTCATCGTTCTTCGTTCCTATTCCGCCGCTTCCGCGGTCGACTCTTTCTTGGCGCGCTTGCGGTCTTCCGGCTTCAGGAAGCGCTTGCGCAGACGGATCGACTTGGGCGTGATCTCGACCAATTCGTCCTCTTCAATGTACGCGATCGCCTGCTCGAGCGACATCTTGCGCGGCGGCGTCAGGCGGACAGCTTCGTCCTTGCCGGCGGCGCGGATGTTGGTGAGCTGCTTGCCCTTGAGCACGTTGACCTCGAGGTCGTTGCCACGACTGTGCTCACCGATGATCATGCCCTGATACACCGGTACGCCGGGGTCGATGAACATCGGCCCGCGGTCTTCGAGGTTCCACATCGCGTACATCACCGCGTTGCCCGCGGCATTGGCGATCAGCGCGCCGTTGCGCCGGCCGGCGATCGGGCCGCGATAGGGGCCGTACTCGTGGAAGATGCGGTTCATCACGCCGGTGCCGCGCGTGTCGGTCAGGAATTCGCCGTGATAGCCGATGAGCCCGCGCGACGGTGAATAGAACACCAGGCGGGTTTTGCCGGCGCCCGAGGGCCGCATGTCCTGCAACTCGCCCTTGCGCATGGAGATCTGCTCGACCACGGCGCCGGTATAGGCGTCGTCTACGTCGATCACGACCTCTTCGATCGGCTCGAGTCGCTGGCCGGTCTTGGGGTCGGTCTGGAACAGCACGCGCGGGCGGCCGACGGCGAGTTCGAAGCCCTCGCGGCGCATGGTCTCGATCAGCACGCCGAGCTGCAGTTCACCGCGGCCGGCGACCTCGTAGGAATCGGCATTGTCGGTGTCGCGCACACGGATGGCGACATTGCCTTCGCCTTCGCGCATCAGGCGCGCCCGGATCATGCGGGTCGTGACCTTGTCGCCTTCGGTGCCGGCCAGCGGCGAGTCGTTGACCGAGAAGGTCATGGCGAGCGTCGGCGGATCGACCGGTTGCGAGGCAATCGGCTCGCTGATCGTCAGATCGCCGATCGTGTCGGCCACCGTGGCGACCTTGAGGCCGGCAACGGCCACGATGTCGCCCGCCTCGGCGATGTCGAGCGACATGCGTTCGAGGCCGCGGAAGGCCAGCACGCGGGTGATGCGCGTCTGCTCGAGTTCGGTGCCGTCGCGCGACAGCGCCTTGATGTTGGTGTTGGGCTTGATCGAGCCCGACAGGATGCGTCCGGTCAGGATGCGGCCGAGGAAATTATCGGCCTCCAGAGTCGTCACTAGCATCCGGAAGGCGGGATCGGGATCGATCTTGGGCGCCGGCACATGCTTCACAACCAGGTCGAACAGCGGCTCCATGTCCTTGTGCTCGGCCTCGAGAGAAGTCGCGGCCCAGCCCTGGCGGGCCGAGGCGAAGAGCGTCGGGAAATCGAGCTGCTCGTCGCTGGCTTCCAGCGCCGAGAACAGGTCAAACACCTCGTCATGCACCTCATGGGCGCGCGCGTCGGAGCGGTCGACCTTGTTGATCAGAACGATCGGCTTCAGGCCGAGGCGCAGCGCCTTGCCGAGTACGAACTTGGTCTGGGGCAGCGGGCCCTCGGCCGCATCGACCAGCAGCACGACACCATCGACCATCGACAGGATGCGCTCGACCTCGCCGCCGAAATCGGCGTGGCCCGGCGTGTCGACGATGTTGATGCGCGTGCCCTTCCAGACGACCGAAGTCGCCTTGGCGAGGATGGTGATCCCGCGCTCGCGCTCGAGGTCGTTGGAGTCCATGGCACGCTCGGCGACCTGCTGATTTTCGCGGAACGTGCCGCTCTGCTTCAGTAGGCAATCAACCAGAGTGGTCTTGCCATGGTCGACGTGCGCGATAATCGCGACGTTGCGGATATCCATAATCTTTTTTTGTCCGGAGGGAGGTTGGCTGGGCGCGCTTATACGCATGCACCATGGCCCCGGCAAGGCGGGTTGAGGCGATGTCTTGCCGCTGTCACAGTGCCCGCATGCATAAACGCTCGGTCACCATCGACGGTCACCGCACCAGCATCTCGCTGGAAGACGCATTCTGGAGTGAATTATCGACGATTGCCCGGGCGCGCGGCCTGTCGCTCAACGCCCTGGTGGCCGAGATCGACCATGTCCGCAGCGCGCAGGCGAATTCGCCCAACCTGTCGAGCGCACTGCGCCTCCATGTGCTCGGCGAGTTGCGCCGGCGCACCCGCCAAGACTAATATCAGTCGAGTTTGAAGTCGCTGGCACGCACGAATGCACCGAAATCGGCACGCTCCGGAACCGAATATTGCCGCGCCTTGTCCTCCGACCAGCCATAGTCGGGATCCTCGCCAAACTTCTCGACGAAGCGCTGGGTCTTGTACGGCTGGGTTTCGTTGCGGCGACGGTCATAGGCCGCGATCTTCTCCTTGAGTCCAGTCTCGTCGTAACGGTCACGGTGAAGGGATACGTCGAGCCCGAGCCGCGGACTCATGACGCCTTCGAAGGAAGGCCAGCCGACGCCCAGGCCAGCCACGGGAAACACATGCCGCGGCAGGCCGAGTACCTTGGCCACCTCGGCCGCCTGGTTGCGGATCTGGCTGATCGGGCAGGTGCCCAACCCGACGCGGTCGGCGGCTGCGATGAAGGTCGCGAGCACGATGCCGGCGTCGACCGCGGCATTGAAGAACGGGTCGAGGTGGTCGTTCACGAACGGCCTGCCGCGCCATTCGAACAACAGCCGATGGCGGCGGTTGTTGCCGCAGAATACCAGCAGCGCCGGACCGGCCTTGGCCCAGGGATTCTCCGGTATCAGTGCCTCCAGCTTCGCGCGCTGGGCCTTGTCGGTGACGATCACAATGTCGGCCTGCTGCAGGTCGCTCTTGGACGGTGCCGACAGGGCCACGGCGCAGAGCGTGTCGAGCAACGCGGGATCGAGCGGCCGGTCGGCATAGCGCCGCACGACGCGGCGGTTGGCCATGTCGGCCAGAACGTCGACGCCGCCCAGCCCATTCGGCAGGTGCGCCTCGGTGAGCGCCGGCGCCGATCCGAAGCGCGCCTTGAGAGTCGTCAACAATCGATCGAGCACAGTATCTCCTCAGCGGCCGAAAATGTTCGGGATGTTGGGAATGCGAATGTTGGGGATCGGCGAGCGCTGTTGCTGTTGTTGAGGCGCCTGCTGCTGCGGTTGCTGCGCCCCCGGCAGGGTGCTGGCCATGCCCGGCGGATCCTTGGCAGTGCCACGCACGACGTTGAGCGCCGGCGAGGACATCGACCCCCGCGCGGTGGTGATGAGGTAGGGCGCCGACGGATCCTCGGCGATCGTGAAGCTGATCGTCGTGTCGGTCGTCGAATTGCCGAAGTTGGTCCGGGTTGCGATATGGGCGGTCGCCTTGTTGCCCTGCACGGTCAGACCCTTGTCGGTCAGCACGCCGCCCGCAATATCGACACGGCCCGAAATCGGACTGTCGTGATTGACGAAGCGATTCAGCACCAGGGAAATGGCGTTCAGCAGGTTTCCCACGCCGACGCCCGCCTTCTGGCCAGCCGCACCGAACAGATTGCCGAGCGTCTGGTCGATCACACCGGCCGCCGCGCCGGTGGCGGCAGAACCCAGCACCTGCAACGTCTTGTCGGCGCCGGCAAACACGTGGCCGCTTAATTGCGCCCCGCCCGCCATCGAGCCCTTGATCTGGTCGGACGTCGTGCCGGCGCCCCGCACCGACAGACCGCCAGCGTTCAGGCGACCGTCAATCGTCACTTTTACGGCGCCGCCGAACTGATTTGTACCCGAAAGGCCGCGCAGCATCTCGCCGAGATAGATGCCGTTGGCATCGCCCTTGAAGTCGAAGGAAAGCGCCGGCTGGCTGGCATTTACCACGCCGGACAGCGCCAGGGATCCGCCATACAGCGCGCCCTTGAAATTGGAGACCGTCAGCACGCCATCCTTGAGCGTGGCGGCGAGGTTGGCATTGCCAAGACGCACTGGCGCATTGATCAGTGTGCCAGCCACCAGCTTCAACGAACCGTCGAAGCTTCGCAGCGCCGAGGTGTCGATCGGCTGCGCGCCGCCGCCCGCCCCACCGCGCACTTGGGCGCGGACGCCGCTGCCGCTTCCGCCGATCTTGTCGAGGTCGAGCACATTGGCGCGCAGGTCGGCAGTCACATTGGGCCGACCCGAAAGCTTGGCGTCGATAGAGCCCTCGATCGTCTGGCCGTTCAGCGCGACGCTGCCCTTGTAGGCGGCCGACTGAGGCGGGCCCTGCGCAGCCCCCGGCAGCGACAGCGTGCCGCTTACCTTCACGTTGTGGCCCATGCCGTTCACCGTCAGCTCGCGCAGTGTGAGCTGTTCGATGGTGCCCGCCACGCCGCCGCTCGCACTCACCGCGCCAAGTCCGGCGGGCGCCGTGGTCCCGGCAAACGCCAGCAGCCGGCTCATGTCCGGCGCTTCGAAATTGAAGGCGACGTCGGGCCGTGGCCGGGCCGTGTCGAAGGCCATCACGGCGCCGCGCACCGCGAACCGGGCACCGAGCAGGTTCGAGACCTTGGCGTCGTTCAGGCGAAGCGTGCTGCCCTGCAGGGCGATGTCGACGTCGACGCCGCCGATCGTCTCCTTGCGGTAGATCAGCTTGGCCACCTTGGCCTTCAGCCCGATCAACGGGCCCACGACGACCGGTTTGGTGTCGGACGTCGCCGGAGCAGCGGTGGCAACCGCCGGCGTCGATCCGGTCGCCGCCGGCATCAGGTAGGAATCAAGGTCGAGCGTATTGATATCGACACGCGTGACGATCGACAGCGGCACCCCGAAGGTGACGGTGATGCCGCCGCTGCCCTTCAGGTCGTCGAGTTCGAAGACGGCGTCGTTCACCGTCACCTTTCCGTCGGTCGAGGCCATCTTGCCCTTGAGGATGAGGCGCGTAAGCTTGTTCGCCGGGACCGACGATGCATCGACCTCCAGCCATGTCAGGGTCTCGCGCAGGTTCGGTCCAGTCAGGCTGAAATCGCCCGACACCGTGGGCTTGGCGACGTCACCCGACAGGGTCGACCGCGCCTTCAGCACCATGTCACCCGGCAGTGTTGCGGTCAGTTCCGGAACCGCCACCGCACCGCCTCGCGCGTCGAAGGCAAAGGTCACGTCGCGGACCGGCTTCTTCTTGTAGATCAGTTCGCCGATGTGGAGGTCGAGTTTGGCCTTGAGACCGGTGGGAATGCCTCCGCCCGCCGGTGGTTCGGCGACGGCGGCGGGCGCGCCAGCCGTCGGCGACGTCGCAGGTCGCGCCACGGCGGCCAGCCATTTGTCGAGGTCAAGCTTCGGGATCACCAGTTTGCCCTCGACCACCAGCGCCGGCTTGAACGCCACCGACAGTGTTCCCGAGCCGCTGTCGGCGCCCAGAGCCATCTTGAAGTCCTTGGCGGCGACCGCGGCTTGCGAGACGTCGATACCGCCGTCGAAGCTGAATTTGCCGGCGAGTACCGGCGGCAGCACGGGCTCAGGCTGTCCGGCGAGCTTCGCCAGCGTGGCCACGAATACCGTCAACTGCTCGCCGGCCACAGAAGCGGTGCCGGCAAAACGCGCATCCGGCCCGAGTTCGCTCAATGTCCCCTTCAACGTGGCCTTGCCGCCGCCGGCCTCCAGGGAGAGGTCGACCTTGTGCCCGGTAGCCTGCTTGGCGCCGACGGCGAGTTCGAGTTTGAGCGGCGCACCGTTGAGCGTGGCGCTGCCGGCCAACGAGTAGGGACCGTCGATCGAGCCGACCGACGCGGAAAAATCAGCCTTTTCAGCGACCGCCGAAAGACCCGTCTTGGAGTCGCTGAAGATCAGCGTGCCGTTGTCGATCGTGAGCCGGCCGAGCGACAGCGGCCGGGCCGAACTCGGCTTGGCCGCCGCCGGCTTGGCTTGCGCCACCGACGGGGCGAATTCCCAGTTCGGCTTGCCTTCGGCGTTGACCTCGAGAACGATCTTGGGCTCGACGAGGGTCACCTCGCTCACCTCGATGCCGCCTGTCAGCAGCGCCAGCAGGGAGGGCTTCACGGTGATGGATTTCACTTCAACCATGTTCGGGTTCTTGGAACCCGCCACGTTGAAGAACTTGACGCCGCTGATCGTCGCGGTCGGCACCGGCAGCAGAGAGAGGCTGATCGGACCGTCGAGCACGAGGTCGCGGCCCGTCGCCTTCTTCACCTCGGCCGCGATGATAGGCTTGTAGGAATTGACATCGATGAAGGCGGGTGCCGCGATCAGGGCTACGATCAGCAGACCGACGATGCCACCGCCGCCGATCAGAAGTCTGTTGCGTGTGGTTGGGGTCATGAAAACCTCCTGCCGTCCGGCTCGATGAAACACTAGCGCATCGCCCGACGGCGCGGCATAGAGAAAAAATGGCCGAGATCGTCAACTTGAAGCGGGCACGCAAGGAAAAGGCGCGGCGCGAACGTGACAGCGAGGCGGATGCCAATCGCCGGCGCTTCGGACGGACAAGGGCGGAAAAAGCCGCCGACACCGATGCCGCGGCTCGCGCCCGCCAGACGCTCGATGGAAAGCAGATCGAGCCCGAAGACTCCTGAAGCCTTCCGCCGCTACCGCGGCGGCCGGTTGAGCGCCAGGCGCTCGAAAAAAGCCCGCGTGGCCTGGTCGGCGCCAGCACCGGCCACGGCGCGTACATTGGTAAGCTCGAGCCGCTGGCCGCTCGCGGCATCGATCAGCACCGGTTCGAGTGGCCGTCCGTCGCGATGATCGACGAGGTCCATCGGCTTACCGCTGCGCGCCGCCTCGCCGTGGCGGTCGCCCCATTGCTTGAGGCCGACGATGACGGTGAACAAGGCGGCCCCCTTGTCGGTCAGCCGGTATTCATGGCGCAGCGGACGCTGGCGGTAAACGGACTTGCGGAAGACACCTGCCTCGACCAGTTTTTTCAGTCGCGCCGTCAGCACATTGCGCGCGATGCCGAGATTCTCCTGGAACTCGTCGAAGCGCCGCACGCCGTAAAAGGCATCGCGCACGATGAGCAGCGTCCACGGTTCGCCCACGACATCGAGTGCCGAGGCGATCGAACAATTCATCTGCTCATAGGAAGTGCGCCGCATGGGGCAAAGTATAGACCCCGACAGGCATCGCGCAATCTGGTGCATGGCCGCGCGGCACCGCGCCGCCCTCAATGTCGCGAGGGCCAGCGCAGCACGGCGTAGCCCACCACCGCCGACAAGAGCGAACCCACCAGAACACCCAGCCGCACCTGCGATTCGTGCGCGGCATCGTCGAAGGCGAGCGTGCCGATGAACAGGCTCATGGTGAAGCCGATGCCGCCAAGGATCGACACGCCATAGAGGCCACGCCACGAGCCCCCCGCCGGCATGGTGGCTAGGCCCGCCCACATCAGAAGCGCCGCACCCAGAAAGATGCCGGCCTGCTTGCCGACGAAGAGGCCGGCCACGATGCCCAGCGGCACGGAATCCAGCAGGCTGTCGAGCGACAGGTCGCCGAGCGAAAGACCTGCATTGGCAAAGGCGAACACCGGCATGATGAACCATGCCGACCATGGCTTCAGCGCGTGCTCGAGTTGGATCGCGGGCCGGGCCGAATCGTCCTCCCCCGACGACTTGAGCGGGATGAACATGGCGAGCACGACCCCGGCCACCGTGGCATGCACGCCGGACTTCAGCACCGAGACCCAAAGCACCACGCCGATCAGCATATAGAGGCCGATCCGGCGCACGCCGGCGGCATTCATGATCGCCAGCCCGGCGATACAGACGGCCGCCAGGGCGATCGCCTGCACGGAGAGCTGGCTGGTGTAGAAGGCCGCGATGATCAGGATGGCGCCGAGGTCGTCGACGATGGCCAGTGTGGTCAGGAAGACCTTCAGGGCCAGCGGCACGCGGCGTCCCAATGCCGCCAGGACGCCGAGCGAGAAGGCGATGTCGGTGGCGGCCGGGATCGCCCAGCCGCGCAGTGCCACGGGATCGGCCCAGTTGAACGCCGCGTAGATGAGACCCGGCACGACCATGCCGCCGACGGCCGCGGCGACCGGCAGCGCCACCTGCGAGGGCCGCGACAGCTCGCCTTCGACGACCTCGCGCTTGATCTCGAGGCCAACCAGCAGAAAAAACACCGCCATCAGACCGTCGTTGATCCACAGCAGCAATGATTTGCTGAGGCCAATGTCACCATAGGAGACGGTGACCTTGTCGCGCAGCAGGTCGGCGATGGTGCCGGCGAGCGGCGTATTGGCAAGTACCAGTGCCAGGATCGCGGCGGCGATCAGCGGCAGCGCCGAGGCGGCTTCGCTGTCGATAAAGGCCTTGAACCGATTCACCGGCACGGCATGCTCCCTGCAAAGAAAAACGCCCGGGTCTTGCGACCCGGGCGCCCTGATTGGTGTCTCAGTTCCCGGCTATTCGCGTTCCTGTCCAAGGAACATCATGAGGAACTGGAACAGGTTCACGAAGTCGAGGTAGAGGCTCAAGG
>CALFRN010000018.1 GCA_937919085.1 uncultured Reyranella sp.
CGCCGCTGGCCTTCGCTGCTCTCTTCCTGCTCTGCCTGCTCGGCCTCGCTCTCTATTACTCAACGGACTGGGCCGTCCGCCGGCTTGTGCCGTGGCAAATTTCTCAAGGAGACTGACGATGCGTCTACTGGTTCAGATGATGATGGCGTTGGCGATTGCGTGCACGGCCTTGCCGGCCGTCGCGCAGGACAAGGTCCGAGTCCTGCTCGACTGGTTCGTGAACCCCGACCATGCCGCGCTGGTCATCGCCAAGCAGAAGGGGGTTTTTTCCAAGCACGGCCTCGATGTCGAACTGATCGCGCCGGCCGATCCCAATGCGCCGCCCAAGCTGGTGGCGGCGGGCCAGGCCGACTATGCCGTGTCGTACCAGCCGACGCTGCAGATGCTGGTGGCCGAAGGTCTGCCTCTGGTAAGGGTCGGTGTCCTCGTCGCCCAGCCGCTCAATGCGCTGGTTGTCCTCGATGACGGGCCGATCAAGACCATTGCCGATTTCAAGGGCCGCAAGATCGGGTATTCGATCGCCGGCTTCGACGAGGCGCTGCTGGGCGCGATCCTCGAAAGTTCCGGCCTTGCGCTCAAGGACGTCACCCTCATCAACATCAACTTCGCCCTCACGACCGCCCTGATGAGCCGGCAGGTCGATGGCGTGATCGGTGCCTTCCGCAACTTCGAACTGAACGACCTTGAACTGAACAAGGCCAAGGGCCGACTCTGGCTGGTCGAGGAGAACGGCGTGCCGGTCTACGACGAACTCATCCTGGTCGCCAAACGCGAAACGCACGACGCCGCACGGACCAAGAAGTTTCTCGCCGCGATCACGGAAGCCACGGCATGGCTGAAGGCCAATCCGACCGAGGCCTGGGCCATTTTCTCGAAGTACGGCAAGGAACTCGACAACGACCTCAACCGGATGGCGTGGCGGGACACGGTACCCCTGCTGGCCAACGATCCGGCGGCGCTCGACCGGGCACGCTACGATGCCTTCGCGGCGTTCCTGGTGAAGCGCGGATTGATCAAGCAAGCGCCGGCGGCGGACAGCTACCTGCGCGACGTCCGGTGAGGCTGGCTCAAGCGGCCCTGATCTCGATGACCTGAAGGCCCTTCTCGCCTTCGCCGATGCGGATCATCACCTTCTGGCTCGGCACCAGGGACTCCAGCCCATGGCGGCGCAATACGGCGGCATGGACAAAGATGTCGCCGTCAGTGGCTTCGCGGGTGACGAAGCCGTAGCCGCGTTCGTTGTTGTACCATTTGACCAGCGCCACGATGTACTCGCCCATCGCGACGCCGTCCGGAATCGGCGGCGGCTTGGGCGGCACGGCGACTGCCGTCGACGAATCGACTTCGAGCACCTTCATGACCTGCCACCCCTTGGGGCCGCGGACGCCGGCACAAACGACGGTCGCACCGGGCTTGATATCCTCATGCCCGGCTTGCCGAAGTGTCGTCACATGCAAGAACGCGTCGCTATTGTCGATGTCGAGGGCAAGAAATCCGTACCCTTTGACCGCGTTGAACCACTTTACTTTACCACGCAGCTCAACAGAACTCGCGTCCCCGCTCGCTTCCCCCTGCTGGGTCGTCATTCAACGATCCCTTGTTGTTATATCGAAATCCTATCATTCCATTGCGCGGAAGCAACAGCCCTTGTGAGCGGGTGGCGAGACCAGTTAGACGACGGCACCAATGCAACAACGAGGTGCCGATCGATGTTCAAACCCGATCTGTTCAAGGGAAAGCGCTTCCTGGTCACCGGTGGTGGCACCGGACTCGGCCGGATAATGATGGAAAAATTCGTCGAGCTCGGCGCCGATTGCGTTATCTGCGGTCGTCGCGGCAGCGTCTTGGAAAAAACCGCCGCGCAGGTGATGGCGAAAAATCCCGGACGCAAGATTGACGTTCACACTGTCGATATCCGGGTCGCTACCGCCGTCGAGGAAATGGTCGAACGGATCTGGGCTGCCGGGCCGCTCGATGGACTGGTGAACAATGCCGCCGGCAATTTCATTTCCCAGACCAAGGATCTCAGCCCGCGCGCCTTCGATGCGATCGCCAACATCGTCCTTCATGGCACGTTCTACATGACCAATGCGTGCGGCAAACGCTGGATCGCCGAAAAACGCAAGGCAAGCGTGCTCAGCATTCTGACGACCTGGGTGTGGACCGGCAGTCCCTTCGTCGTGCCGTCGGCCATGTCCAAAGCCGGAGTCGCCGTCATGACGCAGAGCCTCGCCGTCGAATGGGCACGGCACGGCATCCGACTCAACGCGATCGCCCCCGGCCCCTTCCCCACCGAAGGTGCCTGGGCCAGGCTCAATCCGCTCAAGGAAGGCGACGACAATCGCTACAATGCGCGCAACCCGATGGGTCGCGTCGGCCGGCCAAGCGAACTCGCCAACATGGCCGCCTTCCTGATGAGCGAGGAGGTCGAGTACATCAATGGCGAGGTGATCGCGATCGACGGCGCCATGGGGATCATGGGCAACGGCACCTTCTCCAACATGATGGCCTACAGCGAAGCCGACTGGCAGCGTATCCGCGAGCAGATCCAGTCGGCCAACGCCGCAGACAAGGCAAAACGCAGCTAGGACATGCCGAGCGCGGCGGTCTGTATGTGGTGGAAATGGGTGATGTGCGTTCGACCTGTGCGAACGCAAAACGCCGACTCCCTTTCCCAAGCGGCTAGCGTCGAAAGATGGCGAGTCAGGCCCCCGAAGGGTTCAGTCTGATGTGTTGCCCGAATGCAACACGCACGGGCGATTGATGTGAGCGACCATCCCCGCTCGCCACCTACGGCCTCAATTGAGCCAAAGTGTCGTGGTCATTTGCTCACTCCCATCATCCAGTTCCGGCTCCACTACGAGATCCTGCCGTGCGATTGAGCAGTAAGTCAGCATCCCAAGCACTAAGGTCCATGGCGCAATCGCTCGACGTGCGCGCCAGAGTCCTGCTTGCGATGCTGATGGTGCTCGCGACGGTTGGCGGTACTGCCATGGCCCAATCGGTGGAATTTCGCCATTGGCACGGCGTCACTGCGACGACCCGCCAGCCTGAACAGGTAATCGCCGGCACGATGGCCGAATGGCGCGGCCTGTGGAGTCGGGTCGGCCTTCCTGCGCCGGATATGTTCGAGCAGGGTCGGATGAGAGCGGTCGGCATTTTTCTCGGCCGCCGCGCTGGCGAGGGATACACGGTCAATATCCTGTCGACCAGTCGACGGCGTGATCGCATTGTGGTCGTCTTCGAGGAGCGCATGCCACCTGATGTCATGCTCGCACAGCGCATGGCGTCAAGGCCGGTCGCCAGCGGCCCTGCGCTCGGAACAGCCAATCCCGGTGGCATGGCAGGTTTCGCGGCCCCGGGGACTTCTGCCACCACCAGCTCGCCACCTCCGCCGGCAAACAGGCCCACGGGACAGCCAACGTCGCCCTGGTCGATCATTCTGGTACATCGCGGCGATCTGCCAGTCACCGTCGAGCAGCGCCTTTTCCGCTGAGCGCGACGCTAATGGGAGTGCCGCGGCACTCCCTTCGTTTGTGCGATCTTCTGGTAGTTCACGGCGAAATCCAGGCAGGCGCCACTGGCGAGCTGGCCAACGAACTTGCGCTGCAACTCCTGCCACGGTGTCTGGCTCTCCTTGAGGTCGGGCTTCCACGCCGCCTTGCGTTTGGCGTATTCAGCGCTCGAGATCAGAATGTCGGCACGACGCTTGCCGATGTCGATGCGCACCTTGTCTCCGGTTCTGAGAAGCGCGAGTCCGCCGCCGACCGCGGCTTCGGGCGAGGCATTCAGGATAGACGGGCTGGCTGACGTGCCGCTTTGCCGGCCATCTCCGACACAAGGCAGCAGCAGCACGCCGCCCTTCACCAGCCGGTCGGGCGGCAGCATGTTCACCACTTCCGCCGCGCCCGGATAGCCCACCGGCCCGGCGTTGCGGATGAACAGGATACTGTTTTCGTCGATCGGCAGCTTGGGATCGTTGATCCGATGGTGATAGTCCTCCGGCCCCTCGAATACGATCGCGGTACCTTCGAAGGCATCCTTGTCGCCTTTGCGCTCCAGATACTTCTTGCGGAATTCCGGCGAGATGACCGAGGTCTTCATGATCGCCGAGTCGAAAATATTACCGGTCATAACGGCGAAGCCGGCAGTGTCGAGCATCGGCTTGTCGTAGGTCTTGATCACTTCGCCATCGGCCGGCATTGCGCCCGCGAGATTCTGCGTCATGGTCTTGCCGGTGACGGTCAAAGCATCGCCGTGGATTTTCTTCCTGGCCAGAAGTTCGGCCATGACGGTCGGCACGCCGCCGGCGCGATGGAACGCTTCGCCGAGGTACTTGCCAGCGGGCATGCAATTCACCAGCAGAGGAATATCGTAGCCAATCTTGTCCCAGTCGGCGTTGACGAGCTCAACGCCGATATGCCGGGCAATCGCGTTGATATGAGGCGGACAATTGGTCGAGGCACCGAGCGCGCTCGCTGCGACGATGGCATTCTCGAACGCCTTGCGGGTCAGGATGTCCGATGGTTTTAAATCCTCCCACACCATATCGACGATGCGCTTGCCGGTTTCGTAGGCGATCTGGCCACGTTCCCTGTAGGGGCCTGGAATAGCCGCACAGCCGGTGAGCGACATACCGAGCGCCTCGGCCATGCTGTTCATCGAAAGCGCCGTGCCCATGGTATTGCAATGGCCGACGCTGGGCGCGCTCGAAGCCACCATCTCGACGAACTTCTCCATGTCGATTCGGCCTGCCGCCAGCTCCTGGCGGGCATGCCAGACGATGGTGCCCGAACCGGCAAGGCCGCCGGCAAAATGCCCGTCCAGCATCGGACCGCCCGACAGCACGATCGCCGGAATGTTGACCGTAGCGGCCCCCATGATCATGGCGGGAGTGGTCTTGTCGCAGCCCGTGGTCAGCACAACACCGTCGAAGAAATAGCCGTACAGGCATTCGACCAGACTGAGGTAGGCAAGATTGCGGTCGAGCGCCGCCGTCGGTCGCTTGCCTGTCTCCTGGATAGGATGGACCGGGAACTCGATGGGGATGCCGCCGGCATCACGGATGCCATCGCGCACACGGCTTGCCAAGTCGAGATGGTGGCGGTTGCACGGCGACAGGTCGCTGCCGGTCTGAGCGATGCCGATGATGGGCCGACCACTGCGCAGTTCGGCAAGCGTCAGGCCGAAATTCATGTAGCGCTCCAGATACAGCGCCGCCATGGTCGGATCACCCGGAGCGTCGAACCACTCGCGGCTGCGCAGCCGGCGCTTGCCGTCTAACTTTCCGCTGGCGCCCGTCTTCTTGGCCATCCACTTTCCTCCGGTTTTATTTCCGCAACCCTGAGAGAATGTGCCCCGGAAGTCCAGCGACTCTCTTGAGGTTCGACCGACGTCATGACAAACCGTTTGAAATGAATGCCTCTCCCGCCGTCGTCTGCCTCGGCGAGCCCCTGATCGAATTCAACCGGCCGCGCGAAGGCGACGGCCGAACATGGCTGCAGGGTTTTGGCGGAGATTCGCAGAACGTCGCAATAGCGGCAGCTCGCCAAGGCGTAGCGAGCGGCTACATCACCGCGCTCGGCCGGGATTGGATGGGCGACGCCTTTCTGGCGCTCTGGAAATCGGAAGGTGTCGATGCCTCGCACGTCACCCGCCATGCGAGTGCACCGACGGGCGTCAGTTTCGTCACCCATAGCGAATCGGGCCACAAGTTCGACTATTTGCGCAAGAATTCCGCGGCATCGCTGATAGCGCCGGAAGGGCTTCCCGTGGACTACATCGCCGGAGCACGGTTCCTTCACCTGTCGGCCATAGGCCAGGCGATCAGCGACAGCGCCCGGCAGACCTGTGACGCTGCGATCACTGCAGCCCGGGCGGCCGGCGTGAAAGTCTCCTACGACACCAATCTTCGTCTCCGGCTCTGGGATCTCGATGTTGCCCGCCAGACGATCGATGCCACGATCGCGCGCTGCGACCTCGCCCTTCCCAGTCTCGATGACTCGCAGCAGCTCACCGGACTGTCTGCTCCCGATGCCATCGTCGACCGCTATCTAGGCCTTGGCGCCCCTTTGGTGGCGCTGAAAATGGGGGCCGAGGGATCGCTGATCGCCACCCCTCAGAAACGCTTCCGCGTGCCGGCCCATCAGGTTCAGGCAGTCGACGCGACCGGTGCCGGCGACACGTTCGACGGTGCCTTCCTCGCCCGCCTGTTGGCTGGCGACGAACTGCAAGCCGCCGCACGCTACGCCAATGTCGCCGCCGCGCTGTCGACGACCGGCTATGGCGCCATCGCGGCCATACCCCGACCGGCCGAAGTCCTCAGAGTGCTGTCGCGCGCCTGATTTTTGGGGTCAAGGCCCGCACAAAGCGCCAGAACACTCTTACCTGCTGGGCGGTCCAGCCATGGTCATTATCGCGGTCTACCGCCGGATCGGCCACGCCCGTCGGCCGGTTTCGGGTGTCGTAGATGGCCGTACCGAAAAGGATGTCCCAGATCGAGAATACGGGTGCGAAATTGTGATCCTGAATATGGCGCTCGTCAGGATTCGCAAGCGCATGATGCAGCCTGTGGAAGCGCGGACCGACCAGCAGCCGATTGCCGAGCCAGCCGAAATTCATGTCGACGTTGGCGTGCGACCAGCTCTCGACGAGGCGGCCGATCATCAGGATGACGACATACTCCCCGGGCTGAACGCCGACGAGCTGGGAGAAAAGAACCAATGCCAGCGTAATCAGCAGATCGTCGACGACGTGATTGCGGTCATCCGTCCACACCGTCATCTTGCGCTGGCTGTGGTGCAGGCTGTGCAGCGCCCACCACCATGGGAAGGCATGCTGCGCGCGATGCAGCCAGTAGGCGGCGAAATCGTACAGGACAAAGTAGACAAGGAACGAGGCCAGCGCATTGTCGCCAAGCCACGGCAAAATCCGTTCTAGCCGGGGCGGCGCGAAACCCCAGGCCCGCACCGCCAGTTCGATCTCCTGAACCAGCGGATAGGTAACGATGAAGATCGCCAGCGGAACGACGCCAAGTTTGTTGAGTAGCGTGTAGATCTGGTCGACCAGAATCAGACGGTCGTCCTTGCCGGGCTTCTCTAGCGGCCATCGCCGCTCGAAGAAGCGCATACCGACGGCAATGACCGCGATCTGGACTACGCCCAGCATGACGAATTCGACGGCGTTGTAACCTGGCTCGTACCAAGCCATCTGCCCGAACCCGAACAGCAGTGGACCGACTACGGTTTCGAAGATCCAGGTCTGGATACCGACCCATATATCAATGAGGTCGCGCATGGCTGCGTTTGCTTACTTCTGGTCGCCTGCCGTCGACGCCGCGCGGATCGGCCCGCCAGTCGGTCTCGCCGGCCCCGAACGCAGCATGAATACGCCGTGCGGGGACTTGCCCACCGGAATACTGGCAACGACCCTCAGCTGATCGACGTCGATCACCGCGACCCGGCGCAGGAAGCGCTGGGTAACCCAAAGCTCCTTGCCGTCCGGCGTGATGTCCATGCAGTCCGGGCCTCCCGGAACGCGGACCTCGCCAACCACCTTCATCTCAACCGTGTCGATCAGCGACACCGTGCCTTCGACGCGGTTGCTCAGAAAGTAAAGCCGTCCATCACCCTTGGGCCAGAAGTTGTGCGCACCCTTGCCGGTTTGCAATGTGCCTTTCACGCCGCCGTCCTTCGGGTCGACAACGACGATGCCGTCCTCGCCGGTCAGCGCCACCAGCAAGCGCTGGTTGTCGGGCAACATGACGATACCCGCCGGCGTGTTACCTACGGGAACATTCCATTTCAGGGTCTGGGTCTGCAAATCGAACGCCGCAAGCCGACCGCTCTGCTGGAGCGTCACAAAGACGGTCTTCGACTCGGCGTCAAATGCCATGTGGCTGGGCAGCCCGTCGATGAATATCCGTCCGGCGAGGCGGTATCCGTCCGCATGGAAAATGTCGACGTGGTCCAACCGGTAGGCGGCTGTGACGAACCACTTGCCGTTGGGGCTGAAGCCAAGGTGATAGGGATCGATGATGTCCTTGACCACCCGCGTGCGCTCGCCGGTCTTGATATCCAGCCCGAGCAGCTCGTTTGTTGCGGTGGACCCGACCAGCATTTCCTTGCCGTCTGGTGTCACGATCACATGGTGCGGCTCGCGTCCGACCGGAAAACGCGCCAGCTCAACCCGGCCGCTGCGACTCAGTATGCTGTAGGAAGCCTCGTCCGAATTTAAGACAAGAACGGCATCCGCCCGGGCAGCTCCACTGGCACCCATGGTCAGCGCAATCGCCGCGAAAACCAGATTTTTCATCAAAATCGCCTGAACTCCCAAGTCACCTTGAAGCACCTTTCCCGCACAAATACTAGGGCCGCTTGAGCCTGGCTGCTGCGGCGGCGAGTCGCTCGATCCGCGTCCAGTCCTGCCCGGCCACGGCTTCTGCAGGCGCCACCCAGGAACCGCCCACGCAGGCTACGTTGGCAAGGGCCAGGTAGGCCGAGGCGGTATCGGCGCCTACTCCCCCGGTGGGGCAGAACCGTACCTCGGGCAGTGGCGCGGCGACTGCCTTCAGCCACGCCAATCCGCCGGCCGCCCCGGCTGGAAAGAATTTCAGCAGATTGAAGCCTCGCTCCGCGAGTTCCATGGCCTCCGACACTGTCTGCACGCCGGGCAGAAAAGGTAGCCCCGAGGCGGACGCCGCGAGGGCCAGGCTGGGCATACAGCCAGGGCTGACAGCAAACCGTGCCCCGGCGCGCTTAACCTGGTCGAACTGGGCGCCGGTCAGTACTGTCCCCGCCCCTACCACAGCACCTTCGACCTCGCCTGTTATGGCCTGCAACGCTTCCAGCGCCGGCCCCGTCCGCAGCGTAATCTCGAGGACCGGGAGACCGCCTCTGACCAGCGCCCGTGCCAGCGGCACCGCGTCAGTCAGCCGCTTGATCGTCAGAACCGGGATGACCGGTGCCAGCGCGGCCATCGCCGACATGTTCATCGTCAGACGCTCCAGCCGCCGTCGACCACATGTACTGCCCCGGTCGTGAACGCCGCCTCTTCGCTGGCCAGATAGACGGCCAGCGCCGCGATTTCCTCGGCCGAGCCGAAGCGGCCCGTGGGCTGGCGTTGCAGGAAGAATTGCCGGGCGTCCGCACCGCCCCCCAAGGAACCGATCCGATCGTCCAGCGAGGGGGTCTGGACGGTTCCCGGACAGATCGCATTGCAGCGAATGCCCTTGCCTACATAATCGACCGCCACCGACTTGGTGAGCCCGATCACGGCAGCCTTCGTGGTACCATAGACGAACCTCAGGGCAGCCCCCTTCACCGACGACGCCGCCGACGACATGTTGACGATGGAGCCGCACGCTTTACCCAGCATACCGGGCAAGAACGCCTGGATCGTCCAGAACATGCTGCGCACGTTGAGGTCGAAGGCGAACTGCCATTGCTCGTCGGTGGCATCAAGCACCGAGCCGTGATGGACGAAACCAGCACAATTGAACAGCACGTCGATGGCCCCGGTCTGCCCGGCGAAGGCGGTGATCGCCGCCCTGTCGAGTACATCGAGCTTGTGGATATGAACGCCAGGCACATCCGCCAACGCTTCGAGCTTGGCGGCATCAACATCGGTCGCCCACACCGTGGCACCTTCTCGGGCGAAGGCCCGTGCCGTCGCCGCACCGATCCCCTGCCCCGCCGCTGTAACGACGCAAACCTTATTCTTCAACCGCATGGGTACGTCTCCGCATCCGCCAGAATTGATGTCCAACCACCGGCAGGCCGAGCACGACGCTGGCCAATAGTGGCATGGCGCCACTCGCCATCGCCGGAATGGCGGCAACGGCAAGCCAGACGCGCTCCCACATCGTCATCGGCGCCAGCATGTATGCCGACAGGGCCGCACCAAGAAAGGTGATACTCACGATGCAGCCGGCGAACGTGACGAGAAAGTCCGGCCAGTTGAATTCCGGCACGACGATCAGCAAGGCCGGCGAGAAGACGAAGATGAAGGGGACCAGGACCTTCGCAAGCGCCAACCGGAACGCCGTGTTGCCTGTCTTGAACGGATCGGCGCCGGCCATGCTGGCTGCGGCGTAGGCTGCGACCGCGACGGGCGGCGTTATGTCAGCCAGCACGCCGTAATAGAAGACGAAGAAGTGCGCCACGAGCGGCGCGACGCCGAGAATGGCCAGAGCCGGCGCCGCCATCGTAACCATGATGATGTAAGTCGCCGTCGTCGGTACACCACATCCCATCAGGATGCAGACGATCGCAGTCATCGCGAGGGTAAAGAATTTGACCAGCGTTACCTTGTCGAAAGGCAACCAGACGTGGACCAGCGCGGTGGCATCATTCGCGACATTGACGATGATCGTCGCGAATTTCAGGGCAGTGCCCGTCAGGGTGACGACACCGACAATGACCCCGATTGCCGCCGCGGCTGCGCCGACGGCCAGCGCGTACTTGGCGCCCACAACAAAGGCATCGGCGAGATCGCGCCAGTGCAACGCCGGCGCCGGATTGCGCAGCCACAGGACGACGCAGAGCACGACAAAGGAACTGAAGCAGATTTCTCCGAACCAGTCGCCGAAGTCGCCAGGCAGCATCCCGCGGCCAAACGTCAGCAGCGCCGCCCAGGCAACCACGAGCAGGATCTCGATGGTCGGGGTGCGCTGGCGCTCGGAGCGGATCAGGCCGACGGCGATGCAGAGAAATATGCCCCAGAAGGCGGCCAGGTAAGGAGTTGACCCGTCGAATATCTTCCAGATCAGAGCCGCCAGGGGAATCAGCGTAACCCAATCCTGCTTCAGGACAGCACGCCAGTCGGGCATTTCCTCCGGCGTCAGGCCGCGCAGGCCGAGCCGCTTGGCCTCGAAGTGTACCTGGATGAAGACACCGTAGAAATGCAGGAACGCCGGGATCATCGCCGCCGCGATGATCGTCTGGTATGGCAACTCCAGGAACTCGATCATGAGGAAGGCCGCCGCTCCCATGACCGGCGGGGTGATCTGCCCGCCGGTGCTGGCCGTCGCCTCGACGGCTGCCGCGAAATGTGGCCTGTACCCCAGCCGTTTCATCATCGGGATGGTCAATGAACCGACGGTGACTGCGTTGGCGACCGACGAGCCAGAAATCATACCGAAGAGCGCCGAGCCGAAGATCGCAACTTTCGCCGGCCCGCCGGCGAACCGGCCGGCTACCGCCATCGCAAGCGCCAGGAACAGCCGGCCCAGTCCGATGCGCATTGCAACCACACCGAACAGCACGAAATGGAACACGTAGGTCGCCACGACACCGATCGGGATGCCGTAGATGCCCTGGCTGGTGAGATAGAGATGGTCCGCCAGTTGCGACCATGACGTTCCGGGATGAACCAGGATTCCCGGCATCCATGGTCCGGCAAAGGCATAGACGACGAACCCAAGGGTAATGACGACCAGCGCCCAACCCATCGTCCGGCGCGTCGCCTCGAGCACGACGATCGTCAGGGTCGTTCCCATCGCCACGTCGAGTGGATCGGGGTTGCCGGTCTTGAACGCGATATCGTGAAAAATAGACGGCAAGTAGAGTGACGACACGACGGCTGCACCGAACAGCGCCCAGTCGTAAAGCGGCACGCCACCGGGCCTCAGCCATCCCGTGGCCGGGACTGTCGCCCGGCTCCCGCGGTTGGCCGCGAAGACAAGAAAGATCAGCCCCAGTACGAAGGCCATGTGGATGCCGCGGTGCGTCTGCTCGCGCAACAGGCCAAAGCCCGCAGTATAGAAATGGAACACCGACAGCGACAGCAGAAGCGCCACCACGATCCAGTTTCCACCGACGCCGAGCGGACGAAACTGCATGTCGGCATCGAATTCGCGTTCGAGTGCCGCCGCTTTCGCGTGGTCGATTTGCAGACTCAAGCGTTCCCCCGGATAGCCGCAGGCGATGCCTCAGGTGATCGCCGCGGCCCAGCCTCTACTTGATAAGGCCCTTTTCCTTGTAGAACTTCTCGGCCCCGACATGCAGGGGAATTCCGAGCCCCTTCAAAGCCGTGTCGAGTTTGATCGCCCGGCCCTTGGCATGCCCTGAGTCGAGCAGCTTACGGGTGTTGGGATTCCAGAGTGCTGCGGTGATGCCGTAAATCAGTGCGTCGGGCAGCTTCGACGATGTTGCCCAGATCGCATTGACGCTGACCGTTTTCACCCCGGCCACGTTCTTATAGGCCGTATCCGGAATCTCATCGGCTCCAAAGAAGCTGTACTGCTTGAGCAATTTCTCGGCATCCGGTCCGTCGATCGGAACAAGATCGATTCCGGTCGTGGCGGCGAGTTCGGAGATCGCGCCCTGTGGCCAGCCACTCACGCTGAAGAAGGCGTCGAGCGCGCCATCCTTGAGCTTGTCGGCAGCCTGCTGAGGCTTGAGATACTCCGCCTTGATGTCCTTTTCGGTCATGCCATAGGCCGCCAGAATGAGCCGGGCATCGACCAGCGTGCCCGAGCCGGGCTCGTCCAGCGACATGCGCTTGCCCTTCAGGTCCTTGATCGACTTGATGCCTGAGCCTTTGCGGACCACCAGGTGGAAGCTTTCGGGATAGAGGTTCGCGATGGCCCGCAGGGTTTCGACCTTTGGACGGCCCTCGTAGATTCCGGTGCCGGTGTATCCCCAATACGCCACGTCGGACTGCACGAACCCCGACTGCATGCTGCCGCTCGCAATCGCATTGACGTTGGCGACCGATCCATTCGAGGCAACGGCGGTGGCAACCAATCCCGGCACGCCGCACGAGCCGCCGGCGGCGCAGTCGCGGGAACCAGGGGGGTTCGAAATGGCGTTGGCGATCAGCCCACCGATCGGGAAGTAGGTGCCGGCCGTGCCACCCGTGCCGATTCGAAAGAACGTGATATCCTGCGCGAAAGTCGGCATCCCGCCCACCGCGGCAATACCCAGGCCGCCGAGCAGCGCGGTCCGGCGTTTGATCAACATGGCAAGCCTCCCTGACTGGCGGCGATTAAACCCTGTCCTGTCGAGTATCGCAACGATTGTGGCTCAGTTGACGCCAACTGCCCGGCTCAAGGTCGGCCCGATTTCGGCATGAATCACCAAGTCGGCGCTGTCGTCCTGGTCGGTCGGCTCGCGGTTGAGGATGACGAGCTTGGCACCCCGGCGCTTGGCCATGCCAGGGAACCCGGCCGCCGGATAAACGACGAGCGAACTGCCCAGAACGACGAAAAGATCACAGGCCAAAGTCGCGTCCTGGGCGCGCGCCATCGGGATTTCCGGCATGGCCTGCCCGAACGAGATCGTGGCGGTCTTCACGATGCCCTCGCATTTGACGCAGAGCGGCAGCCTGCCTTCATCCTGGAATGGCTTTCGGATCTGCTCGAGCTCATGGCGGTGACCACAGTCAAGACAGGTTGCGTAGGTCGTATTGCCGTGTAGCTCGATCACCTTGGAATCCGGCACGCCCGAGCGTTGGTGCAGGCCGTCGATGTTCTGGGTGATGATGGCAGTCATGAGGCCCTGCTCGACCAGTTTGGTCAAGGCGCGGTGCCCGGCATTGGGCTCGGCCTTGATCATGGTTCCCTCGGTGGCGAACTTCCGTCGCCACGACTCCCGCCGCATTTCCTCCGACGACATGAAATCGTCGAAGTAGATCGGCTGGTATTTCGTCCAGATGCCGCCCGGAGAGCGAAAGTCCGGAATGCCGGATTCGGTCGAGATGCCGGCGCCGGTGAACGCCACGATCCGTGTCGCCGACCCGATCATCTCACGCAGCTGTTCAATCTCGTCCATGAAGCCCTTCCCCGCCTCGCGACCACAGCGTCAGGGTAAGACGAAATCCCCGGTCAGGACAGCCAGCGCTTGCGTCTCTTGTAGTGCTTTGTATCGCGATATGACTTGCGCCCGCCGCCTTCATTGAGACCGAGATAGAACTCCTTGATGTCGGAATTATCCCGGAGCTTGTCGGCCGGTCCTTCCAGTACAATGCGGCCATTCTCCATGACGTAGCCGTGATCGGCCACGGCGAGAGCCATGGTGGCGTTCTGCTCGACCAGGAGCACCGAAAGCTTCTCCTGGCGCACCAGGCGATCGACGATGCCGAAAATCTCCTCAACCAGCATTGGCGCCAGGCCAAGAGACGGTTCATCGAGCAGGACCACCCGGGGTCGGCTCATCAACGCCCGGCCGATCGCCAGCATCTGCTGTTCGCCGCCGGACAGATAGCCCGAATGCTGATGGCGGCGTTCCTTGAGGCGCGGGAAGTACGAATAAACAAGATCAATGCTCTGTCGGACGGCGCTGCCGTCTTTCTGCACATGGCCACCTGCGGTCAGATTCTCCTCGGTGGTCAGGTGTTCGAAAACGCGCCGCCCTTCGAACACCTGCGCCAGACCGAGTCGCGTCACATCGTGTGCACGCATGCCGTCGATACGGCGGTCGCCGATATGGATCGTGCCCTTGGTCACTTGGCCACGTTCACTGTGCAATACGCCGGAAATGGCTTTCAGCGTCGTCGTCTTGCCCGCCCCGTTTCCGCCCAGCAATGTCGTGATGGCGCCCTCGCGGACGTCGATCGATACCCCCTTAAGGACGAGGATCACGCGGTCGTAGACCACTTCGATGTTGTTGATCGTCAGCATGGAAAGTCGGGCGGCGATCTCTCGCCGCCCGCCCATTCAAGTGTTCAGGATTTCTTTGCGTCTTCGGCAACGTGCTTCTGGATCACCGCGCGGAACCCCTGGAACCAATCCTTGGACCTGACGAGCTTGCCGCCCTTCACCGTCCAGATCTGAACCCACCCGCCACCTTCGTGATCGGCGGGCGTGATTTCCATCGGTGGAACAAGACCGCCGAGCGTGAAGCCCTTGATGGACTCCATGCCCTTCTTGACCTCCTCCGAATTCGGCGCCGCGCCTCCCTTGGCCTTGATCGCATTGCGAGCTGCCTCGACATGCAAGGCGGCTATGAGGACACCTCGATTGTAATAGACAGTCGAGTCCATCTCCTTCGGCATCGGCTTACCCTGCGCCTTGTACATGGCCTCGATGTCCTTGATGACCTGGAAATCCTTTCCGACACCGGCGAACTGGATGGTGTTGTAGCCCTCCGCGACACCCATGCCGCCGGCCGCAATGATGTCGGCCTCGGCACTTGCCCAAACCAGGCCTACGACCTTGCTGAGCGGATAGCCCTTGCCTTTCAACTCCTTGATGGCCACCGACGGAGACCGCCCGAACAGATGGGCGATGATGAAATCCGGCTTGAAGCGCGCGGTGATATCGAGGATCTGCGCACCCATCTCCAACCCTGGTGCCGGAACTGCAAAGGTGCGCATCTCAAAGCCCTCGGACTTGGCGAGATCCTCGAGAATGGGCAGCGGCTCCTTGCCCGCCGGATTGTCGTAGAAGAGATAGGCGATCTTCTTGCCCTTGAGCGTGCCCAACTTTTCCTTGGCGTATGCCACGGCGGCACCGGCTTGCGACCAGTAGCTGGCTGCGATCGGGAATGTATAGGGATAACGCTTGCCATCGGCGGCCGAGGCCGTGCCAAATCCTGGCGAAGTACCGAGGATCTTGTCTTCCTCCAGCTTCTTGTTGAGAGCGGCGGTCTGTGGCGTACCGTAAATGCCCTCGAGAACCGCACCCTCCTTCTTGAAGCGCTCGTGCGCTTCCATGGCCGGCGGCACCTTGTATTCGTTGTCGATCTCGAGGACCTTGATCTTATAACCCTCGACTCCGCCTTTGCTGTTCACCAGGGCGATATAGTCGTGATAACCCGGGCACAACACGGTGCCAACGGTCGCAGTCGGCCCGGTGCGATCGCATTGCAGGCCGAATACGAGCTCCTTCTGGGCGAAGGCCTGGCCCCCGCCGATCGTCAGTGTCGCGGTCGTTGCCGCGATTCCCAGCCAACTCCTAACGAACCTCGTCATGGGTTCCTCCCTTCAGTAATGCCCCGCTCTAGTAGGAGAAGGGCCAGACCCGGAAATAGCTCCGGATATTCCTCCACAGTCGATTGAGCCCTTCGGGCTCCACAATAAGAAAGAAGATGATCAGGCCACCGAACACGCCCAACCGCAGCCCGGAGATTACGTTCGCGATTTCCGCTTGCGTGAAGAACAGGGCCCCCACGTCTTCCATCAATATCCGGATTACAATCGGCAGCAAGGTGACGAAGATCGCGCCGAAGATCGAACCCAACACCGACCCCAGGCCGCCAATGATGATCATGGCCAGATAGTCGATCGAGACGATGAGCTGGAACTGCTCGTAGTTCGCGATGCCGAAATAGTAGGTGTACAGCACGCCGCAGACACCTGCGTAAAACGATGATATCGCGAAAGCCAGGAGCTTGTAGCGGTAAATGTCGATGCCGATGATCTCGGCTGCGATGTCCTGGTCGCGTACCGCCACGAAGGCTCGACCAATGCGGCTGCGAACCAAGTTGAGCGTTGCCACGATGGCAATCGCAGCGAAGAACAGAAGAAAGTAATAGAGCCTGTGCTGGGTATCGAAGCTGAATCCGAAGAGGCTCGGCCGGTCGACCTCTATGGAGGCCTGGGCGCCGCCCGAAATGGCCGGTACGTGGTTGATGGTCCATTCAATGATCAACTGGCCAGCCAGTGTGGCGATCGCCAGGTAAAGGCCCTTGATGCGAAGGCTCGGCATGCCCACGACTACGCCAATCGCCGCGGCCATCAGCCCGCCCGCCGGCAGGGTTATCCAGAACGGCAGGTCCATTCTTACCGCAAGGTTGGCGGCGGTATAGGCGCCCACGGACATGAAGGCAGCGTGGCCGATCGAGATCTGTCCGGTATAGCCCACCAGGATATTCAGACCGAGCGCGCCCACGATGGCGATGAAGATAAGATTGAGGATGGAGAGATAGTACTCGTGAACCGTGAGCGGCAGAATTACGACGAAGACAAGCACCAGAACCGCTACCGTCCACTTGGCGATCGGCAACGGATAGAGCGCCATGTCGCCGGCGTAGGTCGTCTTGAATATTCCGGATTCGCGATGAAACATTGGCCTACACGCGTTCGATCTTGCGTTTGCCGAATATGCCGTAGGGCCTGATCATGAGAACAAGGATCATCAGGACGTAGGGTGCAAAATCCTTGGTGCCGCCACCGACATAGGGGTCGAGGTATCCGGCGGCGAGACTCTCAACAATGCCGACGATCAGCCCTCCGACGAGCGCGCCGCCGATAGAGTCCAGGCCACCCAGGATCACCACCGGGAACACCTTCAGGCCGACCAGGGCCAGATGCACATCGACGCCCAGCATGCTGCCCCACACGATGCCGCCCATGGCCGATACGATACCCGCCATTGCCCATGCGAGTGCAAAGTAGCGTTCGACGTTGATGCCCATCGCCTGCGCCACCTGCTGGTTGTCCGCTACGGCGCGCATGGCCACGCCCATGCGGCTTTTCTTAAAGAACCAGCTAAAGGCCAGGAAGAACACGATGGCCACGACAGCGCCCAGCACCTGAATTGGCGGCAAGCTCGCCGGCCCGATGACGACCGGCTCGTCACCGATCGGAAGCGACAGAGCCCGCGTTTCGCTGCCAAAGATCACCGGACCCAGCCCACGCAGCACTGCAGCCAGGCCGATCGTTGCCATAATCACCGCGACCACGGGGCGCCCGAGCAAGGGCCGCAAGACGACCCGCTCCAGTCCAAATCCGAAACCGATCATCACGGCAAGCACCACGACGACCGCGATGGCGAGAGGCACACTCTCGAACGAAATCAGCATCGCCACGATCAGGCCGGCCAGCATGACGAACTCGCCCTGGGCGAAATTGATCGCGTCGGTGGCCTTGTAAACCAAGACGAATCCCAAGGCGATCAGCGAATACATCAGGCCTATGGAAGCGCCGTTCAGGATCAGCGCGAAGGTGAATTCCATATCTTCCGACATCGCGATATCCTCACGCGGCCTGGAGAACAGGGGCACCCGCCCCGATATCGTGGATCGAGATGGTCGAATTCAGGGTCGACTTGCGGCCATCCTCGAAGGTGATCTCCGTCGTCACTTCAACTTCCGCTCTGCCGCCGTAGAAACCCTCGATGACCGCAGCATACTTCTCGGCGACAAATCGCCGGCGGACCTTGCGCGTGCGCGTCATCTCGGCGTCGTCGGCGTCCAGCTCCTTGTTCAGCAGAAGGAAGCGCTTGATCTGCTGCACATCGGGCAGCGTGGCGTTCGACTTGGCGATCTCGGCTTCGATCATTGCCGCGACCTCAGGCTTTCGGCTGAGATCCATGAAGCTGGTGTAGGCGATGCCACGCTTCTCGGCCCACGTTCCCGCCGTCTGCATGTCGACGGCGATCATTGCCACCACAAAGGGCCTTTGGTCGCCGAAAGCCACGGCTTCACGGATGAAAGGGCTGAACTTCAACTTGTTCTCGATGAACTGTGGCGCGAAGGCCGAACCATCGGCGAGTTTCCCGACATCCTTTGCGCGGTCGATGATGACGAGGTGACCCTGCTTGTCGAAAAATCCGGCATCGCCGGTCTTCAGCCAGCCGTCGGCCGTCATGGTATCGCGCGTTGCTTCCTCCTGCTTGAAGTAGCCAATGAAGACGTTTGGCCCTTTCAGCATGACTTCGCCGCGATCGTCGATCTTGACCTCGATTTGCGGGATCGGGCGCCCCACGGTGTTGGGGTTGGCTTCGGAGTCGGGCTGGCAGGAGATCATCGCCGACGCTTCCGTCGCGCCATAGACCTGCTTGAGATTGATGCCAAAAGAACGGAAGAAACGATAGGTGTCGGGCCCGAGCGGCGCGCCCCCCGTATAGCACCAGCGGGCGTTACGCAGTCCGAGCTGATCGCGCACCGGGCCGTAGACCAGTATCTCGCCAAGCGCGAGCCCCAGACGGTCGACAATCGACAAGGGCTTGCCGTCTGATCGTTTAAGTTCGCAGTGTTCGGCGAGACTTCGGAAAAACTCAAAGATGTGTCGCTTGACCGGGGTCGCATCGCCCCCCTTGATCTGCATCTGGGTCAGCATGTTCTCCCAGATACGCGGCGGCGCAAGCATGGCATTGGGCCCGAGTTCGCGCAGGTCGCGTTGGACGGTCTCCGGATTCTCCGGACAGTTTGCCGTCAGGCGCCCGACAAGAGCCATGCCAAGCGTAAATGCGGCGTCTCCCACCCATGCCATCGGCAGGTACGACAGCCAATTGTCCCCACGCTTTACCTCGTTCACTTCCATGAAGGCCTCGGCCGCCGCGATCATGTTGCGATGGCTGAGCATGGCGCCCTTCGGTGTGCCCGTAGTCCCCGAGGTATAGGCGATCATTGCCGCTTCGTCCGGCCGCCCCTTGAGCAATTCGGTTTCATAGAAGGTCGGATTTGCTTTACCAAATGCGCGTCCGTCCTCTATCACGTTGGCGAACGAGCGAAGGATCGGATCGTCGTAGCCCCACAGGCCCCGTGGATCGTCGAACACGATCATGCGCAGGCGAGGCAGCTGTTCCTTCAGCGACAGCGCCTTGTCCACCTGCTCCTGATCTTCGGCAACGATTACCGACGCCTCGGAGTGGTTCAACACATAAATCAGCTCCGATGCGATCGAGTCCTGATAAACTGGCACCGATATCCCGCCGAGGGCCTGGGCGGCCAGTTGCGCGAAGTAAAGTTGCGGGCGGTTGTCGCCGATCACCGAGAGCTTGTCGCCGCGCTTGAAACCAGACGATGCGAGGCCGAGCGCGAAATCCCGGACGTTGTCGCGGTAGGACGTCCAACTGTAGGTCTGCCAGACCCCGCGGGTCTTCTCACGCATCCCCGGGCTATCCGGATCGATCTCGGCGTTTCGCTGCAGGAGCATCGGCAGCGTCATCGTATCGGCCGGAACATCCGCACTCATGACCTGTCTCCGCCCTTGCTTACCCCGAGATAGGCTTCGACAACCTTGGCATTGCTCTGGACTTGATCGGGCGATCCAATCGCAATCCCCCGCCCGCGGTCCAGCACGATGACCTTGTCGGAAATGTCCATGACAACGCCCATGTCATGCTCGATCAGCACGACGGTGACGCCACGTTCCTGGTTCACGTCGAGGACGTATCGCGCCATGTCCTCCTTTTCGTCCTGGTTCATGCCGCCCATCGGCTCGTCGAGCAGCAGGACTTTGGGCTCGGACGCCAGCGCCCGCCCCAGTTCCACCCTCTTCCGTAGGCCGTAGGCCAACGACGCGGTCGGTTGCTTGCGCAAATCCTGCAGCTTCAGGAATTCGATAATTTCCTCAACCGCCTCGCGATGAGCAATGTCCTCCTTCTGGGCCATTCCCCAATAGATGACGCTGGAGAGCACACCCGCCGTCATCCGGACGTGGCGGCCGAGCATGAGGTTGTCGAGAACGGTGAGGCCGCTGAACAGGGCGATATTCTGGAACGTGCGGGCGATGCCCAGTGCCGCAATGTCGCTCGGCTTCTTGTGGGTAATGTCTTTGCCGTCGAGCAATACCCGACCGGCGTCGGGCTTGTAGAAGCCCGAAATCATGTTGAGGAGCGAAGTCTTGCCGGCACCGTTGGGGCCAATGATTGACACGATGCTGCCGCGCGGCACGTCGAGAGATACGTCCTGAACCGCGGTCACACCGCCGAACTTCTTGGACACCCCTGTGACCACGAGCTGATTGTCGTCCTCGCGCAAGAGCGCGCGCTGGGCGGACTCGCCCACCATGCTTCCTCCCTGAACTCGGCCTCTTTTTCTTTATAATTGACGCCATCATGCAGGCTCTGGTGGGCGAAGGCAACAAATCTGCCTAAGCTTCCCCGAGACCACCAGGAGGCCTCGCCATGCCACGCCACGTCGTCTGCCTGACCTTCGACCACGACCATCTGTCCGGCTTCATCGCGCGTGGGTTGACGTCGCCGACCGCACTTTCGCGCGGTGAGTACGATATCGTGGTCATTCCACGCCTGATGACCCTGTTGGCACGCTACGGGGTCAAGGCGACGTTCTTCACGCCGGGCCACACGATCGACAGTACACCGGAGGCCGTGATGCCTTATGTCGAGGCAGGCCACGAGCTTGCCCATCACGGTTGGACCCATCGCCTGCCCGTCACGCTGTCGCGCGAGGAGGAGGAAGAGGAGATCGTCCGCGGTAATGAGTCGAT
>CALFRN010000019.1 GCA_937919085.1 uncultured Reyranella sp.
TGGCGAAGATCGTTGAACGCAGCATCGACGGGCCGGGTGGGCCACTCAAGCTTCGGATTTACACGCCCGTAGGCAGCGGGCCGTTCCCCTTAATGATGTTCTTTCATGGCAGCGGCTTCGTGCTGTGCAGCCTGGATACACACGACGGCATGTGCCGTAACCTGGCGGCCGGTATAGGCTGCGTGGTGGTGTCGGTAGACTACCGGCTTGCGCCCGAGCACAAGTTTCCGAACGGGCCAGACGACTGCTTGGCGGCGACTCTCTGGGCAGCCGCACACGCAGCAGAACTCGGCACCTACCCGGCGCGCATTATGTTGGCCGGCGACAGCGCCGGCGGCAACATGGCCGCCGTCACCGCGCTACGCGTTCGTGACGAAGGCGGGCCGGAGTTTTGCGGCCAGATGCTGCTCTACCCGGTGACCGACTACCATACGCCAGGTACGCCTTCGTACGACCAGAACGCCGACGGTTACGGACTGACCCGCGACACCATGAAGTGGTTCTGGGAGCACTACCTCACCAACCCCGTGGAGGCGGAGAGTCCGTATGCTTCACCGCTGCGCGCCCGGGACTTCTCCGGGTTGCCACCGGCCTTCGTGATGAGCGCCGAGTACGACCCCTTGCGTGACGAAGCCGAGCATTACGGGGAACGGCTCCGGGCGGCAGGGGTGCCGACCGTGATCACCCGCCGCCCTGGCATGAACCACGGCTTTCTGTTCTGGGCCGGCGTGGTCGCCAAGGCGGACGACGCAATGGCCGAGGCCTGCGCCTGGGCGAGGCAGACATTTGAGAAGGCACGCTAGGTGCTCTACCGGTTTTGATGATGTCGCGATCCCGCGCGTGCCAGCGTGCGGAGGCGACGCCGACCGCATTATGTTGATAGAGCAGCTGCTCAGGCTGCATAGGTCAACCCTGAGAGTTGAGTCGCCGTGTCAGTCGACGCAGCAGCTCATGCTGCTGGCAGCCGGAGGAACATCGAGAGCCGGATTCTCGGCGAAGAAGCCCGACGGATGAAGGGCGAAGCCCGCCGTGATAACGGGCTGAACAGGAAAATCCTCGGGGCGAGGAATGTGGTGCAGACCAAAGCTGTGCCAGACCACGACGTCCGTATCGACCAGCGGCCGATTGGCAGCAGTCCACGCGGGCAAACCGTCCCCACCGCGACTTTGGTTGGGGTAGCGGCCGGCGGCATAAATCTCGTCGGGATGATAGGCGGTGACCCAGAGCTGCCGGGTCATGAAGGCAGCGCGTCGGGACACCATCGATTGAGGACTTGAGAAGGTCGGAATCGGATTCAGCGGCAGCAGCTTGTAGGCGGTGGGCTGCCCCAGCCGGTTGCGCGCCTCGGCATTCTCGATTTTCCAGTAGCGGGCCGCGTTAAAATCGACGTTGCGCTGGGCGCTCTGCTCCGTCGCAAGGACGGTTTCGCGAATGGTGAAGGCATTGCCGTGAGGATTGTCCGGGCCAACCGGCAACGCCACCGTGTCGACTTCGACGACGCGGTTACGCTCCCCATCGATTGCTACGTCGAGCCGTATGTTGAATACGTGCTGATGATAGTGGGCATAGACGCCGGGAGAGACGATGGTGCCAAATGTCGGTGCCTCGCCCGGCGCAAGGCCGGCTGTATTGAGAATCCCTGTCGCCTTGATTTCGAAGTGGATCGAACCATCCTGATGAAAATACCAGAACAATCCGTATTCATAGTTGCCCACGGTCGAGATCGAAGACACGACCAGCCGCCGGGCGCGCCGGACGTCGACCTCGCCCGTGAAGAGATCGGTATGCTTCCAGAGGATTCCGAAGTCCTCCTCATGCAGGCACACCGCGCTCTCGATGCAGTAGGGGTCACCCTTGCTGTCCGCCAGCCAGGCGTCGAAATAGCGAATGGCGCCGAGACAGTCGCAGCCTAGCGTCAAGGAGTTGGCGAGCACGCCGATACCGTATTCGCCGACATCAAAAGCGTTCTTCCGAAAATGTCCGCCGCCCGGGTGCCCATAGGGAACCACCATTTCAGATAACGCCGCCCGATGCAGCACGGGACGCAACTGCCCCCCGTCCTCGTAGCCTATCGCATGAAGCACCAGCCCCTCGCGGGCGTTGAAGCCCACGCGTAACCGCCATTTCTGCCAGCGAACCTCGTTGCCCTCGACGACAAAGCTTGGGCCGGCCGGCTGAACGATTTCCAGAGGCTTCACGTCGTCGCGAAAGACAGTGCGATAGCGTGCTGCATAGTTGCGATCGTGCTTCGGGATGTCGGCAACACCATGATCGTCGACGCGGAGAACCTCCGCACGGTCGAGGTCGACCACGGCGCAAAGTCCCTCGATGGGATGGGCATAGCCGTTGTCGTTCTTCTCGCTCCGATACCAGCAGAACGTATGCGAGAGCCGCCGGCCCTCTTCGTCCGGCAGGCCATAGTTACCAGCCGACCAGGGGTCGACTTGAACGTTTTCGATATCGGTGATGCCGCGCTTGGCCAGTGCCTCCCGAAACCGCGGATCGGCCCGCGCCACTTCCCCGACCAGAGTTATGTCATCCAGCAAAATGCGGGGCCGAACGCCGGGAATGTGCCGCCAGTCGACGACCTTATTTGCGATGAGATCGACCCGCGCTTCCCAAACCTCGCCATTAGTTCGGTCGAAGGCACAAACGAACGCTTCGCGTGGAAACGGCGCTCCCGCGCGGAAACCTTGCACCGCGCTTTTTTCCGGTTCGTGCAGCGTGATGGTCTCGAACATCATGCCCGCTCCGAGATCGTGCTCGGCCCGAACTGCAGCGGACGCGCGGCGAATCTCGCCCGGCGTCAACGGATCTAGCGGATGGCTGGGCGCCGGGATCGTATGAGTCTCAGCGACGGTGTCGGGCATGCGGGTCCCCTTGAAGTTCGACGTCGGAGGGTAGAGCAAACGGCGCCAAGATGGACAATATGTTTTGCGCTCGTATGGACGCGTCGTTGACGCGGACAACTCTCCAGGGCGTCATGGAATTGAGCAGGATTACGCGCCCTCTTGCTTCCACAGTGCTTCCACGGCGCACTGGCAGGAGAATCGCCAAAAGCCAAAGCCCGTCAACCTTTTGGGTTAGCCGCCTTTTTGGTTGCGGGGGCAGGATTTGAACCTACGACCTTCAGGTTATGAGTTACGAAGCACCATCGAAGGAGATCTTGGCAATCGTCGAGGATTTCTAGTGACGTTTCGCCGTTTCGATATGCTCGTGTCGGCCTTCCCGAACTTTCCAGACCCGAGGCCGACTGCGACTTCTACTTCGTCCACCGACGCCTCTGACACCGTCGTGCCGCGGATCCGCGCCTTGGGCGGCTTTGTGTTGCAGCATGCGTTGATCTAGCTCATCGATAAGAGCCCTGTGAACGGCGTGATTTGCGCCGTCTGAAACTGGGGCGCTAAAGAGGTTCGCGACACTAGCGAATCACCCAGAGCGCGTCGGACTTTTCACTCTGCTACTTTCTTTACCGCGCAGCTTCGCTCATTGGCAGATTCTCATTTTCTCTCAAATGAAGCGCGATCATGTTCCTTCGCCACAACGGCGATTGAACATGAACCCGCTGAAGCCAGAGATGATGACCCCCGACGAACGCCTGGCCGAGATCGGCCAGCTCCTGGCCCTGGGGTTCTTGCGCAGGCGCAATCGCATGGCCGCCACGCCACCGCCCCACGGCCACACGACTGGAGACGTTTCTCTCGACTTACCGGCCGAAGGAAGCGGTCATGGCGCCACTCAAAACGCCCGGAGAGAGACGCCATGACAACGCCAATCCTGCGCCAGATCGCCGATCTCCAAGACCGATCGCAGGACGAACTGAAGGCGATGTGGACCGAGTATTTCGGGGTGGAGCCGCCGGCGTACCGGCGCGGGTTTCTGGTGCGCGGACTGGGACATCGGATCCAGGAGCTGACCTACGGCGGGCTGGCGGCGGATTACCAGAAGCGGCTCGATGCGCTGGTCGATGACATGCCGGCGGGCAAGGGTGCCGGCCGCGCCAGGAGCGCCCATGCCGGCACAGCACAGCGGCTGCTGATCGGCACGAGGTTGATCCGCGAATACCAGGACGTCGCCCACGAGGCTGTCGTCGTTGATGGCGGCTACGAATATGCCGGCCGCTTGTTCAAATCGCTCTCGGCCATCGCCTGCCATATCACGGGCACGAAGTGGAATGGCTGGGCGTTCTTCGGCTTGCCCAATCCGGCGAAGCGGGAACGCGCGCAATGACCCCCACGCTCAAACGCA
>CALFRN010000020.1 GCA_937919085.1 uncultured Reyranella sp.
TCGAAATGGGCTTAATCACGCCGCCTATCGGCATGAACGTGTTCGTCGTTCGCACTGTGGCAACGGATCTCGATTTGTGGGCGATCTTCCGCGGCGTAACACCGTTCGTAGCCGCCGATTTCGTGGCGCTCGCTTTGCTGTTGCTGTTTCCCGTCATCGCCGTCGGGCTGCTTTGACGCGAGTGGGGGCAAAGGCGATCTCGATAGTGCACGATTCCGCCGCGCATGCAGAGATACAGAATTTCAGATGAAAGACAGACTGCAACAAGGGTCTCGAGGCCATGCTGGCGGACTTCCGAGGTCCACGGGTCGTGAAGCTCCGCAGAAGATTCCGAGCCGGGCACTATCGAATATCAGGAGTAGCGAGAACGAGCAGAAGCACGACAATCAACGCGGTGACGTTCTTTGCAGCGAATGCCCGGCGGCCGGCTGCGCTGAGGCGCGCCGCTTACGCAGCGCGCCCCTTGGCAAAGCTCGGAACGGCTTAGTCGGCGGCCTTCGCCACGGGCTCCAGCGCGTCCAGCACCTTCGGCGGTGACATCGGCAGGCTGTAGAAGCGCTGGCCGAGCGCACCGTGGATGGCGTTGGCAACCGCGGCCATCACCGGGACCAGCGGTACCTCGCCGACGCCACGCACGCCCTGCGGATGCTTCGGGTTTGGGATCTCGATCATGACCGCATCGAGCATCGGCAGGTCCGAGGTGACGGGCATGCGATAGTCGAGGAAGCCGGCGTTATCGAGGCGCCCGTTCTTGTCGTAGATGTACTCCTCGCTCAAGGCCCAGCCGATGCCCTGGGCGACACCGCCCTGCATCTGACCCTCGACATAGTCCGGATGGATCGCTCGTCCGACATCCTGGAAGGCGGTGTAGCGAGTAACCCAGACGCGACCGGTGTCGCGGTCGACCTCGACATCGCAGATGTGCGTGCTGAAGCCGCCCTCGGCGCCGGCAGTATTGATCGACGAGCCTGCGCCGATCGGGCCGCCGGTCTCGGTCGCCCGCGCGGCAAGCTGGGCCAGCGACAGCGGATCGAACTTGCCGGCATTGTCACCGGCCGGTTTGGCCTCGCCGTTGTCCCAGGTGACGGCTTCGGGGTCGATTTTCCAGATCTTGGCCGCACGCTTGCGGAGATCGGTGATGACCTTTTCGGCCGCCTGCGTCACCACCATTGCCGACGCGAAGGTGACGCGGCTGCCGCCAGTCAGGTTCGAGAAACCGATGCTGCTGGTGTCGCCGATCAGCACCTGCACCTTGCTGTGGGGAATGCCCAAAAGCTCGGCGGCGATGTTGGCCGTGGAGGCGCGTGAACCGCCGATATCGGGATGGCCGGTCATGACCACGACCGTGCCGTCCTCGTTGATGCTCATTTGGGCGCTCGATTCGCCGCCGGCATTGAACCAGTAGCCGGACGCGACGCCGCGGCCCTGGTTGGGACCGAGCGGTGCCTTGTAGTGCGGATGAGCGAGCGCCTGCTTCACTGTCTCCTGGTAGCCCATCACCGGATAGACCGGTCCATGCACCGCCTTGGTGCCCTGCTTGGCGGAGTTCTTCAGGCGCAGTTCGAGTGGATCCATCTTGAGCTTCTCGGCCAGCTCATCCAGTACGCACTCCACAGCATAGGCGCCGATCGGCGCGCCGGGGGCGCGGTAGGCCGCGACCTTGGAGCGGTTGGAGACGACGTCATAGCCCAGCGTGTAGGCATTCTCGATGTCGTAGGGCCCGAAGGCGCAGCCGGCGGCGCCGCGGATCGGCGATCCGGGGAAAGCGCCGGCCTGCAGCCAGTAGGTGCCCTGGGCGGCGACGATGGTGC
>CALFRN010000021.1 GCA_937919085.1 uncultured Reyranella sp.
GATATTGGAGGCGCTGCCGGCGATCTCCATTTGAACGGTCTGGCCCTGAGTGAGGCTGACCCACGGCCGGTCGGCCAGCCGCTGGCTGCCGGCCAGCGCCTCGGTCGCCGACAGGGAGTTGTCGACGGTGGCGGTGAACCGGATCGTGCCGAGATTTCCACTGACGGCCAGATCCAGCAGTCCGGTTCCGGCGATGCTCACGCCGGTGGTGCACTCGACGACGCCGTCACCACCCTCGATCGCGATGTGCAGCCGCAGATCGGTGGCCAGATACACCGATTGCCCACCGCCGAACATGACGTTGCCGTGATCGTCGGTCACCGATCCGATGCGGCCACGAATGGCATCTGCCAGCGTGACACCGGCACCGGTTTGGCCGTCGCGGCCGACTAGGTTGCCGGCGGCGTCGGTCGAATAGACCAGCACCGTGCCGTTCGGCAGGGTCGAATGGGTCGTCTGCAGACGGACCCAGTTGCCGCCGGCCGCGCTGAGCGGCAGATCGGCGAGATTGACGGTGAAGTTCAAGGAGGTACTCGCTGGCCCCAAGGCAACCTTATCCGCCGGGCTGAACTCCGTCATTTTCGCGGTGTACGTGCCGTTGCCGAACTGCGCGGCCGTCGTCACCCATTTCCCGTCGATATCCGCAGTGCCATAGACCGGGCCGGGAGCCCCAGTGCCGGTGACTGCGAGCTGCGCAATGTTGAGGGCGCCGATCTTGTTGGTATATGCCTGACCAGCGCTTCCGGCGTCACGTTACAAATAGTTTAGAATCGCCGCCACGCGGGGCTCTGAATGCCCCTACCGTCCGCGAAAAGCCCGGAACAGCTGCTCGGTCAGCGGCTTCACCAGATAGGACGCCACCGTTCGCGGCGTCGTCTGGAGGAAAGCCTCGACCGGCATGCCGGCGACAAGCTGTAACCCTTCGAGGCGTGCCAGCTCGCCGTCGAGGACCCGGATCCGCACCGAGTAGTAGGACTCCTTGCTATGGTTCTCTTGGGTCACGTCGGCGCCGATCCGGACGACCTCGCCGACCAGTTCGGGGGTGGTGCGCTGGTTGAAGGCGGCGAGCCGCAGGATGGCGGCCTGCCCGACATGGATCTGGTCGATATCTTGGGGCGCGATCCGGGCCTCGACGATCAGCGAATCCGCCTCCGGCACGATCAACATGACGGGCTCTCCCGCCTGGATCACGCCACCGATGGTATGGACGTTGCTCTGGAACACCCTGCCGGCCTGGGGTGCCACGAGGTCGATGCGTTTGAGCTGGTCTTCTGCGGCGCCGCGCCGCTCGGTCAGCTCGGATGTCTTGCCGCGGATTTCGGCGAGGTCCTTGCCGACTTCGGTGCTGAGGTCGTGGTCGATCTGATGGATCTTGAGCTCGAGCTCGGCGATCCGTCCCCTGTTCTGTGCCACACCCGCCGCCAGTGCCGCGCGCTCGCCCTCGAGCCGGGCGGCATCGCGTTCGAGCGCGGTGACGCGGCTGATCTGGACCAGGTTCTGCTTCCACAGGATGCGAACGCTCTCCAGCTCCTTCGACAGCAGCTGGACTTCCTTGTCCTTGGCGGTCTGCTGGGCTTCATTGCCCTGGATCTGAAGCTGAAGCTGCTGGATCTGCTCACGGAGCTGGGCCTTCTGCCCGTCGCGCGCCGACCGGCGCATCTCGAACAGCCGCTGTTCTCCTGCGAGCAAGCCGCCGACATCTGAATCGTCGCGCCGCGCCACAAGATCTGGTGGAAATACGACCTTGGCGGCGCTGTCACGCTCGGCTTCGCTGCGGGCCCGGCGGGCTGAGAGTTCGTCGAGCGCCTTGGTGACGATGGCGAGGCTGGCGCGTGCCTGGGTGCTGTCGAGCCGGACCAGCACGTCGCCCTGACTGACGCGATCGCCCTCCCTGACAAGCAGTTCGCCGACAATACCGCCCGTCGGATGCTGGACCTTCTTGACGTTCGAATCGACGGCCAGCTTGCCGGAGGCAATCACCGCCCCGGAGATTTCGGTCGTCGCGGCCCAGCCCCCCACGCCAACGAGAAGCAGGAACATGGCCGCGAACCCGACCACGAGGTTGCGCCGCGTGGCCTGCCTGGCTGCCGACACGGGATCGGTCATGACGGCATATCTCGGTCGCGCGACGCCGGCGATAGCGGGTGGGCGGCGCCCGTCGGTGCTGAACGAACCGACGCAGGCCATGACGAGGCCGGCCGCGCCGCCGTCGTGACAGGAGCCGAGACGGCGCGCGGCGCCGCAGGCGGGCCACCCGGTGCCGCAGCCTGCATGGCTTCCCTCAGTACCGCATCCTTGGGGCCGAAGGTTTGCTGGCGCCCAGCCCTCAACACCAGCAACTGATCGACGCCGGCAAGCGCGCTGGGGCGGTGGGCGACGACGACGGCAATGCCGCCGCGGGCGCGAACACCCATGATGGCCCGGGTCAGGGCCTCGTCGCCGTCGTGATCGAGGCTGGAATTGGGCTCATCGAGAACGACGAGAAACGGGTCGCCATACAGCGCCCGCGCCAGCCCGACCCGCTGGCGCTGTCCTGCCGACAAGGCGGTGCCGCTGTCGCCCATCTGCGTTTCGTAGCCATTCGGCAGACCGAGGATCAATTCATGCACCCCGGCGGCCTTGGCGGCGGCAATCACCTTCTCGGGCGGCGGGTCGGGCTCCAGCCGGGCGATGTTCTGGGCAACGGTACCGGCGAAGAGTTCCATGTCCTGCGGCAGGTAGCCGATGTGTTCACCTAGCGACTCGGGCGGCCACTGGTCGAGGGTCGCTCCATCGATGCGAACCGTGCCGCGCACGGGCGTCCACACACCGACGATGGCGCGGGCGAGCGACGACTTGCCCGACGCGCTGGGGCCGATGATGCCCAGTCCCTGCCCCGCCTTGAGTTCGAAGGCGACGTCCTGGACGACCACGGTGTTGGTGCCGGGCGGGGCGATGCTGATCGCGCCGACGGCGAGCAGGTTCGCCGGCTTCGGCAGGGCCATGAGCGGTTGCTCGGCCGGCAGCCTGGCCAGAAGATTGTTCAGGCGGTGCCAGCTCTGGCGGGCGCCGACGAAGATCCGCCATTGGGCAATCACGACCTCCACCGGGGCCAGCGCACGCGACGCCAGAATTGATCCGGCGATGATGATGCCTGCCGTTGCCTGCTGCTCGATGACGAGATAGGCGCCGACCGCCAGCACCGCGGACTGCAGTGCCAGGCGCAGGACCCGCGAGAGGGCGCCCAACCCTCCGGTGATGTCGGCTGACCGGCGGTGAGCGGCGAGGTATTTCTGGTTGTAGTCGCCCCACACCGAGGCCAATCGCCCGGCCATGCCCATGGCGTGGAGAACCTCGGCATTGCGCCGGCTGGCCTCGGCGAGTTTGCTGCGGCTGCCCACCAGCATCGCGAGTTCGATGGCGGGCTGGCGGAGTTTCAGTTCGGTGACGGTCGTGATGACCACCAGGATCATGGCGCCCGCCGTGGCGGTGATGCCGAGCCAGGGGTGGAACAGATAACAGATGCCAAGATACAGCGGCAGCCACGGCAGATCGAACAGGGCCGCCGGGCCGCCCCCCGACATGAAGGTGCGGATCTGGTCGAGATCGCGCACCGGATCGACGCCGCCCATCGCCGGCGCCCGCAGCGGCAGCGTTACGACGAGCCTATAGACCCGGCGATCCAGCGATTCGGCGAGCCAGCCGGCGAGGCGGACCAGGACACGATTGCGGACGATCTCGAGGATCGCCTGAAAGCCGTAAAGGATGGCCGCGAGAATGCAGAGACCGACAAGGGTCGGGATACTGTGGCCCGGCAGCACCCTGTCGTAGACCTGGAGCATGAAGAACGACCCGGTGAGATAAAGCACGTTCAGGATGCCTGTGAATACCGCCACGCCCGCGTAGGAGGCGCGACAGGCGGCGAGCGCTGCGGCCAATTCCGAGCGCGGCGCTCCCGCCGATACCGGGCCCTTCGCTGGCCTCGCCATGAAATCCTTCCCTCCGGACCGCGATCGGCGCCAGGCCGCCACGCCGTATCACTTAGCCGTAGTGTCGCATTACGTCAGGGGTAATCGACCCGCAACCGGCATCGCACCGGTGTTGGCGACAACCGGGGAGCAGCCATGGCCGTCCTGTCGCCACCTCCGCCGCCGCGGCCGACCGGGCGGCAATTGCCGCGCGCGGTCGAGGAGAACCTCTCGGTGTGCGACGTTGAGCGTCTCACGCGGCGCTGATCGCGGAACCAATCTCCGACGGCAACGTTAACGGCCACGCGGCCGGAGTCTTGTCTCCGCCGATTGCCGGAGGCGTAATTGATGTCCAGTGACTCGCTGCACGAAAATCCCGACAAGCTCGGCCTCGAGGTCATCGACCAGCACCGAGCCATCGTTTCACTGATGGAGGAGCTGGAGGCT
>CALFRN010000022.1 GCA_937919085.1 uncultured Reyranella sp.
TTAGTCTCGCGCCTTTCTTGGTTCTGTAGCTGGGCTGTCCAGACGGGATTGATAAGCTGAGCGAGTCGATGTTGCGACCCTTTGAGGCCGGTTAGCATATTTTCTATAAGCTCTTCAGTGACGTAGAGAGGGCCGCGCGTGCTTGTGAATGGTTTGCCGGTGGCAGCAGCGATGATAATTTCGTCAGCATGACGAGCGCCGACTTCGACTTGAGCACGAATGTTTGGGGAGGAGGATATCTTCGCCATCTCGCGCAAAGTTTCCTGCTTTGTACTTTCATAGCTTGCAGTCTTGACGGGAGTTTTCGCTTGAATGCTCAATCTCGCGCTCTTCCAAGTTTCCGATTGAAAGTGAAAAGCAGTTCTGGTGGCTGCTTCCAGCCTACTCGTCCAAGCTTGAGCGTTGCTTCGAACGCTTTTCGGCACAGCAGCCCAAAACTCTTTGTGCATATCTTCGGTGAGCCAGCCATCCACTCTGAGCGCCGTCTGATATATGTCGCGCTGCGGCTCAGTCATCTCCTGTGCGGCGCTCGGCGAAATCTCGAAGATCGCCAAGAGTGCTAGAAATGCAAACAAGCCCCGCATTGCAAGCTCCGTATAATTCGCAGTCGGGTGGGCAGTTAAATTCACTGGCAGCATGTCAAGTTTGATCCATCCGCGACGCCGCCACAATTTGATTGTTCATATAAAGCTCGAACAATCCCTCAGATCGGCAACGTTGAGTAGATGGCGGTGCATGTGCCCGCGCTTGTGGCCCCCCGCATTGCTGGCCGCGGCGGCCTGGTCGGGAGGGGAGGGGGTACACCCTGCACATAAAGGGGCCCACCCCCGCCTCCTGACCCGACACGCAATTTTCACTGAGATTTTGATTTAAGAATCGATTTTTAGATTTCGGATTGGTGCCTTGGAAATAAACCCTCGGGCGGATTTTTTGCTGGAAATTTCACTCCCGACCGCGGGCATCCGCTGGTGCCCTTGAGCGTGCACAGAAGGGGGAGTGCCCCCCATGGTGATGACGGCGATAACGGCGATGTTTTGGCCGCCTTCTACAAAGTGTCATAATTTTTCTCTGACAGTTTCCAGGTAAGGGTTGAAACATCGCCGTTATCGCCGTCATCACCACAGCAGCCCCAGACGGGGAATTGGCTTTCACGCCTCCCGCCCTTGTGCACGCTCAAGGCGCCAGCGGTTTCCCGCTTGGCTTTCGCCTTCGGACATGAACCGCAGGCCGCGAATAACCTGCCGCTTCTTGTTGCGCATCCAGTAGCCGAGCCGGCGCGTATCGACCCTACTCTGGCTCCCGCGCACCATCGGGGCGGCTACCGCGTGGAATGCGTCGAGCAGATCAGGCCGGGCTGGTGTCGCGGACGCGCCGCGCTCAGCATGTTCAATTGCCTGCTTGAGCGTCACGTTCCGGCCTTCGCCAATGACTGCCTTCCATCCGCCGATTACAGCCGCAAAGCGCTCGCGCTCGGGATCATCGGTCGAGGGGGTGCACGTTGCGCCAGCATCGGCCTCGCCCAGCCACAGGAGCGGGTCGCGCACGGTGCGGCACCATATCTCAAACGACCCCATTTGCTTCCCGCCCTGCTTCGGCCTGCTGGCGACCTGACGCCAGCGGCTAACTTGGGGAGAGCCGCTGGGCAGGCACAGTGGGTGATGAACCTGCGCTGATGACTTATACGCATCGCCCCTTCGTCGGAGCAACGCAGGGGGCGCGGCTCTTGGCGGCGTAGATACGAGAGCGGAAGCCCAAGTAGCACGTCCAGGTCGCCCGGCTGCTGGCCGCTTAGGGGTGGAACTGCAGCAGCGATTCTGCGTTGCCGCTCGCCCCGTCGCCCGTTCTGCTGTCCTCGCTCGCAAGACAGGCACCGGGTATCCGTGGGGGTAGGCGTGCGAGCAGTGTATCGATCAGAGGGGCTTCATCGCCGCCGTCCAGCAGCGCGCGCACATCGGGCTCCGCAAGCTCCTCGTTTACCAGAAGGCGCAGCGCGGGCTTCGTGGTGATGGCGCCGTCCAGAATGCGCTGGATGAAGGCGCCGAAGCCGGAAGCGGCCGCTGCGAGGACGGAGGAGGAGAAGTAGGCGCAGCAGCGGTCGTAGCGCACGGCGCGTCGAAGACCGGGTTCGTAAAGCCTCGCAACCAACTGCCCATCCGGCGCGCGCAGAAAGCGCGGCCACGCAACGTCCCTTAGTGATAGGGGAGCGGTGGAACTCAAGCGTCAGTGCCCCTTTCCGAACGAGGATGCAGTTCGCCGCCGGGTCGCGAAGCTGCTAGGCACAATCACAGGGCCTCCCCACGACGACCCATGGGGAACAGGAACGTCGTCCCGGATTGACGACTCCGGCGATGTGTGGTGGGCGTCGGCTTCCCGGACAGGTCGCGCAGACCTTTAGCGGCCCAGTGAGCGCCTTGAAGGTCGGCCCCGGTTGACCCGCCGTTACCGCCTGCACGCAGCAGAACCCTGACGTTTGCCCAACAGTGCATGTAGCCGTATGCAGCGCGATTCGTCTCTGCGCCATGATGCGGGGCTGTTGCCACGATTGGCAGGCGCGGCGCCGCGGTGTGCTTCAGGAAGGATTGGGCGAACCGACGTCCATCCCCGAGTGGGGAATCACCGCAGAAGAGAACGCCCAGACGCGACCGCTCGGGGGGCGCAAGAAACACCAGGCTTTGTCGGTTTATGGTCGTCAGCCTCATCAGGAGGCTTAGTTTGAACGGCGCCGGCGCCTGCTCCTTCGCGTTGATCGGCTCGAGAAAGTCCAGCACCCCGCCGGAGGGCCGCCTCGTGTCGGCAAAGGCATGATAGTCAAACCATCGGATCCGGAGGCGTCGGGCGATGGCTGCGGCAGCGATGCCCCGTATCGCCTCCACGGTGTCGACCATTCCGAGCCACGCCCTTGCTGCTACCGCATTCAGGCGGCGCCTACGCTCCCGGTACCTGATGCGCGATCTTGCCGACTGGAACGCAGTG
Organism: uncultured Reyranella sp.; assembly: GCA_937919085.1. Classification (GTDB taxonomy): domain Bacteria; phylum Pseudomonadota; class Alphaproteobacteria; order Reyranellales; family Reyranellaceae; genus Reyranella. Next base: position 2,974 of record CALFRN010000022.1, read on the forward strand.
GCCGCGACCTCCTCGGTCGGCAAGTTCTCAGCAGCTCGGAGTTCAGCGAACCACGGGAGGTCGTCTGTCGGCTCCGTCGCGCCGAGATCGATTTCGGGGCCATCCCAAACTTCTTTGGCTGCACACACCTCATCGGACGCTTCCGCACCGCCAGTACCGCGAACCGGCGGCGCCTCCTGTTCGTGCCCGGAGATGTCGGCAGGGATGGGGGCGGTGGAGTCTTCGGAACGATCGAAGGGCGACTGAACGACTGGATCGGGTGCGCTCTCGCGGATGATGGCGTCCAACTCTCGAATCAAGTCACTCATGAAGCCCTTGGGGTCCTTCATGAGGTCCGGCACGACATCCACCCATCGCCCGGGCAGCCAAACTTGCCCGATACAGCGCCAATGCCTGAGCAGATCCGGCAGGCCGCCCGCGTGATCGCCATCGCCATGTGTGCAGACCACGATAAGCAGCGTCTTCATCGCTGGCATATGCGTGGCAAGGATGCGGGCAACATTGTCCTTCTTCCAGCCGCCATCGACCAGGACAGCATACGCTTGTCGGCGTAGCCGGCCGCGACCTCGGTATCCGTCGTCGAGGTCGGCCCGGCTCCTTTCGGCGGCGGCGGCGGGAGCGGGAGGCTACCCGGCTGCGGTGCCGGCTCTCCTGCACCGGAAGTTTTGAGCCACCCCGTGGCCGTCGTGCTGCCAACCTCAGCCACCCCGGTCCCATCGTCCATCGGCAGCGTGGTCAGCTTTCGCCCGTCGTCGCGCCGGCGCTGACCATTGGTCGTGTAAACCGCGCCCTTGGCGTCGAAGGCCGTCCCGTCCTCCTGCCGCACCGCCAGCTTTCCGTCGGCAACAGCACGCAGGATGGAACTGCGCACCACCGTGGCGCTCGGCACCAATCGAAGGCTCTGAGCCGAGAGGAAGCGCCGGTGCAGCGCGGCCGCCGATCGCGCCTCCGGCTCGTCCGTCAGCGGCACGGCGCCACTGAACACCAGCTCCAAAAAGCGATCGGGGAAGAGACTGTCGGTGTCGCCGTAGATGAGCTTCCGGTCCTCGACGAAGGCCTTCACTGCGTCCTGGCCCGAGGGAAGCTGCATCGGCGGTGTATCGGGCGGCGTGATGAAGCGCTCATCGATCGTCAGGGCCGCGCCGTCGGCCAGCACCAGGCGGTTGAAGGCTCGGGCGGCTTCCAGGCGCGTCGCCTTCCGCAGCTCCGGTATCTGCTTCTTGAGCTGCTCACGTGCCAGCTTACCGCCTTCGCTGTTCGTCTGCTCGGCCTCAATCTCCTCGGCAGCCATAAGGCGTTGGATGCGCTGGATTGCCTTCTCCAGCCCGTTCGTGTCGGGCGCCACGGCCAGTATGGCGTTGCGGTAGGTGCGCATCGTCTCCGCACCCGGCGTGTCGTCAGTATAGGTAACGACCGCCTTCGCGACATCTTCATTCTCGCACAGCGCGAGCTGCAGCTCAGGGCGCTCAGGCACCGCCTTGGCGTTGGGCGGCCAGGCGAGCAGCTTGGCGAAGGCGCCCTGGAAGGACTTCTGGACCTCCGTCTTGAGGCGGTCGAGCGCATCCGCCCGGGGCACCTGCCCCATGCGCTCCTCGATCTGCTTCAAGATGTTGGGCTCGTAGCGGAACTGCCAAGCATTGGCGCTGCCGCTCATCGGGTAGAGGTGCCAGCAGGCGCCGGCCAGCCGATCGAGAGCATGGGCTGGCTCGTCGCCACCATCCTCCGGCCGGACCACGGCGAGAGTCAGCTCCGCGGGGTCGAGGCCACTATTCCCTTCGAGCGGGAGGCTTTCGAGGAGAAGCGCGGAGGCAACGCGCCGATGATGTCCCCAGACACCGACATCGAGCTCGCCGGCATGGCCCTCGACATCCGCCGCGACCGCCGCCCTGAACTTCTCGCGCCCGAGCCTCTCGAGAAGGTCGTCCTGGATCAGCGGGCTCGACCAGTCGATCTCGCCCGCGGTGATGATCTCGGGGTTGCGTACCGGGTCGTCCCAGACGCCGCGTACCATGCGGGCGAAGAGGCGAAGCGTGCCGCGGGAGAGATTGTAGTCCGGTAGGACGCGAAGGCGCTCCTCGGCCGTCTTGATCAGGCGCGGATGCAGCGGATAGCAGGCGCGCAGTCGCTCCGCGTACTTTGGGGACCGCGCTTCCTCGGGCACCAGGGTTGGGTGGTCGATGGCGACGCGCTGGTAGAGGGCATGGTGATCCGCCGAGGCCTTGGCGGCGAAGGCCGGATCCACATGGTCGAACAGGCGGCGGATGATGACCTGAGCGGTCTCATTTCCGATCGGCTCTATCACGATATGCCGCCTTCTTGATCTACACCGTCACCAACTTTCGACCATAGCTCTCACTCGGGCGGGCAAGCGAACTTGCTGAACGCGCGCGTTGTCAGTCATCAGCTTTGATGCGCTCCGTTGCACCAGCACCTAGCCGCCGCCTCGCCCTTGGATGACCACGAAGCCCGCGACCAAGCATTTGCCTGAGTGCCCCCAACAGTGGCGAGCCGCCCCCCGCGCATGGAGCCCGCAGAGGCGACGTCTCGCGGCTTCGTGGACGCGATCCTTGCTAGATCGCGCCCACGTTTCAAGGCTCGGTACAGTCGCTCGGCCGAGGCCGCTCAGCCGGCGGGCGGCGTCTTCAGCTTATAGGCAAGGTCGATTGTGCCCTCGGGTAGCGGCTGGCTCTCGGTCTCCGGGATCATGACCTCGATGTAGGCCGCGCCGTCGTGTGTCGCGATCTTGGCCAGTGCCGTCTCGAGCTCGGCCACCGTGCCGACTTTCATCGTCATCCAGCCCTCGCAACCGAAGGCCTGGGGCAGCAGGTGGTAGTTCACCTTGGCCAGGTCGTCGTAGGGATGACCGCGCTCGCTGATCACGTCCTCGACGCCGTAAAGCCCGTTGTTGAGCACGAAGATGACGGGCTTAGCCTTGTATCGGCCCATCGGGCCCAGCTCGTTAAGCGTCAGTTGGTGCGAGCCGTCTCCGGTCACCATGATCGTCCGACCCGAGGTCTTCGCCATGTAGACGCCGAGGCAGGCGGGCGTCGCCCAGCCGATTGAGCCCCACAGTCCCTGGCCCTGGGCCGTGACGCCGGCCGGCAGCAACATCTTGTTGAGGCGGGTCATGCAGCTGCCGGTCTCGATGATCAGGGTGTCGTCCTTGCGTAGGGCACGCTGCAGGCGCGGGTAGAAGGCGTCGGTCGTGAGCGTGTCGGTACCCTTGCCGACTATCGGAAGTTGCTCGACCTTT
>CALFRN010000023.1 GCA_937919085.1 uncultured Reyranella sp.
TTGCCGTCGCGCAGGCCGAAGATCGGCAGCTTGTAGACGGTCTCCTTGTCGGTCGATTCCTCGCCGAAGCGGCTGCGCCAGAAATCCTCGAACAGCACGTCCAGCAGGTCGGGGCGGCGCGCCAGGATCGCGTTGTGAATGGCCGGCGTCGAGGCGAGCTTGCTGGTGCCGCCGGCGCGTGCCTGATGGACGCACAGCAGGCCGACCACGTCGGTGCGGTCGGTGTGGAAGCGCAGGGCGCCGTTGGTCAGGGTGCGGGCGTAGGAGGAGAGGAATTTCGTGCCCTTGTCCGCACCCTCGGTCTGGCCATAGGTGCGGCCGACGTGGGCGCCCTCGTCGCGGATGGCGCGCATCATCTCGCCGCTGCGGTTCTGGAACACCGGCGTGCCGAGATGGGTGCCGAGGCCGAAGTACATCTGCCGCAGCTCGTCCTCGCTGTAGCCCTCGACCGGGAAGCCGCGCAGCTTGACGATGCCGCAGCCGTTTTCGAGTTCGTCCGAAACGTCGTCGAGCAGGTCGCCCAGCATCGGCAGCCGGAAGTCCTCGCGGGTGATTTCGGACCACGGCATGCCGCGCACCGATTTGACCGCGGCGTCGAGTTCGTCGATCGCGTCGGGCGTCAGGTCGCGGATCCAACGCCGGGAGTCCTTGATGTCCTGGCCCTGCCACACGGAGGGGCCGGCGAGCGGTGTGCGTGTTGTCATGGGGGGATATTTGGCGCGCTCCCGGCGGCGGCGCAAGGCCTCCAGACGCTGGGTGCCGGCTGAGTCGAATGCCTGTCCGGGATGGGCTACGGTCGCAGCCTCGAACAGCGCCGCGCGTGCGAGGAGAAGATCATGAAGACGGTCCGATTGAGTCCGGGCGCGGTCCCGCTCGCGGGCTGGCGCGACATCTATCGCGGTGCCGCCGCCGCCGTCGACGCTGCCAGCGACACGGCAATCGAGACTTCGGCCAGGGCGGTCGCGGCCATCGTCGCCAAAGGCGCGCCAGTCTACGGCATCAATACCGGCTTCGGTAAACTGGCCAGCGTGCGGATCGATGCCGCCGATCTCGCAACCCTGCAACGGAACATAGTGCTGTCGCACGCCGCCGGCGTCGGCCGGCCGATGCCGGCGGCGGTTGCGCGGCTGATGATGGCGCTCAAGCTCGGCAGCCTGGCGCAAGGCGCGTCGGGGGTGCAGCTCGCCACCGTCAGGCTGCTCGAAGCGCTGCTGGCCCGGGGGCTGACGCCGGTGGTGCCGTGCCAGGGATCGGTCGGTGCATCGGGCGATCTGGCGCCGCTTGCCCATATGGCCGCGACGATGACCGGCGTCGGCGAATTCCTTGCCGGCGAGCGGCGGGTGCCGGCCGCGCAGGCCTTGGCCGAGGCCGGCCTCGAACCTCTGGTGCTTGGGCCGAAGGAAGGCCTGGCGCTGCTGAACGGCACACAATTTTCGACGGCCTACGCCCTGGCCGGACTGTTCGAGGCGGAGAATCTTTTCGGCGCCGCACTGGTGACCGGCGCGCTCTCGACCGATGCGGCGCGCGGCTCCGATGCGCCGTTCGATCCCAGGATTCACCAGCTGCGGCGTCACCAGGGACAGATCGACGCCGCGGCGTCACTGCGCGGCCTGATGGCAGGCTCGGCCATTCGCGCCTCGCATCTTCTCGGCGACGAACGGGTGCAGGATCCCTACTGCCTGCGCTGCCAGCCCCAGGTCATGGGCGCCGCGCTGGACATCCTGCGCCAAGCAGCGGTGACGCTGGCCACCGAGGCCAATGGCGTGACCGACAACCCGTTGATCTTCGCGGAGACCGGCGAAGCGCTGTCGGGAGGAAATTTCCACGCCGAGCCGGTGGCCTTCGCGGCTGACATCATTGCGCTCGCGATCTGCGAGATCGGCTCGCTCGCCGAGCGCCGGATCGCCATGCTGGTCGATCCTGCACTGTCCGGTCTGCCGGCGTTCCTGACGCCGCAGCCGGGCCTCAGTTCCGGCTTCATGATCCCGCAGGTGACGGCGGCCGCGCTGGTTTCGGAAAACAAGCAGCGCGCCTATCCCGCCAGCGTCGATTCGATCCCGACGTCGGCCAACCAGGAAGACCATGTCTCCATGGCCGCCCACGGTGCGCGGCGGTTGCCCGAGATGGTCGAGAACGCCTGTGGCGTGGTCGGCATCGAACTGCTCGCCGCGGCTCAGGGCTGCGACTTTCATCGCCCGCTCGCCACCAGCAAGCCGCTGGAAGCGGTACGCGGCCTGGTGCGTCGCGGCGTGCCGCATCTCGATGAGGATCGCTATTTTCATCCCGATCTGCAGCAGGCCATTGCGTTGGTCGCCGGCGGCGCGCTGGTCGAAACAGTGGGGCGCGATCTGCTGCCCACAGTTGATGGGAGAATGTTTTCATGACCCGCCTCGACAACGCCCGCGTCGTTCGCGCGCCGCGCGGTACCGAACTCTCGGCCAGGAGCTGGCTGACCGAGGCGCCGCTGCGCATGCTGATGAACAATCTCGATCCCGACGTGGCCGAAAAACCGGGCGAGCTGGTGGTCTATGGCGGCATCGGCCGTGCCGCCCGCGACTGGCAGAGCTTCGACGGCATCGTGGCGGCGCTGCGCAAACTCGAGGCCGACGAGACGCTGCTGGTCCAGTCGGGCAAGCCGGTAGGCGTGTTCCGCACCCATGCCGACGCACCGCGCGTGCTGATCGCCAACTCCAACCTGGTGCCGCGCTGGGCGACCTGGGAACATTTCAACGAGCTCGATCGCAAGGGCCTGATGATGTACGGCCAGATGACGGCCGGTTCGTGGATCTACATCGGCAGCCAGGGCATCGTGCAGGGCACCTACGAGACTTTCGTCGAGATGGGCCGCCAGCACTATGGTGGCAGCCTGGCCGGCCGCTGGATCCTGACGGCGGGGCTGGGCGGCATGGGTGGCGCGCAACCGATGGCCGCCACCATGGCCGGCGCCTCGTGTCTCGTCATCGAGTGCCGGCCCAGCAGCATCGAGTTCCGCCTGCGCACCGGCTATGTCGACTTCCAGGCAAAGAACCTCGACGAGGCGCTGACGATCATCGCGAGGTCCACCGCCGAGAAGAAGCCGGTCTCGGTCGCGCTGCTCGGCAATGCCGCCGACGTTCTGCCCGAACTGCTGAACCGCGGCGTGCGGCCAGACTGCCTCACCGACCAGACCTCCGCCCACGATCCGGTCAACGGCTACCTGCCCAAGGGCTGGACGCTGGCCGACTGGGAAGCCCGGCGCGTCAGCGATCCCGCGGGCGTCACCAGGGCGGCCAGGGAGTCGATGGCGGGCCATGTGCGCGCCATGCTGGAATTCCACAAGCTCGGCGTGCCGACCGTCGACTACGGCAACAACATCCGCCAGATGGCACTGGAAGAGGGCGTGGCCGATGCCTTCAGCTATCCGGGCTTCGTGCCGGCCTATATCCGGCCGCTATTCTGCCGCGGCATCGGACCGTTCCGCTGGGCCGCACTGTCCGGCGATCCCGAGGACATCTATCGGACCGACGCCAAGGTGAAGGAGCTGATGCCCGACAGTCCGCATCTTCACACCTGGCTCGACATGGCGCGCGAGCGGATAAGGTTCCAGGGCCTGCCGGCGCGTATCTGCTGGGTTGGGCTGGGCGACCGTCATCGCCTCGGCCTCGCCTTCAACGAGATGGTGGCCAGCGGCGAGCTCAAGGCACCCATCGTGATCGGTCGCGATCATCTCGACTCGGGATCGGTCGCCAGTCCCAACCGCGAGACCGAGGCGATGCGCGACGGCTCCGACGCGGTGTCCGACTGGCCACTGCTCAACGCGCTGCTCAATTGCGCGTCGGGCGCCACCTGGGTATCGCTTCATCACGGCGGCGGCGTCGGCATGGGTTTCTCGCAACATGCCGGCATGGTGATCGTCTGCGACGGTACCGCCGAGGCGGCCCGGCGCATCGAACGCGTGTTGTGGAACGATCCGGCCACCGGCGTCATGCGCCATGCCGATGCGGGTTATGAGGAGGCAGTCGCCTGCGCCCGCGAAAACGGCCTCAACCTGCCGAGCCTGTGAGGAGACCGGCATGACCTTCTCGCTTGTCGGACGCTGCGCCAGGACCGGAATGCTGGGGGCCGTGGTGACGACCTCGGCGATTTCCGTCGGTGCGCGGTGCCAGCATGCCCGCGCCGGCGTGGGCGCGGCGTTGACCCAGCATCGTACGGATCCGCGGCTCGGCCCTCTGGCGCTCGACCTTGTGGCCAGAGGCTTCACGGCCAGCGAGGCGATGCAGGCGGTCGTGGCTGCCACGCCCCACCGCCATTGGCGCCAGCTTGCGTTGATCGATGCCGCGGGCCGCACTGCCGTATTTTCCGGCGCCAACGTTCGTGGCGAGCGCGGCGAGGCTCAGGGCAGGGACTGCGCCGCCATCGCCAACATCGTGCGCTCGGCCTCGCTTCCGGATGCCATGGTGGCGGCGTTCGAGAAATCGCCGGAGCTGCCGCTGGCCCGCCGGCTCGTCGATGCGCTGGCGGCCGGCGAAGCGGCGGGCGGCGAGAGGCAGCCTGTCATCTCCGCGGCGTTGCTCGTCGTCGACGGGGAGTCCTTCCCTTATGTCGACCTTCGTGTCGACGATCACGCTCGGCCGATCGAGGAACTTGGCCGGCTGTGGTCGATGTACGAGCCGGAGGCCGATGCCTATGTCGTGCGGGCAGTCGATCCGGAGCAGGCGGTGCCGCCGCCGGGCATGAAAATCGCCTGACCCTAAGACGCCTTGCGCATGTTGATCGAGGTTGGGTAGTCGAAGCCGGGATGGGCTTCGCGCGAGGTTTCGCGGTAGCCCAGAGATGTGAACAGGCGCTGATTGTCCGGCAGGGCGATGCGCACGCCGAGGCGGACGCCGGGCAGGCCGCGCGCGCGGGCGAGGTCCTCGACGGCGGCCACCAGCCGCGCTGCAAGTCTGGTGCCGCGCGCCGCGGGTCGTACC
>CALFRN010000024.1 GCA_937919085.1 uncultured Reyranella sp.
CGCCGGCCTTCGGCGGCATGGCGACGGAAGCGACGACGACGTCGTAGCGAAGGCCATCCTCGGCCTTCTTCATGGCGGCATTGGCCTCGTAGTACTTGCCCTCGTCCATGAACTTCGCCGCCATGTCGATATCGGCGATGGTCCGGTCGAGCGGCGCCAGCGCGGTGGTGAAGGTCACGCTGACGTCGGCGAGCTGAAGCCGCTCGATGGCTTCCTTGCGCTGGCCCTTCTCGAGATGCTTGTTGGCCTCGGCGACCGCCGCGGCCTTGGTCGGGGTCGCCACGAAATCCTCGCCCAGGCCGAGTTGGCCGTCGACCGGCAACCAGGCGATGGCAGGACCCGCCGCGGCGGACGGAGTGGCCTTCATGCCCTTCGGCATGGTGAGTTCGCTCTCGGCCTTGAGGAAGGCGGTCGAATCGGTCTTCGCCTTGGCGAGGGCGTCGCGGGCGTCGGCCACCAGCTTCTTCGCCGCCGCCGGATCGGCCTCGAAGATGGCGAGGCGGGCCTGGTGCATGGCACGGAACGCGTTGGCGCCGTCGGCCGACAGCTTCATGAAATCGCGCTGGGCCTCGGCCTTCTGCTGCGTCTTCGCGGCGGGCGCCGCCGTCGTCTGCTGGGCGTAGACGGCACCGGCGAGGATGGTGGTTCCCAGCAATGCCGCAACGATACCTTTCGAAACCTTCATGGCTATTCTCCTCTGTCGAGCAGCCGGTCGTCCTTGCGGGTCGCAGACGGCCCGGGCTCGTGGCGAAGAATTAGCAGGGCCGGTTTGCCGCCGGTCTTTCCCGGGGATTGAAGATTTTCAATCCGCCACGAGTGATCAACCGGACGTCGCCGACTTGGGATCCATCAATTCATTGGGATGCGCCCATCCCGGCGTGTTGGCCAGACGTTCGAGCCAGCCGCCGACCGACGGCCAGCGGCGAAGATCGATCCCGGCCTGGTCGGCGAAGAAGAGATAGCCGGCGCAGGAGATGTCCGCGACGCCGGGCGCTTCTCCCAGCAGATACGGCCGGCGATCGAACTCCGACGCCAACCGGTCGAGGTCGGCCTCGGTCCGGCGCTGCAGCATGGCAACCACGCCGGGATCTTCCCTGGCAAAGCGCAGGGCGAAGCGGAGATTGGACAGCGAAAAGCCGATGCGGTTGGCCTCCCAGAAAAGCCACTGCGTGGTGCGCTCGAGATCGTCACCGCCGCCCAGCCGTCCGCTCTTGCGGACAAGATGCAGCAATATGGCGTTCGACTGAGCCAGCACGCCGTCCTCGTCGATGAAGACGGGCACTTCGCCATAGGGGCTCACGGCGACAAAGTCGGCACGGCGTTCGGCGCGTGGCGGCAAGAGATCGACGTAGCGATATTCGTGCGCCACATCGAGCAGAACGAGCGCCTGGCGCACCTTGTAGGAGTGGCCGGACTCGCGATTGCCGTAGAGGATCGGCAAGGCCATGCCTACCCCCACACCTCCTCGGCCACCTCGACGCAGCGCGCAAGCTTGGCCCATTGCTCTTCCTCGGCCAGCAGGTTGCCTTCCTCGGTGCTGGCGAAGCCGCATTGCGGCGAGAGGCAGAGCTGGTCGAGCGACGCGAACTTCGCGGCCTCGTCGAGACGGCGTTTGAGCTGGTCCTTGCTCTCCAGCGCGCCGGTCTTGGACGTCATGATACCGAGCACGGCATGCTTGTGCTTGGGCAGCATCCGCAACGGCTCGAAGCCGCCGGCCCGCTCGCTGTCGTACTCCATGAAATAGGCATCGACGCCCATCTTGTTGAACAGCACGTCGGCCACCGGCTCGTAGCCGCCCTGCGCCATCCAGGTCGAGCGGAAGTTGCCACGGCAGAGATGCATGGAAATCGTCATGCCGGGCGTGCGGCCCGAGACGGCGGCATTCACCAGATCAGCGTAGATGTGCAGGAGCCTGTCGGGATCGTCGCCGCGGCCGCGCAGGTAGTCGCGTTGCGCGGGATCGCAGAGGTAAGCGACAAACACCTCGTCGAGCTGCAGATAGGTGCAGCCCGCCTCGCCGAAAGCCCGCACCGCCCTGGCGTAGGCGCGGCCGAGATCGTCGAAGAAGGCCTCCATCCCGGGATAGACCGAGGTGTCGATCGCCTGCCGGCCCCCGCGATAGTGCAACGCAGTCGGCGAGGGGATCGTCATCTTGGGCGTGGCTTTCGCCACCGACTTCAGGAACCTGAAATGATCGATCATCGGGTGGTTGGTGAAATCGATCCTGCCGTGCACATGCAGGCCCTCGGCCTTGGTCTGCGTCCCCTTGAACTGAAGACCCTGTGCCACGCTCACCAGTTCGACGCCGTCGAGGCCGGCCAGGAAATCGTAGTGCCACCACGAGCGCCGGAACTCGCCGTCGGTCACGCCCTTCAGGCCGACCGCCTCCTGCTTCGCCACGAGCCTGGCGATCTCGGCGTCTTCGACCGCCTTCAATTGCGCCTGCGTGATCTCGCCGGTGACGCGCTTCGTCCGCGCCTCCTTGACGGCGGCACTGCGCAGAAGGCTGCCGACCTGGTCGGCGCGAAACGGTGGCTTGGTGCGGTTCATAGGGCATAACCTCCATCGACCATCAGGGTCTGGCCGGTGATCCATCGGGCACGCGACGAGGCGAGGAACGCCACGGCCTCGGCAACCTCGTCGGCGGTTCCGAGGCGCTTCAGCGCCATGACCTGGCGCGAGGCGTCGAGGAAACGCTGGTCGAAGTCGCCACTTTCCACCAGCGCGTGATAGAGACCGTCGGTGATGACGCCGACGCCGACGGCATTGGCGCGCACGCCGAAGCGGCCCTCCTCCGCAGCCAGGCCCTTCACCACCGCCTCGATCGCGGCCTTGGGGGCGGCGCTCAGGATGTCGCGCACGGCATAGCGGCGAATGGCCGGCGTCACGAGCGCCGTAAAGCTGCCCTTGCTCTTGCGCAGATGCGGCAGCGCCGCCTGGGCAAGATGGAAGCAACCAAAGGCATCATGTTCCATGACCTCGCGGAAAGCGGATGCCGCCTGTTGGCTGATGAAACGCATCGGAATGTAGGGGCCCGCGGCATAGACCGAGGTGTGGACGCCGCCGAAATGCTCCGCCGCCTCGTCGACGAAGCGCCGGACCTCCCCCTCCTCGCGAAGGTCGACCCGGCCAATATGCACTTCCCGGCCGGCGGTACGGATCAGCGATGCCGTCTCCTCGGCGCGGCCACGGCCCTTGAAGTAACTGAACGCCACGCAGCAGCCGCGTTCGGCGAGCTGCACGGCGAC
>CALFRN010000025.1 GCA_937919085.1 uncultured Reyranella sp.
CCGCACCGGCGTCGGTTCCTTCGAGCCGGTCGCCGTTGCAGGCAGCGGTGGCACCGCAGTCCGCGGGTGGAAGCTTCCTGCGCACGGCCATGGCGACGGCGGCCGGTGTCGCAGGCGGTGCCCTGTTGTTCGAGGGCATCCGCGGCATGATGGGCCACAATCCCGGCTCGACGGCCCAGGCCGGCACTCCGCCGAGTGCCACACCAGATCCGCAGCAGCAGGCGATGCTGGCCGGTGACGACGGAACGGTGGCGGAATCGGGCCACGAGGACTACGACAGTGCGGCCTACGATTCGGATCTGGGCGGCAGCGACGACAGTTTCGCCTGATCTGTCCGAACTCTTTTCATAGCAAACGGGGAAATACCGAAATGATCGAACTTCACACCTGGGGTACGCCCAACGGCCGCAAGATCTCCATCATGCTGGAGGAATGCGGGCTGCCCTACAGCGTGCACAAGGTCGACATCTCCAAGGGCGAGCAGTTCAAGCCCGAGTTCCTGCGCATCAGCCCCAACAACCGCATTCCCGCGATCCTCGATCCGGACGGCCCCGGCGGCAAGCCGCTCAGCGTCTTCGAGTCAGGTGCGATCCTGATCTATCTCGCCGACAAGACGAAGAAGTTCATGCCGTCCGACGCCGCCAAGCGCTACGCGACCCTGGAGTGGCTGATGTGGCAGATGGGCGGCTTCGGCCCGATGCTGGGTCAGGCCCACCATTTTCTGCGCGCGGCGCCGTCCAAGGTCGAGTACGGCATCAAGCGCTATGTCGACGAAGCCAAGCGTCTCTACGGCGTGCTCGACAGGCAGCTTGCGGGTAACGCCTTTGTCGCCGGTGAGGAGTACACGATCGCCGACATGTCGATCTTCCCGTGGGCAGCGCGCCATGAATGGCACACCGTGAACCTGGCCGATTTCGCCAACGTCAAGCGCTGGTACGACATCGTCAACGCCCGCCCTGCCGTGACCAAGGGCATGTCGGTTCCGTATCTGAATTGATCATGCGCAAATTTTTCCTGTTGGCCGCATTCGGCCTTGCCGCCTGCGCCCAACCCGGCGCACCGCTCACCTGCACCGCGCCACTCAAGCCGGCGCTGGAACTTGGCCTGTACTTCGGTCTCGATATCGAGGGGGGCGGCGTCGTGAGCGAAGCGCAGTGGGCGCAGTTCGTGGCCGATGAAGTGACGCCCCGTTTCCCTGATGGCCTGAGCGTCCTCAATGTGGCCGGACAATCCCGCACCTCCATGAACCAGACGTTGCGCGAACGGACCAAACTGATGGTCGTCGTGGTCTTCGACATGCCGTCGCATCGTGCCAAGGCCGACGCTATCATTGCAGCCTATGGCAAGCGCTTCGGCCAGAATAACGTCTTCCGCACCGAACACTCGGTCTGTGCCGGAGTTTGATCGCAGCAGCCTCCGTCGTGGGAAGTAGCATTGGGTCCGTACCGCGGGGCCCGGCCCACGGCGGAGAGGCGATCACGACCGATTCTATACAGGGGCGGACGTTGAAGGGGCGATCCTGGGGTGGAATCGCTTCAGGGCGACGGCTGTGAGGCCAACGACGATCATCAGCAGGATTCCCTGAGCCGCCAGGAACGGCGGCTCGGATTGCGTCGGCGCGAGCGCGTTCAGGAAGGTCAGCTTCTGGAAGGCCTGGACGACCCCTACGACTGAATTGAGGTAGAGCGCAAAGGCGCCTCCGGCGATATTGATCCAGCGCCAGGGCCCGGCCAGACGATAGCGATATAGAGCCAGCACGACCGGCGTCAGCACGACCAACGATACGACGCCAAAAATGACGGGTGGCCCGACCTTGAGATTGGGGAACAGAAATCCGGTCACGCTGGTGGCGACGGTGGTCAGGAGAA
>CALFRN010000026.1 GCA_937919085.1 uncultured Reyranella sp.
GCATGCTGCACTCGGCGTTCCTGCTTCTGTTCATGCTGCTGGCCGCCCCCCTGGCCGGGTACATTCCTTTGGCGGCTTTGGCCGGTGTCCTCGCGATCGTGGCCTGGAACATGGCGGAGAAGCATGAGTTTGCGACGCTGCTGCGCAGTTCGCGCGGCGATGCGGTGGTGTTGCTGGCGACTTTTCTGCTGACGGTGTTTCGCGATCTCACCGAAGGCATCGTCGTGGGCTTTGCGCTTGGCGCGGTGCTGTTCATTAGCCGCATGGCCGCGGCAAGCGGCGTCGAGGAACATGCACCCCTGGTGCCGCCGGATCGCGCCGACGCCAACGGCAAGCGCACGCCTTACGATTCCGGCCTCGCCACCGATACCAAGGTAGTGGTTTACCGCCTCGCCGGGGCCTTCTTTTTCGGCACGGCATCGACGGTCGGCGCCGTCCTCGACCGCATCGCCGACCAGCGCAAGGCCTTCGTCATCGATTTCTCCGCCGTGCCTTTTGTGGATTCCACGGCCGCCAATGTCATCGCCGGCATCGGCCGCAAGGCCGAGCGCCATGGCGTGCGCGTCTACATCACCGGCGCGGTGCCCGCCGTCCGCCGCGCCCTGTTGCTGGCCGGGGCGCGCCGTCCGCAAGTCCGCTATCTGCCGCACATCGACGATGCCGTGCGCGAGGCGCACAGACTTTAGACTCGGGCAGCCCGTCCGGTTTCCACTTCACGAGGCATGCGTGTCTGTCCAAGATGCGGCGTGACTGAAGTCGTTTCGATCTCGGATTCTCTACTCAGTGCCCGGATATCGGCGACGGGTGCGGAGCTTGTGCGGCTGCAGGATCGCGACGGACTGGACCTGCTGTGGGACGGCGACCCGGCCTTCTGGACCGGCCGCGCGCCGCTCCTGTTCCCGATGGTGGGCGAAGCGAAAGACAATCTCATCCGGGTGAATGGCATCGCGTACGGGATCCCGCGCCACGGGTTTGCCCGCACGTCGCGCTTTGACCTCGTTGCGCGGACGGCCGTGGCATGCACCTGGCGGCTTGAGGCGAGCGATGCCACCCGGCGGCAGTATCCGTTCGAGTTTCGCCTCGACGTCACCTTCGCGATCGAAGCCGGCGCGCTGCACATGAGCGCCGAGGTAACGAATACCGGTGACGGTGTCATGCCGGTCTCCTTCGGATTCCATCCGGCGCTGCGTTGGCCCCTGCCCTACGGAAAGCCGCGCGCTGCATATGACATCGTCTTTGAACAAGACGAGCCCGCATCGGTCCGGCGGCCCATCGGCGGCCTGCTGAGTTCGGCACGGTATCCGTCGCCGGTACGCGATCGCTGCCTCGCATTGCACGACGGCCTGTTCGAAGACGGCGCCATCGTCTTCGATCGCCTCGAAAGCCGCAGCCTCGTCTATGGCGGCACCATGCGCGTGGCCTTCCCGGCCATGCCCCATCTCGGCATCTGGACGAAGCCGGGCGCGGGCTTCGTCTGCATCGAGCCGTGGCAGGGCCATGCCAGCCCCGAGGGTTTCGACGGCGAACTCGCCGACAAGCCCGGCATGGTCGCGATCATGCCGGGCGCTGCGCGGCGCTTCGGGATGTCGATCGGTTCCGACGCCTGACGGCGTCCGAGGTTTGGCGCAACACCGGCACCGATAGTCCTGCGAGCAGACGGCGCCACGCGGCGATCTCGCGGGCGGGCCGGAACAGCGGCGCCCGTCGCGCCAGCGCCTGGGCCAGTCGGGCGGCAAAGCGTGGGTCGTGTTCCAGCCGCTGAAGCAGCCGCGCGAGTGCCCTGGTGTCGCCGGCGGGAAAGTATCCGGGATAGTCGGCGCCGAGCAGCCCGACGTTGCCGTCGACGCGCGAGGCCAGCACCGGCACGCCGGCGACGGCGGCCTCGGAGATGACGTTGGCGCCGCCTTCGCTCAGCGACGAGATCACCATGGCGTGGCTGCGCGCCAGCAGCCGACGAACGGCAGAGGCCGGCACGTCGCCGCGCCAGAGGTAGCACGGGTTGGCCTTCATCTCGGCACGGGCCCGCCCGGTCCATTGCGGCGTGTAGGCGCGGCCGACCTGTTCTATGCGTATGCGGCTGTTGGCGGGCAGCAGGCGTGCCGCCTCGGCGGCGCGCAGCGGATCCTTGACGTCGCGCAGGTGGCCGATCACCGAAACGACCACGTCGCGCGGGTCGGGTCGGCGCGGATAGGGCGAAGCCATGGCCGACTGATGGATGACAAAGAGGCGGGATCGCAGCGACCGCGGTACCCTGCGCCATGCGAGATCGTTCAATGCCACCAACCGGTCAGCCAATTCCATCGCACGTCGTGTCGGAACCGGATCGCTTTCGAGGTAGTGGTAAATATCGGTGCCGCTGAGCTGCAGGATCACCGGGCTCCCAGGGAATTTCGCCTTGAACTTCTCGATCGCGCCGCTGCTTCGCCAGGCATGGACGGCCACCATCAGGTCGGCCGGCCGGCCGTCATAGTCTGCCGCGATCCGCACGCGATGTCCCAGGTGGCGCAGGATGCGCGCCCATCGGGAGGCGGCGACGCGGTTGCCGGTGCGTGAGGTCGGGCCCTCGGGTGTGATAAGCACGATCCTCATGGACCACACCCATTCGCACCGGCCGACCAGCGGTGCATCCGCTGCCGAACTTGTGGCGCAACTGCGCGAGGTCCGTCATCGCACCTGGCGTTTGACGGAAGACCTGTCATCGCAGGAGTTGATGGGCCCGCGACTCGACATCGTCAATCCCGTGCTCTGGGAGATCGGCCATGTCGGCTGGTTCCACGAGTACTGGACGCTGCGCCACAGCCATGGCCATGCGCCGCTGATCGAGCGCGGCGACCGGCTGTGGGATTCGAGCGCCGTACCGCATGCCACACGCTGGCAACTCGACCTGCTGGATCGTGCCGGTACCATTGCCTATATGGCCGACGTTCTGGCGCGCCAGGAGGACAAGTTGGGCGGCACGCCCGACGAAGAGGCACGCTATTTCTACGAACTCGCGATCCGGCATGAGGACATGCATGTCGAGGCGCTCACCTATTCGCGCCAGACATTGTCCTTTGCGTCGCCACCGCGACTGGGTGATGCCAGGCGTCCCGACGCGGGTGGCCTGGCCGGCGATGTCGCCGTGCCGGGTGGAACGTGGCGGTTGGGGTCGGCCGCCGCCGGTGATTTCGTCTTCGACAACGAAAAATGGGCGCACGAGACGGCATTGGCGGCTTTCCGCATCGCCCGCGCGCCCGTCACCAATGCCGAGTTCGCGGCCTTCGTCGAGGCCGGCGGCTACGGCAAGCGGGAATTCTGGAGCGACGCCGGATGGGCGTGGCGGCAAGGTCGCGACCGGGACCGCGACGCCGAATACCCCGTCTACTGGCTGCCCAAGCGCGACGGCGTCTGGAGAGCCCGGCGCTATCGCGCGACCGAGGAGCTGGCACCACATGCGCCGGTCGTGTTTGTCACGTGGTTCGAGGCCGAAGCGTGGTGCCGTTGGGCCGGGCGGCGCCTGCCGAGCGAAGCCGAATGGGAAGCCGCTGCAGTTGGCGCACCGTCGCCGGACGGCACCCGACTCGCAGAGGGGAGCAGGCGGTGGCCATGGGGCGAGGCACCGCCTACAGCGGCCCATGCCAATCTCGACTATGCCTTCGACGGGCCGATCGATGTTGCGGCCTGTGCCGATGGCGACAGTGCCTTCGGCTGCCGGCAGATGATCGGCAATGTCTGGGAATGGACCGCGTCGGATTTCCTGCCCTTCGCGGGTTTCGCCGCCGACCCCTACAAGGACTATTCGCAGCCCTGGTTCGGCACGCGCAAGGTCCTGCGCGGCGGTTGCTGGGCGACCAGCGCGCGCATTGCCCGCCCGGCCTATCGCAATTTCTTCACGCCGGAGCGCAACGACGTCCTGGCCGGTTTCCGAACCTGCGCGCTCTTCTGACGCGGCCGGATGACTTTGCATTTCAGCAGGTTTTGACCTGCCCGCGCCTCCTTCCCACCCGGCCCCTCCGGTCGGTCGTCTGGGAGACGCATTGAACGACGCCGGCCCACCGGCTCCGCTTCAGTGCCTGGCGGCGAGACTCTTGAACAGCGCGTCGCTGCGGTCGTCGGCGGGAAAGAAGCACTCGATGCGAACCTCCTGCAGCGTGACATCCTGCGGCGTGCCCAGCGTGGCGATGGTGGTGAACACCGACAGCGCCTTGCCGCCGACGATGTAGTCCAAGGTCAGCACCGGCTGCGGACGTTCCTCGAAGCGCAGCTTGCGAAAAGATGCCGGCACGTCTGGGAAAGCCATGACTTCCTCGATGAAAGCCAGCGCCTTGGGTTCGCCGCCATCGGCCAGGATCTCGGCATAAGTGGTCGACACGAGGTGGCGCGCGACTTCTTCCCAGTTGGCGAGTTTTGACCGCAGCGCCGTGGGGTCGAGCAGCCAGCGCAGCAGGTTGGCCTGCTTGCCGGCCGGCGGGGGAGGCGGATGGCCTTCGAACAGGAACACCGTGAAGGCCCCTGCCGCCTCGTTGGCCTGCAGCAGGTTCCACAGCCGGTCGATGACCACCGCCGGATAGGGTTCCTGCTGTTTCAGAATACGGTCGATCGCCTGGCGCACTGGTGCGAGTTCGGGGGCGGCGAGGTTGCTTTCGCGGTAGACCGGCGCGAAGCCCGCCGCCAGCAGCATGGCGTTGCGTTGCCGCAGGGGTACGTCGAGTGCCGTCGAGAGCTGTACCACCATCTCGCGGCTGGGCCGGGCGCGGCCCGATTCAAGAAAGCTGACATGGCGCTGCGACACGCCGGACTGCAGCGCCAGCGCGAGCTGGCTGGCGCCGCGGCGACGGCGCCAAGTGCGCAGCATGGGGCCGAACAGGTCGGGCGGAGGGGCGATGGAAACGGAAGGGTTGCTCATCATGGGCCAGAACCTAGCACCGGCCCGCGGCCCCGCCGATTACCTCCAGCGTAATTGAGCGAAGGGCGGCCGGATGCGATCTCCGGGGCGTCCACAACACACAAGGAGGACGTCATGACCGTTTCATCCGACCGCCTGCTCCGCTGCACCCTTTGGGGCAATGCCGCCTTTTCCATAGTTTCCGGCGGTGTCCTGGCGATCTTCGCCGGGCCGTTCGCCAGGGCTGCCACCGATGCCCCGGTGTCGGTCATGGGCCTCGACCTTGCCATCCTGTTCGAGCTGCTGGGCGTGGGCGTCATCGCCTTCGGCGCACTCTGCGCCTGGATTGCCTCGCGTCGCGACCTGCCGCAGGTCTGGGCACGGGCAATCTTCGCCGCCGACCTCGCCTGGGTGGCG
Organism: uncultured Reyranella sp.; assembly: GCA_937919085.1. Classification (GTDB taxonomy): domain Bacteria; phylum Pseudomonadota; class Alphaproteobacteria; order Reyranellales; family Reyranellaceae; genus Reyranella. The sequence continues at coordinate 5,282 of CALFRN010000026.1, forward strand.
GGCAGCGTGCTGGCGCTGGCGTTGCCGGCGTCGTGGACCACAGCCGGTATCGCGGGCATCGTGGTGCTGGCGGTGATCGTGGCCGACCTCGCCATCCTGGAGTATCTCGGCCTGCGCCGGCTCGGCGCGGCCCATTAAACGGAGACGACCATGGACCAGCTTCAGCGCCTGAACGAATATCAATTGCCCTTCGCCAAGGTGCTGGGGCTCCGGTTCACCGCCGCGAGCGAGGCGAGCGTGAAGGCGGAGATGGTCGTGAAGCCCGAGCTCTGTACCCGTCCCGATATCCTGCACGGTGGCGCGGTGATGGCGTTTGCCGACACGCTGGGCGCCGCCGCCACCGTGCTCAACCTGCCCGAAGGCAAGGGCACGACGACGATCGAGAGCAAGACCAACTTCGTCGGGCCGGCGCCGGTCGGATCGACAGTCGTGGGTGAGACCACGCCAATCCATCGCGGCCGGCGCACCATGGTGTGGACGACGCGCATCACCACCGCCGAGGGCAAGCTCGTGGCGGTCGTCACGCAGACCCAGATGGTCCTGTAGAAGGTTTGACGATCCGGCAAGATTGATCGATCCTGCCGGGCGCCGATCGCGCACGGGGGATTGCCATGCCATCAGTCGACCAACTTGTCGTATGGATTGTCGTCGGCCTGATCGGCGGCGGCATCGCTGGGCGCCTCGTCGCCTGGGATCGCAAGGGCTTCGGCCTCGCCCGTAATCTCGGCATCGGCCTGGCGGGAGCGGTGATCGGCGGACTGGCTTTCCGCCTGTTCGGCCTGCTTCAGGGGCTCGACAAGTTTTCGATCTCCCTGCGCGACGTCGTGGCGGCCTTCGTGGGCTCGCTGGTCGTTCTGGCCGCACTCTGGATTTGGCAACGTTCCAGGCGCGCGCCGTAACGCCTTGCAATCCGGCGCAGCAGCGCGCCATCAGACGTCGAGGTTGGCGACCTTCAGGGCGTTTTCCTGGATGAAATCGCGGCGCGGCTCGACGACGTCCCCCATCAGGGTCGAAAAGATCTCGTCGGCCTCGTCGGCGTGGTTAATCCGGACCTGCAGGAGAGTGCGCGCCTCGGGGTCGAGCGTCGTTTCCCAGAGCTGATCGGGGTTCATTTCGCCCAGACCCTTGTAGCGCTGGATGGTGACGCCCTTGCGACCGGCCTCGAGGACGGCGGCGAACAGCTCGGTCGGCGAGAAGATCGGCGTTTCCTTGTCCTTGGCGATCAGCAGGCCGGGCCGCTGGTAAACCGACTGAAGTTCGAGCGCCAGCCCATCCAGCTTGCGCGCCTCCGCGCTCCTGACCAGAGGTCCATCGATAACGTGGCGTTCCTGCACGCCGCGCAAACGGCGACTGAAGGCCAGGCCGCCGTCCGGTGTCGGCTCACCGCTCCAGCCGCGCTCAAGCAACGGGCTGACGGCGTCGAGGCGGCGGGCGATGTAATCGGCAGTGGCCTTCGCCAGCTCGGCATCGTTCAGGATGTCGGGCTTGAAGGCGCCGGCGATGGCGGCCTGCTCGATCACCGCCTGGCTGGTGACGCGGCGCGACAACGACAGCGGCTTCACCAGGTTGGAAACGGAACGGGCGATGTCGACGGTACGGCGCAGGTCGTCACTCGCCTGCACCGTGCCGTCACCCAGCTGAAGCCGCGCGTTCTCCAGCCCGGTCTGGATGAGCTGCTCGTCGAGCGCGCGCTCGTCCTTGAGATAGATTGCCGATTTGCCCTTCGCTGCCTTGAACAACGGCGGCTGGGCGATATAGAGGTGGCCGGCATCGATCAAGGACCGCATCTGGCGATAGAAGAACGTCATCAGCAGTGTCCGGATGTGCGATCCGTCGACGTCGGCGTCCGTCATGATGATGATCTTGTGGTAGCGCAGCTTGTCGAGCGTGAAGTCGTCGTGGCCGATGCCGGTGCCGAGCGCCGTGATCAGCGTGCCGATCTCGGCCGAGCCCAGCATCTTGTCGAAGCGCGCGCGCTCGACGTTCAGGATTTTTCCACGCAGCGGTAAAATGGCCTGATTGGCGCGGTTACGGCCCTGTTTGGCGGAACCGCCGGCTGAGTCACCCTCGACGATGAAGAGTTCGCTAAGCGCGGGGTCGCGCTCCTGGCAGTCTGCCAACTTGCCGGGCAGCGAGCTGACGTCGAGGGCACCCTTGCGGCGCGTGAGTTCACGCGCCTTCTTCGCGGCCTCGCGGGCGGCCGCAGCCTCGACCACCTTGGTCAGGATCTTGCGGGTCTCCGAGGGGTGCTCCTCGAGCCACTGGCCGAACTTGTCGCCCACCACCGATTCGACCACCGGACGTACTTCCGACGAGACCAGCTTGTCCTTGGTCTGCGATGAGAACTTGGGATCCGGCACCTTGACCGACAGCACGCAGGTCAGGCCTTCGCGCATGTCGTCGCCGGTCAGGTTCACCTTTTCCTTCTTGGACAGGCCGCTTTCGTCGGCATATTTGTTCAGGGTGCGCGTGAGCGCGCCGCGGAATCCGGCGAGATGGGTGCCGCCGTCACGCTGCGGGATGTTGTTGGTGAAGCACAACATCGTCTCGTGATAGCTGTCGTTCCACTGCATCGCGACTTCGATCGAGATGCCTTCCTTTTCGCCGCGGATCGACACCGGCGGGTCGTGCAGCACCGCCTTGTTGCGATCCAGATACTTGGCGAAAGCCTCCACACCGCCCTCGAAGTAGAGCTCGGAGGTCTTGGATTCGGCCGTGCGCTCGTCGGTCAACAGGATCCGCGCGCCGGAGTTCAGGAAGGCCAGTTCGCGCAGCCGGTGTTCCAGGGTGGCGAAATCAAATTCGGTCTTGGTGAAGGTTTCCGTCGAAGGCTGGAATGTCACCTCGGTGCCGTGCTTGCCCGGCGGCGCATCGGCGACGACCTTGAGGTCGCCTTCCGGCTCGCCGTGGTGGAAACGCAGGAAATGCTCCTTGCCGTTGCGCCAGATGTGCAGATCGAGCTGCGACGACAGCGCGTTGACCACGGCGGCGCCGACGCCATGCAGGCCGCCCGAGACCTTGTACGAATTCTGGTCGAACTTTCCGCCGGCATGGAGCTGCGTGAAGATGACGTTGGCGGCCGAAATGCCCTCTTCCTTGTGGATGTCGACCGGAACACCGCGTCCGTTGTCGCGGACGGTGACCGAACCGTCGCCGTGCAGGACCACCTCGACCCGGTCGCAGTAGCCCGCCAGCGTCTCGTCGATCGCGTTGTCGACGATCTCGTAGACCATGTGATGCAGGCCGGTGCCATCGTCGGTATCGCCAATGTACATGCCCGGACGCTTGCGCACGGCTTCGAGGCCGCGCAGCACTTTGATTGAATCGGCGCCGTATTCCTCGGCACCCGGCGTCACGTCGTCCATGTCGCTCATGTTTTCCGGCTTCCAGAAAAGGTTCAGACCGCCACGATCGATCCGTCGGTCACGCACAGGATCTGCGCGCGGCCGCCGAGCGGCGCGAAAAGTTCGGCATCGGTGCCCGTCATCCAGCTCTGGGCGCCGAGTGCCACGATTTCATCGAACAGCGCCACGCGGCGCTCCGCATCGAGATGAGCCGCGATCTCGTCGAGCAACAGCAGCGGCGGCCGGCCGCGGGACAATGCCACCAACCGGGCATGCGCCAGCGCGATCGACACCAGAACGGCCTTCTGCTGGCCGGTCGAGCCTTCGGCTGCCGGCAGGTCGAGATCGAGGTGCCGTACCGCGAGGTCGCTGCGGTGCGGCCCGCAGGATGTGGTGCCGGCCTCGGCGTCGCGCAAGCGATTGGCGGCCAATTCGGCGCGCAAACGGTCCTCGGCGTCGATTGCCGCCATGGCGGCGATCCAGCCGTCGATCTCGCCTGCCATGGCCAGCGCGGCGCGCGGGAAGGGGCCGATGCCCAGACGGGCGGCGGCATCGAGGCGATGGACGGTATCGGCACGCGCGGCGGCAAGGGCGATGCCATGGCGGGCCATCGTATCCTCCAGCGCCGTGAACCAGTGCGGATCGCGGTTGCCTTCGCCCAGAAGACGGGCGCGCTGGCGCAGGGCATTTTCGTAGGCGGCTACATCGCCGGCGTGCTCGGGATGCAGCGCCGTTACCAGCCGGTCGAGAAACCGCCGGCGTTCACCGGGGCCGTCGAGAAACAGGCGGTCGAGCTGTGGCGTCAACCAGACGGCGGCGACATGCAGGCCGAGGGCGGTCTGGCTGGCGGCTGGCTTTCCGTCGATCCGCACAACCCTGCGCGGCAGGCTGCCTTCGTTGCGGCCAGGCTCGAGTCCGGTGCCGATGGCGAGCCGGCCTTCCGGCGTGTCGAGCGTGGCGGCGACGGCCCAGCCTGTGGCGGCTGGTTCCTCGCCACCAGAGGCACCACGAACAGGGCGACGGCAGACATCGTCGAGGCGGGCCCGGCGCAGCCCCCGGCCCGGCGCCAGGAACGAAAGCGCCTCCAGAAGGTTGGTTTTGCCGGTGCCGTTGCTGCCGACCAGCACAACCGGCTCCAGGCCGCAGTCGAGGCGAAGCTGGCGATAGTTGCGGAAGTCGGTCAGCCGAAGCTGACGGACGGCCAGCATCGACCGGGCTGAGGATTCGTTCAGTTTTGCCGGCGCGGGACCGGAGCCGGCGTCGGGAGAAAGGATGCGGGGACTGCCGGGCTGCGCAGTCATACCCGCATCGGCATGAGCACGTAGAGCGCGCTTTCGTCGGCACCGTCACGCACCAGTGTGGGCGAGCCGGCATCGGCCATCAGGAAGCGCGCCTCGGCGCCCACGATCTGTTCGGTGATGTCGAGCAGATAGCGCGAGTTGAAACCAATCTCCAGCGCCGCGGCCTTGTAGTCGACCTCGATCTCTTCGGTCGCGCTGCCGGCGTCGGGGCTGGTGGCCGACAGCGTGACCACGCCGTTGGCGACCGCAACCTTGATGGCCCGCGATTTCTCGGTGGAGATGGTCGAGACGCGGTCGACGGCGTGCGCGAATTCCTTGCACGGTACGTTCAGGACCTTGTCGTTGCCGGTCGGGATGACGCGTTCATAGTCGGGGAACGTGCCGTCGATCAGCTTGGACACCAAAGTGACATTGCCGCTGGCGAAACGGATCCGGGTGTCGGAAAGCTCGATGTCGACCGAGCCATCGCTTTCGTCCAGCAGCTTTCGGACCTCGCCCACGGTCTTGCGCGGTACGATCACGCCGGGGATTTCGGCGGCGCCCTTGGGCAGGGGCACCTCCACCCGGGCGAGGCGGTGGCCGTCCGTGGCGACACCGCGCAGCACCGGGGTGGCCCCCGACGTCGCAGCATGGAAGTAGATGCCGTTCAGGTAGTAGCGCGTTTCTTCGTTCGAGATGGCAAATCGCGTGCGGTCGATGATGCCTTTGAGATCGGTGGCGGGGAGCTGGAAGCGGTGCGGCAGGTCGCCCTCGCTCATGGCAGGGAAATCGGCGGGTGGCAGGCACTGCAGCGTGAAGCGCGAGCGGCCAGCCCGGATCGTCAGGCTGCCGCCGTCCGATGCCGCTTCCAGTTCAACCTGTGCTCCGTCCGGCAGCTTGCGCACAATCTCGTACAGCGTATGGGCGGGAGCTGTCGTGGAACCGGTCTTGCTCGCGTTCGCATCCACCGATTCGGTGATGGCGAGGTCCATGTCGGTTGCCGCGAGGCTCAGCCGGCCCTTTTGCGCGGTGATCAGCACGTTGGACAGAATCGGGATCGTGTTCCGCCGTTCGACCACACTCTGCACATGGGCCAGCGCCTTGAGAAGGGCTGCCCGTTCGATCGTCAATTTCATGGTTTGGTCGCTATAACGAGGGGCCAAAAATGCGGTTTAGACACCCCGTTTCGCAGGCTCGAAAACACCCCGGCGGAACGGTCGCAGACTATACCACGGAGGCTGCCGGCGGAAAGCGATTTCGCTCGTGATTTGAGGCCTTTAGGGACCGCCTTCTCAACGAGAACGGGGCCCCGCGAGGCCCCGTTTCACAGTCCCGGCGCGGGATTTGCTAGCCCTGCAACTGCCGCTTGAGAAGCTCGACGTCTTCCGCAATCGACAGGTCGGAAATCTTGAGTTCCTCGATCTTGCGCACGGCGTGCATGACCGTGGTGTGGTCGCGATTGCCGAAACGCTTGCCGATCTGCGGCAGGCTGAGGGTCGTGAGCTGCTTGGCTAGGTACATGGCGACCTGGCGCGGTCGGGCAACCGACCGGGCGCGGCGCGGCGAGCTCATCTCGGCGAGCTTGATATTGTAGTGAGCCGCCACCCGCTGCTGGATCTCATCGACGGTCACCTTGCGGTCGGCCTGGCGCAGCAGATCGTGGAGGACGTCCTGTGCCATTTCGACGGTGATCTCGCGGCCGATCAGCTGGCCGTGAGCGACGACCCTGTTCAGGGCGCCTTCGAGTTCGCGGATGTTGGTGCTGATCTTGTGCGCCAGGAACTCCAGCACCGCGATCGGCACCGGCACGCGCGCGGTCTCGGCCTTGGTCTGCAGGATGCTGAGGCGCAATTCGTAGGTCGACGAATGGATGTCGGCCACAAGACCGCTGCCCAGCCGCGAGCGCATGCGCTCCTCGATGTCCTGCAGTTCGCTCGGCGGCTTCTCCGACGACAGCACGATCTGCTTGTTCTGCTCCACCAGTGAATTGAAGGTGAAGAAGAATTCGTCCTGGGTCGCTTCCTTGCCGCAGATGAACTGGACATCGTCGACCATCAGGACGTCGACGTTGCGGAACAGTTCCTTGAACTGGCTGGTGTTTTTGGTGCGCAACGCCTGGATGAAGCGGTTCACGAAGCTTTCCGCGGTCAGATAGAGCACCCGCGTCTGGGGCGCGCGGTCGCGGATGGCGTGCCATATGGCATGCATGAGATGCGTCTTGCCGAGGCCGACGCCGCCAAAGATGTAGAGCGGATTGCGTTCCGGCAGCGGCCGGTCCTGCTCGGCGATGTTGCGGGCGGCGGCGTAGGCGAACTCGTTGGGCTTGCCGACCACGAAATTGGCGAAAGTGTAGCGTGCTTCCGGACCCTGGGCGGCTTCATCCCCGCCGCGGCCGATCGACGGTCCCATGCGGGGCATCGGTGGCTGGTAATTCTGCGATGACGGCAGCGGTGGCACGGCAATGATGTCATTGGCCCGGCGCGGCGCTGGTGGCGGCACGAGATTGACTTCGACATTATTCACGTCGGGCGCCACGGCCTGCCAGTAGGCGAGCACGCGGTCGCCATAATGGCGTCCGACCCAGTCGCGGACGAATCGCGTCGGGGCGTAGAGACGAAGCTTGCCGGCCTTCAGCTCGCCCAGCTCGACCTCGCCGAACCAGGTATTGAAGGCCTTGTCGCCGATTTCCTTGCGAAGCCGGTCGCAGACACGCACCCAGTGCGTCTCCAACTCCTTGCGGCCGGCAATTTCGTCCATTTCGGTCCCTGCCACGCTTTTTTGTTCGTAGGATGCTTCTTTATTACCTGAGATCGGCGATTGAAATCGATTCACGTTTGTCTCCACGGAAGTCCTGCCGTCTTCCATCCCCCTGCCGAGCCGCGTTTGGCTTCGGCGTCCAGGGGTCCCTCGAAGCCGTCCGCCACGTTGAGACATCTACTGTAGCCGGCCGCGGTCATGGCTTTCGCCGCCGCGGCCGATCGGGCTCCACTCCTGCACAAAAAAAGCAGCGGCGCATCCTTGTCCGCGAGGGCGCCCGCCAGCGCGCTCACGAATTCCGGATTGGGCTGCATGCTCGGGAAGACCTGCCACTCGACCAGCGCCGGCTTCTTGGCCAGCGATGCCAGGTCGGGCAGGCCGACGAAGTTCCATTCGGCGCGAGTGCGCACATCCACCAGCATTGCGTTCTTGTGTTCGCCGAGGATCTTCCAGGCCGTCGCCGGTGTCACGTCACCAGCATAGCCAGTAGCAGGGAACACCTCATACGTGCCGGCGATCTTGTTGTCTTTCGGCATGGCCCCCGCTTTTCATTTGTCCCGGCAGGGCGTCGAACACCGAGCCAACGATCGATCGGGGAAACACAGCACAGCGGGAGCGACGAAAAATTCTCGATGAGCGTCTTTGTCGGGACGCCTGATTTTTCGATCGTCGCTATCGCGTTGCGGCTTGCCCCCTCGTTCGTTTTATCGGCGAAGAGGAAGCCCCCCGTCTCCGCCCTGGCTCGCGTTGCAGCGCCCCACGCCCGTCGCGATGGGCGGACTCTTAGCAGACCCGATGATCGGCGCAAACGATTCAGGATGAGAACACCGCACGCTATTCAGACTGTTCCCTGCGAGACTCGATTGACAACTCTGGCGATTCGATTTCTCGACGCGCGATGCACGCGATGCAGCTCAATATCTAGCGGCTGCGTGCCCGTGCGATGCGATAAACGCGAATCGTATGTTGTTCGACCAATTGGCGACCAAATATTCTTCGTCGAATCGGCGCGAACTTTTTTTATCTCTGCGTCATGCGATGTGCCGAAAAAGAAAACGCCGCTCAAACGAGCGGCGTTCACATCCACTGAAGTGATGGAGTGCGTCAGGCCATCGCCTTGATGCGCGCGGCGAGACGCGACACGCGACGCGCGGCGGTGTTCTTGGGTACGAGGCGCTTGATGGCGCCACGCTGGATTTCCGGCTGCGCGGCGCGCAGCGCCGCCTGGGCGGCATTCTTGTCGCCGGAGGTGATCGCCTCCTCGACCTTCTTGATGGAGCCGCGCACGCGGCTGCGACGCGCCGTGTTCACGGCAGTGCGGGTCTCGGTCTGGCGGGCGCGCTTCTGGGCCGACTTGTGATTAGCCATTTAGTCCTCGTTGCTCGAAGGGCGCGCTTATACGGGCCGCATGGGGGGCGGTCAAGCAGGCCAAAGTCGCTCAATCACCGATGTTTCCAGCCTGCTTTGCGCTTCTCCGCGAAGGCCGCCATGCCCTCTGCCCGGTCGTCGAAGGCGAAGGTTGCATGGAAGGTGCGGCGTTCGAAGCGAACGCCCTCGGCCAAAGTCGTTTCGAAGGCCCGGTTGACGGCTTCTTTGGCCACCATGGTGGCGGGCAACGACAGGCCGGCGATCTTCTCGGCCGTGGCGATGGCATCGGTCATCAGGTCGCCCAGCGGCACGACCCGGCTGACCAGGCCGCAGCGTTCGGCTTCGGCTGCGTCCATCATGCGACCGGTCAGTACAAGGTCCATGGCCTTCGACTTGCCGACAAAGCGCGGCAGGCGCTGGGTGCCACCGGCGCCGGGAATGGTGCCGAGCGTGATTTCAGGCTGGCCGAATTTGGCGTTGTCGGCGGCGATGATGAAGTCGCACATCATCGCCATCTCGCAGCCACCGCCCAGCGCATAGCCTGCCACCGCGGCGACGATCGGCTTGCGCACCTGGCTCACCTTCTCCCAGCCGACTGTGATGAAATCCTGCAGGAAGACGTCCTGGTAGGACTTGTCCTTCATCTCCTTTATGTCGGCTCCGGCCGCGAAGGCCTTTTCGCTGCCGGTCAACACCATGCAGCCGATGCCGGCATCGGCTTCGAAGATGTCGAGGGCATGACCCAGCTCGCGCACGAGGTCGGCGCACAACGCGTTCAGCGCCTTGGGCCGGTTGAGGCGGACGATCCCGACGCGGCCCCTGGTCTCGATCAGAATGTTTTCGTATGCGACAGCCACGGGCGTCCTCCCCACAAGCGTACTTCCAAGTATGGGGCCGCTCTTAGCTAGCGCTGGCAACGTGCGCAATAGAAGGTCGAACGGCCGGCCTGCACCAGCCGGCGCACCGTCCGGTCGCAGCCGCGGGTCGGGCAGGCGATCCCGGCGCGGTCGTAGACATTGAAGCGGGTCTGAAAATACCCGAGCTCGCCGCCGGGCTGAACATGGTCGCGCAACGTCGAGCCGCCGTCCTCGATCGAGCGGTGCAACACCTTCTTGATCGCCGCCACCAGCCGGTCGGCGCGCTCACCCTGAACCGTGTGGGCCAGCCGGCGGGGCGAAATCCCCGCCAGGAAAAGCGCTTCGCAGGCATAGATATTGCCAACGCCGACCAGAGTCTTCTGGTCGAGCAGGGCGGCCTTGATCGGCGTCCGCCTTCCTTTGAGGCGGCCGGCGAGTGCGGCGCCATCGAACACGTCGTCGAGCGGCTCGGGCCCCAGCGCGCTGAACAGTTTGTGCCCCGCGATCGCCTCGTCGGGGGCCAGCAGCATCAGCCCGAAGCGGCGGGCATCGTTGAAACGGACCTGCCAGCCCGCGTCGGTCTCGAACACGACATGGTCGTGCCGGTCGAAGGGGTGCTCGGCGGCACTCGCCGCATCATGCAGGGTCATGCGGCCGGACATGCCGAGATGGGTGATCAGGGTGTTGTCGTCGTCCAGCCGGATCAGCAGGTACTTGGCCCGCCGGTCGATGGCGCGAATGGTGCGGCCTTCTACCCGTTGGGCGAAGCGCACGGGCAAGGGAAAGCGCAAGTCGCGCCGGCGCTGCTCGAGGCGCACGATCCGTCGCCCGACCAGACGCGGGATCAGTCCGCGGCGAACGGTTTCGACTTCGGGCAGCTCCGGCATGTCTAGGCGCGCGCGCCGAACAGCGCGCTGCCGACCCGCACATGGGTGGCGCCCAGCCGCACCGCCGTCTCGTAGTCGGCGCTCATGCCCATGCTGACCCTGGACAGGCCGTTGCGCGCGGCGATCTTGGTCAGCAGGGCGAAATGCAGAGCAGGCTCCTCGTCGACCGGCGGGATGCACATCAATCCGACGATCGGCAGCTTGTGGGTGTCCCGGCAGGTGGCCACGAAGGCGTCGATATCGGCGGGCGCCACGCCCGCCTTCTGCGGCTCCTCGCCGGTATTGACCTGGATGTAGCAGGCCGGCCGCCGGCCAAGGTGCACCATTTCCTTGGCCAGTGCCGCCGCGATCCTGTCACGGTCGACCGACTGGATGACGTCGAACAGCGCCACCGCGTCGCGCGCCTTGTTGGTCTGCAGCGGACCGATCAGATGCAGTTCGAGGTCTGGATAAGCCGACTTGAGGTCGGGGAATTTTTCCTGGGCCTCCTGCACGCGGTTCTCGCCGAACACGCGCTGGCCGGCCTCGAGCATCTCGCGGACGCGGTCCGCGCCGTGGGTCTTTGAAACGGCCACCAGGGTAATGTCCGCCGGATCGCGGCCGGCGCCTCGTGCGGCGTCCGCTATCCGCTGGCGTACTTCGGCCAGTCGGTCAGCCCCCGGGTTCATGGCCCGCATCCCATGCGTCGTGTCTCACGCATCCAGAGCCGCCCGCGATGCCAGCGCCTCGGCATTGTTGGGATCGGCTGCCAGCGCCGCGTCGAGAGTTTCGCGCGCCTTGTCGCGTTCGCCAAGTGCCGCGAGGCAGGCACCGTAGTGGCCCAGCAGCCGCGAATCGCCCGGCAGTCCGCGCAGCGCATGTTCGTGCAGTGGCCTGGCTTCGGCCGCACGGCCGAGGTCGACCAGCACGCGGCCGAGGTTGGTCAGCACCAGCGGATCGTCGCTTGCCAGCCGTGACGCGCGCTTCAGCGCCCGCCGCGCCTCCTCGAAGCGCTTGAGGCCTCTCAGGGCCAGCGCCTGATTGTTAAGCGCGCGCACGTCGTCGGGCGCGGATTTCAGATGGGCCTCGAGGGTCTCGAGGGCTTCGGCGAACCTTTCCTGCGCAATATGCAAAAGCGAAAGCTGCAGTACGGCATCGCGATCCCGCGGATCGGCGCGCAGCGCCCGGTGCAACAGGTCGACGGCTTCATCGCTCTTTCCGGTGGCGGCATGGGCCAGCGCAAGGGTCTTGAGGGCCGCCGTGAAGGCGGGATCGAGCTCGAGCGACCGCCGGATCGGTGCGATCGCGTCCACCGGGCGGCCGGCGTGATAAAGAATGTAACCCTGCACATGATTGAGCGAGGCGCTTTCAGGCGCCAGTTCGAGCGCCTGCGCGGCGCCTGCGATGGCCTCGTCGTGGTGGCCCAGACCGCCAAGCGCCAGGGCGCGGTCGCCCAGGATCTGGCCGCGGCGGGCGGGATCTTCGCCGGCATCGACCATCGCCATGTCCAGCACCTCGATCGCCGGGGAATAGTGGCCCATGCGGTAGAGCGTATATCCCAGCATATTGCGGGCTCGCGCCTGCAGCGGCTTCAGGCCCTCGCCCTCGGGCCGCTGGATGGCGTTGTCGATATTGGCGATGAATTCGGCCAGTTCGCGCTCGGCGGCGGCAAAGCGGCCCATGTCCATATGGACGGAGGCTAGGGCCAGCCGGGCCTCGACGTGGGCCGGCGTGCGGCGGATCGTATCCCGGAACCGACGGGCGGCCTCGTCGAGACGGCCCTGCCGGCGTGCCACCAGGCCGAGATTGTAGGACAGCATCGGCTCGTTGGGGTCCTTGGCCAGGGCCTTGCGCCACAACACTTCGGCCTCTTCCAGCGCGCCGCGCTGCGAAAGACAGACCGCGAGATAGTGCAGAATGTCGGGCCGTTCGCCATAACGGCCGAGAGCGGCGCGAAACAACGGTTCGGCGCGGTCGAACCAGCCGGCGCGCAGATACTGCAGGCCAGTCTGGAGATCGGGATCGGGCTGGGGGACCGATGAATTGGAGGGCAGGGCCATGGCGGGCTGTGTAGACCCGCCCTACGGCCAAGGCTACATCAAACCCATGGTCAAGGACGTCGGATTGTTCTCGGCGGCAATGGCCGATGTGAAGCCGCTCGACGGCCGGCGCCGGGCCGCGCGCACGTCACCGGCCAAGCCGTTGCCGGCCGCGAATGCGCCTCCGCCGGCCAGGATCTTGCGCGCTCCGGCGGTCGGTCCGGACCTCGGCATCGACGACCGCAGTTTCGACCGCGATGTCGCCCGCGCGCTGTCGCGTGGCAAACGCACGCCCGAGGCCACCCTCGATCTGCATGGCATGACGCTGGCCGCGGCCGAACGCGCCGTCGGCCAATTTCTCGAACGGGCCTTCGAGCGCGATTTCCGGGTCGTGTTGATCGTCACGGGCAAGGGCCTGCGTGAGGAAAAAGGCCGCCTGGTGGGTGGCCGCATTCGTGCCGAATTCATCGGCTGGCTGAACCGGGCCGATAACCGTACCCGGGTGCGCAGCGTCCGTGTTGCCCACCCCAACCACGGCGGCAGCGGTGCCTTCTATGTGTTGCTGCGCCGGCGTTCCTCGGCCAGCAGCCGTTCCTTGCGGGGCACGCCCCAGCGATAGCCGGTGAGCGCCCCGCTTACACCGACGGCACGGTGGCAGGGAATGACGATCGCCGCCTGGTTGGTCGCGCAGGCCCGGCCGACGGCGCGCGCCGCCCTGGGTTCGCCGATGCTCCGGGCAATTTCACCGTAGGTTCGCGTCTGCCCGGCCGGGATCTCGGTCAGGGCCTTCCACACCTTCCACTGGAAGGCCGTGCCGACGATATCGAACGGCACGTCGGCGGCGTCCAGAGCCGTGGGCTTGCGGCCGTAGAGGCGCGCCAGCACGCTTTTCACGCGGGCGCCGAGGCTGCCGTCATTGCGTGCGATCCTGGCCGCCGGAAAGTCGTTGCGCAGGGTTTTCTCGAGTGCGCGGTCGTTGTCGCCCAGGAAAACCGCGGCGATGCCCTTGTGCGTTGCCGCGACCAGCATGCGGCCATAGTCGGAGTCGACCGTCGTATAGTCGATCTCGGCTCCGGCGCCGCCCCTGGCATAAGTCGCCGGCGTCATGCCGAGCACCTTGTCGCTGCTTTCGTAGACGCGGCTCGGCGAGCCGTATCCGGCGCCATAGAGTGCACCCGCCACGGTCTCGCCGCTGCGCAGCGCCTTGCGGAAGCGCTGGCGCTTGCGCGCCACCAGCCAGTCGCGTGGATTGACGCCCAGCTCGACCACGAAGCGTTTGCTCAATGCGCCACTCGAAAGGCCCACCTTGCGCGCCACTTCGGCCAGCGAAGGCGGCGTGTCGGCATCGCCGGAATCGAACAGGGCGCAAGCCCGCGCTACCGGTCGGCTGAGGCCCGCTCGGGCCTGCCAGTCGCGCGGCTTGCAGCGCTTGCAGGCGCGGAAGCCCGCCGCCTCAGCCGCCTCGGGGGAGGCATGGAAGGCGACGTTTTTGCGCAGCGGCGGCCGGGCCGCGCACGACGGCAGGCAATAGACCCCGGTCGATCGGACCGAGAACCAGAACCGGCCGTTGTGGGTGCGGTCGCGCTGCTGGACGGCGGTCCAGCAGGTGTCCGCGTCAGGGAGGGCGGGGGTGGCAAGCGCCAGGGTGGGCAGGGCGAGAGAATGTTGGGTCATGAGGCTATCAAAGCACCATGGCCCAGCCTGCTCTATCCGGCTTCCGCCGGCAATTGCCGCCTACGACCAGAAGCCCTTTTCGATCTCGAACCGGGCGGTTGCCCGGTCGAGCCCGATATCGCGCAGCAACCGGTCGTCGAGCAGGGCAAGCTGGCGTCGCGAGCGGGCGAGTTCGCTGCGGGTCATGACGGCCTCGATCCCGACGGTTGCCGCACCGGCCAGCCACGCCACGGCGCGGCCGAAAGAGAAGGACGGGGTTTCCGCGCGGCCGAAAGACCGCACGCTGGACAGGGTCGACATGACTTAGCTCCGCTTGAGGCGAGGGAGGCTCGACAGAACCTCATGATCCTCGTTTCGGCAGTGTATTTGCGCTATAAGGGGCCGGGGTTCAAAGGATGAAACCTCGGGGGAGGCATAGAATATCTATGATCGGCTGTCTTACATGAGCCGCTCGCAATTGCCGCTCAACGCGCTACGTGCCTTCGAAGCCGCCGCCCGTCATTCCAGTTTCACCCACGCCGCCGAAGAACTCCACGTCACCCAGGCGGCGGTCAGCCATCAGGTGAAGGCGCTCGAGGAGAGGCTGGGTATTGCCCTGTTCGTCCGCCGTCCGCGAGGGCTGGAAATCACCAGCGAGGGCGAGGCGCTCTTGCCGGATCTGCGCGACGCGTTCGATCGCATGACCAACGCGCTCGAACGCGTCGGCCGCAAGGCCAATTCCGGCACCCTGAATGTCAGCCTCGTCACGACCTTTGCGCTGGGCTGGTTGGCGCCGCGCCTGCACCGCTTCCAGACCAAGCATCCCGAGATCGAAGTGCGCATGACGACGACCCACAGGCGGGTCGATTTCGCGCGCGAGGATTTCGACTGTGCCATCCGTTTCACCGTGCAGCCCGAACCTGAAGTCCATGCCACGCGTCTGTTCAGTGACGTGCTGACGCCGCTTTGTGGCAGTCGCTACCGCGACAAGCTGAAGACCCTCGACGATCTGAAGCGCGTGCCCTTCATCGACATGACCTACGATCCCGAATGGGCGATCTGGCTGCGCGCGGTCGGCATGGGCGATTTCAAGCCCAAGCGCGTCCTCACGTTCGACTCGACGATGATCGCGGTAGAAGCGGCGATGGAAGGCGCGGGCGTTGCTCTCGGCCCGCCGCAGCTCTTCCGCGAGGAACTGTCGGCAGGTCGACTGTTTCAACCGTTTCCGCAGATCGTCGACAGCGGCAAGGCGTGGTGGTTCGTGTGTCCGCCGGCATCGGTGAGCCGGCCCAAGACGAAGGCCTTCGAGGAATGGTTGATCGAGGAACTCAGCGCGCCACAGACGCGGTCCAGCCGAGCCGTACTTGCCGTGACAGGGCGCCGTTGATCGTGGCACGGCGTTGACCCCGCACGGGCGGGCGGAGCGGCCTGCCTCGCGGCCGGCCTACGAAAAAAACTAATCCGGAACCGCGAACGATCGATAAAATGACTGCGGCGCCCTACCGGTCGCCCAGCACCACAAGAGGCTTTCATGGCTTGGTTTCGTCGCTCCCCTGCTCCGCTCCCCGACTCGCCCGCCGCGGCCACCCAAAAATTCGCTTTGGGGCAGATCGAGATCGGCAACGCCTGGGCGCGCGCGTCCATGGCGGCAGCCCGAACCGGCGGCGGGTTCTTCACGCTTGCCAACAACGGCGCCGCCCCGGATCGGCTGATCGCCGCCAGCAGCCCCGCCGCGGAACGGGTCGAGATCCATGCGATCAAGGTCGTGGGCAGCGACCTGCGCATGCGCGAGCTGGCCGATGGGCTGGCTGTTGCGCCGGGTATCACGCTGACATTGAAGCCCCGCGGCTACCATCTGATGCTGCTCGACCTCAAGGCGCCGCTGGAGCAGGGCGGGCGGGTGCCCGTCACGCTGACCTTCGAGAAAGCCGGCAACATCGACATCGAACTCGTCGTTGCGCCCGCCGGTCCGGTCGGGCGGGAAGCCATGTGATCGGGCGGCGCGATCCGGCGACGTCAGCCGGGATAGCGATGCCGCTGCCCGAAGGCGTCCTCGATCGTGAGAGAATCGTCCGTGGTCGCGTCCGGATCGTCGCCGAAATAGCCGGGCCCGACATAGCCCGGGCCGACCGGGACCTTGCCGTGGCCGCCGGGGACATCGAGCACGTAGGTCGGCTGGGCGAGCCCCGACAGGCGACCGCGCAGCGCCTTCATCAAGGCCTGGCCGTCGGCGATCGAGACGCGGAAGTGGCCGGTGCCGCGGACCAGGTCGGGATGATGCAGGTAGTAGGGCTTAACGCGGGCGGTCACCAGCGCGCGCATGAGCTGCTCGAGGGTCTCGACATCGTCGTTGATGCCGCGCAGCAGGACGGTCTGGCCCATCAGGGGAATGCCTGAATCGGCCAGGCGCGCCAACGCCGCCCGTGCCGGGGCCGCGAGTTCGCGGGCGTGATTGCAGTGGATGCCCAGCCAGAGGCTCGCGCGCCGCGGTTTCAGCGCCGTGACCAGCTCGGCCGTCACCCGCCCCGGATCGACGACCGGCACGCGGGAATGGACCCGGATGACGGCGACATGCGGGATCGCGTCGAGGGCGGCAATCAGCTCGCCCAACCGTCGTGCTGCCAGCATCAGCGGGTCTCCGCCGGTCAGGATCACCTCCCAGATCTCGCGATGATCGCCGATATAGGCCAGCGCCGCCTTCAGTTCGGCGCCCGACAATGCCTCGGCGCCGGGGCCGACCTTTTCGCGCCGGAAGCAGAAGCGGCAGTACACCGGGCAGACATGAAGCGGCTTCAGCAGCACGCGGTCGGGATAGCGGTGCACCAGCCCCTTGACCGGCGAGCGCGCCTCGTCGCCGATCGGGTCGGCAAGCTCGATGGCCGACACCTCGGTCTCGGCGGCGCTGGGAACGAACTGGCGGGCAATGGGATCGGCCGCGAGTCGGGTGCGATCGATCAACGCCAGCATGTCGGGTGTGATCGCGATGGCCATCGATTGGGCAGCCTCCGCCAGCCGCGGATCGGGGGCCAGAAGCCCTTCGCGGTCCAGTTCCTGCAAGGTGCGCAACGTCGGCATTGCGGCGTGAAATAGAAGGCTGGCCCAGCTTTGACGAGTCATTTCGCGTCGGCCAATGTCGGCTGAACCCGAACACCCATAGGAAAGCCATCCATGCTCGATGCCGCCATCAAGACCCAGATCATGAACGAGGTCGACCGCCGGTTCGACGATCAGACCAGTGTGCTGGCCGACCTGGTGAGGATTCCCTCGACGCGTTTCAAGGAAGCACCGGCGCAGGACATGATGGCTCGCCTGTTCAAGGAGGATGGGCTGGGCGTCGACCGCTGGCAGATCAAGATCGACGACCTGAAGCACCTCCCGGGCTACTCGCCGCACAGCCTGGACTATGACGATGCCTGGAACGTGGTCGGCGCGTGGCGGCCGTCATCGCCGAAGGGCCGTTCGCTGATCCTCAACGGCCATATCGACGTGGTGCCCGAGGGGCCGCACGAGATGTGGGCGCGCAACCCGTACGATGCCTACGTGAAGGACGGCTGGATGTATGGGCGCGGTTCGGGCGACATGAAGGCGGGGCTGATCCTGAACGTCTTTGCGCTGCGCGCCTTGCGCGCGCTGGGCTGGATGCCGGCGGCGGACGTCTACCAGCAGTCGGTGGTCGAGGAGGAGTGCACGGGCAACGGCGCGCTCGCCTGCCTGCAGCGCGGCTATCGCGCCGATGCCGCGCTGATCCCCGAGCCGTCGGGTTGCACGCTCACCGCCGCGCAGGTCGGCGTCATGTGGTTCCAGGTCAGGGTCACCGGCCATCCGGTTCACGTCTACAAGGCCGATGCCGGCTCGAATGCCATCGAATCGGCCTATCGCCTGATCCAGCAGCTGCGCGAGCTCGAGAAGAAGTGGAACGAGAAGAAGGCGCACGACAAGCACTATTGCGATCACCATCATCCGGTGAACTTCAATGTCGGCAAGATCGCGGGCGGCGACTGGGCGAGCTCGGTGCCGGCCTGGTGCACCTTCGACATGCGGGTCGGCGTGCTGCCGTCGCAGACCCTCAAGGAGTGCCGGCAGGAGATCGAGGACACGATCCGCCAGGCCGCGGCCAACGATCCCTTCCTCGGCAACAATCTGCCGACCGTGAGCTGGGAGGGTTTCCAGGCCGAGCCCTACGTGCTCAAGAACCACGAGCACGTGCGGGACGTGCTGGCGGACGCGCACAAGACGGTGTTCGGTGGGGAACTCGAGGACCGGCGCACGACCGGCACGACGGACGCCCGCTTCTTCGGCCTCTATGCCGGCCTGCCGGCCCTGGTCTACGGGCCGCAGTCGGACGACGTCCACGGCTTCGACGAGCGGGTGAACATGGAATCGATCCGCAAGATCACCCAGTCGACGGCGCTGTTCATTGCCGAATGGTGCGGCCTGCAGAAGGCCTGATTTGCCGTTTCAACAGGTTTCTGCTGGTATTTTTGCCACGATGGGAGACGCCCGGCGGAGAGATCCGGCGGGCGTTTTTATGGTCCACGAAATGGTCCACTCCGGCGCTCACTTTCCAGACACGCATTCTTAAAACGCCCCGGTAGATTCCGCGGCAGGCGTCGCGGCAATTTCATTTTCCGATCAACGGGTTGGGTATGATTTCCGGACACGGACGCCGAACAAACAAACCCCGTTCAGGCGTGGCAGGGAATGGTCCACTTTTCGGGGGCGGCTTAGCGTAACCGCCGGCCCGAGGCAAACACGCCGATCGCCACGCCGCCCAGCACTACGGCGACGCCCAGCAGGCGCAGCCCGCCGACCGGCTCGTCGACCAGAAGTGACGCGAAGAGGAGTGCCGCGCAGGGCACCAGCAGCGAGATCGGTCCCACCTTGGCGGCGGGGTAGGTGCGCAGCAGCGTGCCCCAGATGAGGTAGCCCAGCCACATCACCGGAACGACCGTGTAGAAAAGCACGAGCCAGCCGCGCCAGGTCGGCGCGAGGATCGGCGTCAGGATCGGGCCGGGCCCCTCGATCAGGATCGACGCGAGGGCAAGCGGTATGGGCGGCAGCACGCTAGCCCAAACCGTGACGGCGAACATCGACACGCCGCGGGCGGTGCGGAAGAAGAGATTGCCGGTGGCCCAGGTGAGCGCCGACAGCAGCGCCAGTCCGATGGCCAGCACGCTCGCCGTGTCGTCGACGGTCTGGGCGATCACCACGACGCCGGCCGTCGCGACGGCGAGGCCGGCCCACTGTCCGCGCGTGGCGTGCTCGCGCAGGAAGAGGGCGGCCAGCACGACCGTGAGCGGCCCCTGCAGCTGTACCAAAACCGATGTCAGCCCCGGCGGCAGGCCGGCCTGCATGGCGAAGAACAGGAAGATGAACTGGCCGGTGAACATGAAGCCGCCGATGCCGGCCAGGACGCCCCATGAAACGGCGGGCTTCGGGACAAACAGCACGGGCAGGGCGCCCAGCAGGAAGCGCCAGGTGGCGAAGGCGAAGGGCGTGAACTCGTCGAGGCCGAAACGGATGGCAGTGAAGTTGAGGCCCCACACCGCCACGATGACAAGTGCGGCGGCGGTGTGGAGCGGTGTCACAAGGCTACAGCCAGACCCAGGGTCGGGCGGTCTTGTCCGCCGTCTGCCACGCCTCGATCTTGTCCTTGGCGCTCATGGTCTGGGCGATGTCGTCGAGGCCGTTCAGCATGGCGTGCTGGCGCCGCGCGTCGACCTGGAAGGGGATCACGCGCCCGGTGGGCGACACGACGGTGCAGTTCTCGAGATCGACCGTGACGCGGGCATTGCCGGGCGAGGCCTTCATCTCGTCGGCGATTTGTTCGATCTCCGCGATCGGCAGCGCCACCGGCAGGATGCCGTTCTGGAAGCAGTTGTTGTTGAAGATGTCGCCGAAGTAGGGGGCGATCACCGTCTTGATGCCCATGCCCTTCAGCGCCCACACGGCGCCCTCGCGGCTGGAGCCACAGCCGAAATTCTCCCGGCTGAGGATGATCGGGGCATCGCGATAGGGTTCCTGGTTGAAGATGCAGTCGGGGTCCTCGCTGCCGTCCGGCTTGAAGCGGATCTGCTCGAAGCAATAGGGCCCGAGGCCTTCGCGGGTCACGTTGTCGACCAGCCGCTCGATACGGATGATCAGGTCGGTGTCGACGTTCTGGCGCATCAGCGGCGTGGCGACGCCGGTCACTTTGGTGAACTTGTCCATGATCAGATTTTCCTGACGTCGGCGATGGCGCCCTTGATCGCCGCCGCCGCCGCCATGGCGGGGCTGGCGAGATGGGTGCGTGCACCTGGACCCTGGCGGCCTACGAAGTTGCGGTTGGAAGTCGAGACGCTGCGCTTGCCCGGTGGCACGCGCTCGCCGTTGGAGGCGAGGCACATCGAGCAGCCGGGTTCGCGCCACTCGAAGCCTGCTTCGAGGAACACACGGTCCAGTCCTTCGGCCTCTGCTTCCTGTTTGATTCGCACCGAGCCGGGCACGACCCAGGCGGTCACGTGGTCGGCCTTGTGCCGCCCCTTCACGATGGTGGCGGCGGCTCGCAGGTCGGAAATGCGGGAATTGGTGCAGGAGCCGATGAACACCCAGTCGACCTTGGTGCCCTCGATCGGCTTGCCGGGCTCGAGGCCTTGGTACCTCAGCGCCGCTTCCCACGCGCCGCGCTTCTCCTCGGGGCCCGTGCTGGGGTCGGGAATCGCGCGATCGACGGCGATGACATGTTCGGGGCTGGTGCCCCAGGTGATCTGCGGTGCCACGTTCTTCATGTCGATCGTGTGCTCGCGGTCGAACTCGGCGTCGGGGTCGCTGGGTAGCGTTCGCCAGTGGGCGACGGCGCGATCCCACATCGCGCCTTTGGGCGCGTAGTCGCGGCCGGCGAGATATTCGTAGGTCGTGTCGTCAGGCGCCACCATGCCGGTGCGGGCGCCCATCTCGATGGTGAGGTTGCAGAGCGTAAGCCGCGCCTCGACCGGCAGGGAGCGTACCGCCGATCCTGCATATTCGACCGAATAGCCCGTGCCGGCGGCGGTGCCGAGTTCGCCGATCAGGTGAAGGATCATGTCCTTGGCCGTGACGCCGGACAGCAGCGCGCCCTCGAAGCTGGCGCGCAGGCGCTTGGGCTTGCGCTGCACCATCGTCTGGGTGGCGATCACGTGCACCAGTTCGGACGAGCCGATGCCGAAGGCCAGCGCCCCCATGCCGCCGTGCGTCGAGGTGTGGCTGTCGCCGCAGACCAGTGTGGTGCCGGGCAACGTCAGCCCCTGCTCGGGACCCATCACATGCACGATGCCCTGCCCGTCCTGGCCCAAGTCAAACAGCTTGATGCCATAGGCGCTGGTCGTTTCGCGCATCGACAGGATCAGCGGCTCACCCGGCGCATAGGTCTTCTCGGTGCGACCCGGCTGAGTCGACATGGTGTGGTCGGGCGTGCCGTAGGTCAGGCGCGGCTGTGCCGGCGGATAGCCCTTCTCGATGGCTTCCTTCAGCGCCTTGCCGCCCGACATGTCGTGCAGCAACAGCCGATCGATATGCATCAGGACAAAGCCATTGCCGAGGTCGGCAATCACATGGCCGTCCCAGATCTTGTCAAAAAGTGCCTTGCCCATTTGGCATTCCTCCGCGGGTGCGGAATCGGCCCCGCACGACCAGGTTGATTTTGTTCAGTTCAAAGCATAGCGCGCCGCTTGCCGGCCTGCCATCGTGGCGGGTAACGACGTCGGCAATCATCGGGGAGAGGCCGTATGGATTGGACACTTTTGATCTTCGCCTACATTGGCCTGACGACCAACAATACGCCGTTGGCGCCCGTTCTCGTGCACCAGGTTGATTTTGCAACGGAGCAACTGTGCGGAGAGGCGCGCACCAAGTTGGGCCAGGATTGGGCAAAAGCCCTCAATGGAAAAGACTCGAACGCACCCTACTACGTAACGACGTCGTGCCTGCGGCGTCGTTAGGCGATACTCAACCTTCCCAGCCACGCCGCCAGCTTCTCGGAGTCGTCCTCGCCCGCGACCTCCAGGCTCGGATACCATGGAGACGGTCCGCGACGCGGACCCCATAGCCAGTCTGCAGAATTGGGCAGCAACAGGAGCGTGGGAATGCCAAGCAAGGCGGCGACCTGTGTCGTGGAGTCGTCGTTGCCGACCACGAAGCCGCAACGGGCAACATTGTCGCGATTGCCGTCGGCGACGATGCCCGGAGGCTGTGCCGTCCTGGCAAACCAGCCGATGCGAGACGAAGATTGTCCCTTCAGCCGCAGCGCGCCGGGCGGCGGCAGCGATTCCAGCGTCCAGTCCAGCCGGTGCGGCAGGCTGCGCAGTGGCACCGCCGCGGTGAAGCCTTGTGTGCGGTCGCCGCGTCGCGTGGTGGGCAGGTCGATCCAGTCCGCGACCCTGGCGGCACATTGGACAGCGACATCGATTCCGCGTGCGCGCAACGCCTCGGCGCCGCGCAGCAGCATAAGGACATCGCGCGCCGCGGCGTCGCTCTCGATGTCGGCTTGCTCCGGATAGACCAGCAGGGGGCCGGCCGGATCTTCGCCCTGCCACAGTGGCAGTTCCGCGGCCCAGCGGTCACCGTCGGCCAATTCGAGCCGGGCTTCATGATCGGCCAATCCACGCCACCAGTCGCCCTGCCCAAGCAGCAGCTCGCCGCGCCGCAGGCGCAGACGGGCGTCGTCGGGACGGGCGGTCAGCGCCATGTCGAGATCGGCCAGTGCGCCAGCCCAGTCGCCGCGCGCCGCGAGCAGGCCGGCCCGTGCCGACAGGCAGGGCAGCATCCGATGGTCGATCGCCAGCGCCGTGTCGTAGGCGCGCTCGGCCTCTTCGCGCCTGCCAAGCGCTTCGAGGGTCCGGCCCCGGTTGTGGGCGATGGCAGTATCGTTGGGTTTCAGCCGGGCCGCCCGCTCGAGCGCAGCCAGCGCGTCATCATGGAGGCCCAGTCGGCCGAGGCAGCCAGCAAGGTTGACTTGCGCCGAGGGGTCCTTGGGAAGGAACGATGCGGCGCGTTCCAATGGTTCGCGGGCCTCGGCAAAGCGGCCGAGTTGCAGCCGGATCTGTCCCAGGAAATGAAGGAGCTGGCCTGAATTGGGGCGGGCCTCGGCGGCCTGCGCGAACAGCGCTTCGGCGCCGGCGAAATCGCCGGCTGCCGCGCGCTGCAGGGCATCTTTGCCGAGCGATTGAATCTGTTGATCGGAGAGCGCCACGCGCGGGCTCTAGCAGAGCGGCCGGCGGAGGCAAAGATCGGCAGGCAAGAAAAAGCCGGCGGTCGACAGGGAGGCTGAGGGTCGACCGCCGGCCAGTATCCGGAGGGGATGGGCCCGCGCAGGGTATGGAACGGGCCTGCTCCGGAGTTGAAGGTCAGCCGCGCCAGAACGGCTTGTTGGCTTCAAACCGGATGTCACCCGGGCTGAGGCCGAGGTCGCGGATCGCGCGGGCATCGAGGTTGGCGAGCTCGCGCCGCTCCCGGGCGCGGCGGCGCCAGATCGCGAGGAGTTCGCCAACGGCAGAGACCGTGGCCACCAGGGGCGTTTCGGAACGGTAGTGCAGCGAGATGTTGGCCATGGGACTTCTCCCGACAGGGTTGCGTCTTGTGTGACTTCGATTTGCGCCCTGGCGGCGCCCTTTACAAACGACCCTTTGTCCTGTTTTGATAAGAATACCTCATGTGAAGGATCGGCCATGAAACGCACCCTGCCGCCGCTCAACGGTTTGCGCGCCTTCGAGGCTGCTGCGCGCCATATGAGCTTTACCGACGCCGCCGTGGAATTGAGCGTCACCCAGGCGGCGATCAGCCATCAGGTGCGCGGCCTCGAGCAACGCCTCGGATTAAAATTATTCGTGCGCCGAAACCGCTCGCTGCTGCTCTCCGAAGCGGGCCAGGCCTATCTTCCGGCGGTGCGCGGTGCGTTCGATCAGCTGAACGAGGCGACCGAGAAACTCCTGCAGAAGGATCGCGGTGGCCATCTCACGGTCACAACCACGTCGTCCTTCGCCATGAAATGGTTGGTGCCGAGGCTGGGCGGCTTCCAGCGTGCCAATCCCGAGATCGACGTCCGGCTCAGCACCGGTACCGGCCTGATCGATTTCTCGCGCGAGGACGTCGACATCGGCATCCGCTACGGCCGTGGCCAATGGCCCGGCTTGGTCGCGGAGCGTCTGGTCGGAGAGGACGTCATGCCGGTCTGCGCGCCGTCATTGTTGAAAGGGCCAGGTCCGCTCAAGAAGCCGGCCGACCTCAAGCGCTTCACCCTGCTGCATATCGGCAGTTTTCCCGACGACTGGCAGGTCTGGCTGACGGCGGCCGGCGTCAAGGGCATCGACGTTTCGCGCGGTGTCACGTTCGATTTCGCGGTCGCCGCCTATCAGGCCGCGATTGACGGCCTTGGCGTGGCGCTCGGTCGCCATCCGCTGGTGGCACCCGACCTCAAGGCCGGTCGGCTGGTCGTGCCCTTCGACTTCAAGATGTCGAGCGAGTTTGCCTACTACCTCGTCTATCCGCAGGAGGCGATCCGGCGGCGCAAGATCAAGGCGTTCCGCGACTGGCTGATGCCATTGGCCGAACTCGGCCCACCCGTGGCCTAGAAAGCTCTTGGGAGCCACGACGTATTTATTTGTATTTACAAATAAATACGTCCGGGCGACGCTCCGACTCTGGAGGGCCGCGATGCAGTTCGGATATTTCACACTGAGCGACAATCGCTATCCCGACAATCCGCGCGCACCGGAGCAGTTCATCAAGGACATCTTCGCCGAGGCGCTGTGGGCCGAGAAAGTCGGGCTGAACTCGGCCTGGATCGGCGAGCATCATTTCAATCTTCTGGGCGTCAACGCGTCGCCGCTCGCCATTCTGGCGCAACTGGCCGGTGCGACGACGCAACTGCGGCTGGCTCCCGCCGTCACTCTGCTGCCGGTCCATCATCCGCTGCATGTCGCGGAGGAATGGGCAACGCTCGACCTGCTGTCCGGCGGCCGTGTCGATTTCGCCGCCGGTCGCGGCTACGACCGCAAGGAATACGAGCCATTCCAGGCCCCGTTCGCCGAGTCGGCCGAGCTGTTCGCCGAGGGGCTCGAGATCGTGTGGCGCGCCTGGACCGAACCCGGCAAGTGGTCGCACAAGGGAAAGTTCTATGAGTTCAAGGATGTGGAGGTGCGGCCGCGGCCGGCGCAGAATCCGCTTCGCCCCTACGTCGCGTGTTTCTCGCGGCCCTCGATGGAGCTGGCCGCCCGCAATGACTGGAACGTCATCTATGCGCCGTTCGCCGCGGCCATGGTCTACGGCTCGCTGACCGATGCCGTCCGTGCCTATCGCGAGACCTGTGAGGTCGAATTCAAGCGGCCTATGCGACGCGCCATGTGCTCCTACTTCGTGCACATCGCGTCGACGCCTGAGGAAGAACAGTACGGCAAGCAGGCGCTGGTGCGGTATTTCCAGGATGCATTGATTGCCGCCTTTCCGTCCTCGTCGGGAGAGAACGTGCCGCCGACCTACAAGTACTTCGTCGAAATCGTGAACATCCTGCGCGACATGCGGCCGGAGAAACTGACCGACAAGTCGATCCTATGCGGCAGCCCGCAACATATCGTCGACACGCTGAAGCAGGTCGAGGCCGCCGGCATCGTCGAGGTGATCCTCTACTTCAACTACGGACAGAAACCCCACGCCATGGTGAAGGAGCAGATGGAGCGCTTCATGCGCGAGGTGGCGCCGCATTTCGTGGCCTGACGCCATGGGTCCGCTCGATGGCTACCTGCCCTATCTGCTGAACCGCGCCGGCGCGCGCATTGCCATGGCTTTCAGCGACGAAGTAAGGCCGCTCGGCTCCACCCTGCAGATCTGGCGCGTGCTGGCAGCCCTTCGCGAGCGCGACGGCCGACGCATGGGCGACCTGTCGGAAACCATCTCCATCGAGGTCTCGACGCTTACGCGTCTGGTCGACGGCATGGAGAAGAAGGGACTGGTCGCCCGCCGCCGCGACGCTGCCGACGCCCGCGCCGTCACCCTCCATGTCACGCCAGCCGGCCGGCGGATGACGCGAATAATCTTGCCGATTGCCGAGCGCTACGAAAAAGTGGCGATCGAAGGCTTCAGCGAGGCTGAAGTCATGGTGTTGAAGACAGCATTGCGCCGGCTCTTCGACAATATGGATGGCCTACGAAAGAGCTAGGAGGCGTTCCGATGGCCCAACTGAAATCGCTCGACGACCTGCGCCGTGTCATTGTCGAGCCGCGGGCGACGACCAGGTCCAAGATTCTCGACGCGCTCGACGAGCAGTCGATCGAGTTCCTCAAGCGCTGTCCGTTCGCCCTGGTCGGCACGGTCTCGGACGACGGTAAGATCGAGGTCTCGCCCAAGGGTGACGAGCCGGGGTTCATTCGCGTCGAGGACCCCAAGACGCTGCTGATCCCCGAACGCATCGGCAACAATCTCGCCTTCGGCCTCACCAACATGATCACCAACGGCAAGATCGGCATGATCTGCCTGGTGCCGTCGACCGGCGAGACGCTGCGTATCTCTGGCACGGCGGAGATCTACGACGATGCAGATCTGGTGGCCTCGCTGAGTTCGCTTGGCAAGCCGGCCCTGCTGGCCACCCGGGTCCGGATCCAGCACTGCTATTTCCACTGCGCCCGCTCGATCGTTCGCGCCAAACTGTGGGACCCCAAGGCATGGCCCGCGCCTGGTCGTGTGTCGTTCGGCAGGATCATCGCGCCTCGCGTCGGGGCCGGCGCCGACGTTGCAGCCGAGATCGATGCCAGTGTCGAAGGCGCCTACACCACACGCCTGTGGAAGAATAGCTGAACGCCGACTGCGAATCCTGGCCGGAGTCTGTCGATGAAACGCAAAGTCGGGCTGTTTCTCCTCGCGGTGATGGTGGCCGTCAGCCTCGGTGCGACCGTGGTGGTGTCGCTCACGATGTATCGCCTGGTGTCCGAGAAGCAGGCCGAGGAAATCCGCAACCTGGAATCCAGCCTTACAGACCGTTTCGCGATCTTCGAGGTCTTGCTGCGCAGCCAGCATGGCCGGATCAAAGCGCACATGGAGGAGGTTCTGCCGCAAATCGCCGATGAGCTCGCCAGTACCGGCCGCAACCCCGCCGACCTGTCAGCCGAAGAACTCGGCGCCATCGCCAGAAAATACGCCGTCGAGCACATCTACTTCATCGACCGGTCGCACAAGGTATTTCAGACCAATCTGGCGTCGGACATGAATCTCGTGTTTCCCGAGAGCCCTTTCACGCGGTTCCTCGACACCGTGTTCGAGAACGGCAGGGTCATGAGCGATGGCATCGACATGTCTTCCCAAACCGGCACGTTGCGGACGTACAGCTACTTCGGCCCCCCGGGCAGCAACTACATCGTCGAGACCTCGACCGGCATTCGGGAAAGCCTCAGCAAGGGCGACTTCGGCTGGATGGGTAAATACTTCTTCGACGACATCTTCGTCGATGCCGTTCGTTCGAACGAATATGTGAAGGATGTCGATATCTTTCTGGTTACGCCGGCAGGGGCATGGTCCCTGCTGCATGTCGGCCGGAAACTCGCGCCGGATCTTGTCGACCATATCGCCCGGACAGGTCGCGAAGAGGTCATGGACGCCGACGGCCGGCACGTCACGATCTACAGTCGCTATACCTCCGCCGGAGCGCTGGCGAAGGATGATCCAATCTCCCACAAACTCGTCATTCGGCAGATTACCTACGACACGGGCCTGGCGCGCGAAGCGGTCATCAAGGTTTTCGTCAGCTCGATGATCGTGCTCGCCCTGATGCTGCCAATCGTGTTCTGGATTTCTTCCCGCCTTCTGCAGAGGCAGATACTCGACCCCCTGTTCAACCTGCGCGGAGAGGCCGGCGCGATCGCCGAGGGCGACCTCGATCATGCCATCGCAAATACCGACCGGCGCGACGAGATCGGGCATCTTGCGCGCAGCTTCGAGGCGATGCGCGGAGCCGTACGCAGTACGATCTTCGACCTCAAGGAAACCAATCTATCGATCGAACGCTTCGTGCCGCAGGCCTTCCTGGCCATTATGGGCAAGCCGTCCATCGTGTCGGTCATGCTGGGCGACAACAAGCGCCAGAATATGACCGTGCTGTTTTCCGACATCCGGAACTTCACCACCCTGTCGGAGAAGATGACGCCCGACGAGAATTTCGCCTTCATCAATTCCTACCTCGAGCGCATGGGGCCGGTCATCCGCGACCACCACGGCTTCATCGACAAGTACATCGGCGACGCGATCATGGCCCTGTTCGAGAATGCCGACGATGCGCTGCGCGCCAGCCTCGCAATGATGGATACACTTGCCGAATTCAATGCCGAACGCCGCGCGGGAGGCCTTGAACCGGTCGGCATAGGCGTCGGTCTCAACACCGGCTCGCTCATGCTCGGCACGATCGGTGAAAAACACCGCATGGACGGCACCGTCATTTCCGATGCGGTCAACCTCGCCTCGCGCGTGGAAAGTCTTACCAAAGTCTACAAGGTCGGCATCCTGATATCGCGGCACACCTACGACGAGCTTGCCGACCCCAAGGTCTACGACATCCGTCCGATCGATGTCGTGGTGGTCAAGGGCAAGACCGAGCCGGTCACGCTGTTCGAGGTATTTGAGCGAGACGATCCGGCCGCGCGGGCCGCCAAGAGGCAAACCCGCGATTTTCTCCTCGCCGGCGTCGAAGCGCTCGTCCGCAACGATACGCAGATCGCGCGCCGGAATTTCGAGGAGAGCCTGGCGCTCCTGCCCGGCGACCCTGCGGCGACCAATCTATTGAAAAGCTGCGTCTGAAAGACGCCGGCAACGCTCAGTAGGACGCCCGCGCGTCACGGAACGAGACCAGGCGGCGTTGGGTCTCGTCCCACAGCACGAGGCGCACGCAGCGGAAGCTCTGGAGCAGGGTCAACCGGCCGACATCGCGGAGTTCCGGATGGTCGCGCAGCACGTGCGGCAGCCGGTAGTACGGAATGCGGCTGCAGAGATGATGCACATGGTGCACGCCGATGTTGCAGGTGAACCAGCGCAGGAACGCCGGAAGGTCATAGTGCGAGCTGCCGTGCAGAGCAGCGTCGTGCAGGTTCCATTCGCCGTCGTTTGCCCAGACCGTATGTTCGAACTGGTGCTGAACATAGAACAGCCACACGCCGACCGAAGCCGCGAACAGCATGATCGGAAGATGGATGAGAAGGAATGCCTTGAATCCCACGAGCCAGATCAGCAGGGCGGCGATCGATGCGATCGCCAGATTGGTTGTCATGGTGCTGGCCCACGGCCGCCAACCATTGCGCATCAACCCGACCGGCAGGCGATGTTGCAGTATGAAAAGGTAGGCGGGCGCCACGCCGAACATGAACAATGGGTGACGGTACACGCGGTAGCGCAGCCGGCCCCAGAATCCCCGCGAGCGATACTCGTCGACCGTGAGCGTATCGACGTCGCCAAGACCGCGCCGGTCGAGATTTCCGGTGCTGGCATGGTGGGTGGCATGGGTGCGGCGCCAGACACCATAGGGCGTCATCGTTGCCACGCTGACGACACGGCCGATCCAATCATTTGCCAGCCGATGCCGGAAGAAGGCGCCATGGCTGCAATCGTGCTGGATCGCGAAAAGGCGGACGAGGAACGCGGCCGCGGCAATGGCGAGCGGCAGGGCCAGCCAATAGCCGATATCGAGCGTCGCCCAGGCGAGCGCCCACAGCGCGACCAGCGGCAGCACCGTGATCGCAATCTCGACGATGCCGCGTCCATTGCTGGGCTGTCGGTAACGGGCAAGAATCTGAGTCCAGACCCGCGCATCTGTTACGGCCGCGGCGGGAGAGGAGGCCGCGGGATCCTGACTGTTGCTCAATCGAATGAACTTTCCTGTCTCGGCGGCGGAGATTGGATCGCGCCGGTTGTTTGGCCTTTAGGCGGAGCGAGCGGCAAAAGCAACGAGGCGAAGCAACCCAATTACCCTTGTCGCCGTCAGGTTTGGCGCGGCCGCCTGGCCGCGCGCGTGTTCGCCGTTTTGACGCGGGGCTGGGAGGGGGCCGCCGGCTTTGCCCGAATCCGAACAGCCCGGCCGTCCGGCTGATCCATTTCGAACGCGCCGGTTTGCCGCACCAGGTCGCTGAGCTTGCGAAAACCATAGGTGCGCGGATCGAAGTCGGAGGCGATGTTGGCGAGGCGTTGGCCCACGGTGCCCAGGCCCACCCAACCGTCCTCGCTCTCCATCTGCGCAATCGCCTTGGTCAGGATGGGCACGGCCGCGGCGGCGGCGTGGAGTGCTTTGGGGGAGGGACCCTCTTCGGGGGTCGCCACTTCGGCATCGGGCAGCAGGTTTTCGGTATAGACGAACCTTCGACAGGCCTGGCGGAAGCTTTCCGGCGTTTTCTGCGCGCCGAAGCCATAGACATCGGCGCCCTCTTCGCGAAGACGCGAGGCGAGGCGCGTGAAGTCGCTGTCCGACGAGACGAGGCAGAATCCGTCGAACCGGCGACTGTGCAACAGATCCATGGCGTCGATAACCAGGGCGATGTCGGATGCGTTCTTGCCCGTGGTGTAGGCAAATTGCTGGTAGGGGTCGATCGCGAATTTCTGCAGGATGTCCGCCCAGGAACGCAGGCGCGGACTGGAGAAATCGCCATAGATCCGCCGCACGCTGGCCTCGCCGAACTTGGCGATTTCCTCGAACAGTCCTGCAGCGATGCGGGGCGACGTGTTGTCGGCGTCGATCAGGACGGCGAATCGGCGCAAGCGATTATCTTCGGCCATATCTGGTAGCCTGCACCTGATTCTCAGGTTCTGCCAGCGCAAGGTTTGGTGTTCGCGGTACGAGGCCCGGGCCGTGCCGGACAACGGGGTGTGACGAAAAGTGACCCTGCAAGGACCGTCGGGCTGACGCTAGAGTTTGGCCATGCAACGGGTAGTCGTGTTCGGAACGACAGGGTCGGGAAAAAGCGTGCTGGCGGAGCGCCTGGCAGCGCGGACCGGCTTGCGTGTCATCGAACTCGACGCCCTGTTCTGGGGGCGTGACTGGCAGCCGGCGCCGGTCGACCTGTTCCGCCATCGCGTCGAGCGCGAGACCAGCGAAGTGGGCTGGATCGTCGTCGGGAATTACGGCCAGGTGCGTGACCTCGTGTGGCGGCCGGCCGATACCCTGATCTGGCTCGACCTGCCGATGCCACTGGTCATGTGGCGCCTGCTGCGACGCACGGTCCGGCGGGTTGCGACGCGCGAGGAATTGTGGGGCACCGGCAACAGCGAATCGGTGCGCCAGGCCTTCTTCAGCCGCGAATCGATCCTGCTGTGGGCGCTCAGGACGCATCGCCGCAATCGTCAGCGGTTTGCCCTCGAATGCGAATTCCTCGCCAGGGAGAAACGAGTCGTGCGTCTTGGCAGTGCTCGTGAGGTCGATAGCTTCGTAGCTACTCAGCCGCTTTGACTGCTGGGACAACAGCCTGAACGCCGCCCCGCGACAGCATCGCCTCGATTTCGGCGGCGCCGTAGCCCAACTCGCGCAGGATATCCGGCCCGTCTTCGCCGATATGAGGCGCGTGCTGCTGGGGTTCGTGTGTCGAGGCGGGCGGAAGGCCCGGGATGTTGGCAACCGGCATGCGGCCAAAGCCGTCCTGCTCGATCCAGTCGATCGCTCCCGATTCCTTCACATGCGGATGGTCGAGATAGTCGGAGTAATTGTTCACCCGCTCGCAGAACACGTCCTTGGGCTGCAGAATGGCGATCCATTCCTCGGTGGTCCTCGTCGGCATCGTTTCGTTCAGCGCCTTGATGATCTTTGCCGCATTCTTGATGCGGTCGTTGTGGCTTTGCAGCTCCGGATCGTCGGCGATGTCCTGGCGCCCGATCAGCTCGAACAGCAGGCGAAAATGGTGCGGCCGCATGGCGCTCACCATGATGTAGCCGTTCTTCGATTTGTAGCTGCCGGCCGGCATATAGAGGACCGGGGGCGCGCCCTTGGAAAACACCCACTCCATCAGCTTGGCGCCCTGGAAGGCGGCGGCCGAGCGCATCAGGCTCGAATCGATGAAGCAGCCTTCGCCGAAGCGGAACTGGCGGATGATGGCGGTGCTGAGAGCCTGGAAAGTGTAGAGCCCCGTCGTCACGTCGACGGCGATCATGCCCTGACGCCACGGCGTGCCGTCCGGCATCCTGTTCATCACCATCATGCCGCTGAAGGCCTGGATCAGGCCGTCGACCGTCGGCCGCTTGCTGTAGGGACCGGTCTGGCCGAAGCCCGAGACCGAGCAGTAGACGACCTTGGGATTGAGCTTCTTCATTTCTTCGTAGCCAAAGCCCAATCGCTGGATCACGCCCGGCCGGAAGCTTTCCATCACGACATCGGCCTTGGCGGCGATCTTCTTCACGATGGCCAGGCCGTCGGGCGACTTGAGGTCGACCGCTATGCTGCGCTTGCCGCGATTGAAGGCGACGGAATGGGCGCAGTGGTCGCCCTTCAGTTCGCCCAGGGCTCGACCCCAGTCACCTTCCGGCGGCTCGACCTTGATAACGTCGGCGCCATGCAGGGCGAGCAGCATGGAGGCGTGCGGCCCTGCGATGCCCTGCGTGAAGTCGAGGACGGTGATGCCGTCAAAGGCGCCGTTGATCATCGGAAATTATTCCTCCCTGGTGGGCTGAACGTACGTTTACCACCGCTATCCGCGCAAGGCCGACCTCGCAGGGAAGCCATGCGTTCGCCCGGTGCATGAAGAAAAGTTACGGAAGGCAGTACGCAAGTTCGTTTGAGCAATCGGACCGATGCGATCATTTAGGTGCAAATGCACTTATGGAGAAAGCGTGCCATGTCCGCACTTTCGTTGCCGATCGCGGCCCTTGCCGCTGCCAGCCGCGTGGTACCCGTCCTGGTGGCGCCGGTGTTCCGCCGGATGATGCTGAACCCGCGCCGCCACGTTCAGCCGCCACCGCTGCATGATCTTCCGGCGGCTGACGAGCGTCTCGCGCTTGATGACGGTCTGATCGCCTGGCGTTGGGGCCAGAGCGGCGCTCCGGTGGTGCTGCTGGTCCACGGTTTCGAGGGCAACCGCGCGCAGTTCGGGACGATCATCGGTGCGTTGCTGACGGGCGGCTTCGCTGTCGTGGCGCTCGACGTTCCGGCACATGGCGAGTCGGCGGGAAACGAACTTACCGCGGTGAGTTTCATCGATGCGATCGAGCGCACGCTGGCGCACCTGGGTTCCGTACACGCGGTGATTGGTCACTCGATGGGCGGGGCCATGAGCCTGTTCTCGGTCGCCCACCATGGCGGTGCGAAGAAGGTCGCAATGGTCGCCGCACCCTCCGGCCTCAAGCGTGAACTACTGCGCTTCGCTCAGGCAGTCGGTCTATCCAAGCGGGGTGCGACGGCCTTCATCGCGTCGGTCGAAGGTCGCGTCGGCCGTCCGGCCGACGATTTCGATGTTCGCCACATCGCTGCCAAGCTCGATCTGCCGGTTCTGCTGATCCACGATCAGAACGACCGCCGGATTCCGGTACGCGAGGCTGCTCGGTCGGCACATATGCTCTCGACCGCCAAACTCATCATCACTCGGGGCCTCGGTCACAATCGTCTGCTCACCGATCCAGCGGTCGTGACCGCCCTGGTGGATTTCGTTTCCGATCAGGAAACGACGGGAAGCGCCTGAACGTCGTAGGCGTGGGATATCTTGCGGCCGAGCACCGGATCGTCGAGTTCCATCTCGAAGCGCGGCGACGGCCGGATCACGCCGATGGCCGGCATGGTCCCGCAGAACATCACGGTCCCCATGGGCAGGCGCTTGTTGTCCTGCCAGCCGAAGATCAGTTCACGCGGATCGCGAATATGGGCCAGTGGGCCTTCCTGATAGAGGACTCGCTTGCCGCCCTCGTGGACGAAGCTGCGCACCAGAAGCTTGTCCCAATGCGGTTCGACCTCCTCGAAGCGCCAGGCGACGCGGCCGATCGGCTTGGCGCACATCTGTTTGGAAACCGCAATGCCGTAGCTCTCGACCTTGCGATCAGTGTGGTCGGCGCCGACCGTGACCCAGAGCCGGTCGGCTGCGCCGATCAGTACCGGCTCGACCTCGCCCGACGTATCGTCGCCCAGCACCTGGATGCTTTGGGCTTGAGTCAGCATCTGCGCGGCGGCACGGTAGTAAATCGGCACCCGCGAGGGCGGCTGGACACCGATCGCCTTCAACTCCTCGATGTGCTGATTGAGCGCGGTCACGTCGCGACCGGTCCAGCCGGCGATCACCAGATTCTCGATGTCGACGGTGACGCTCTCCACGGCACCCTTGGCGTGGCCGTCAAATGCAAGACGCGCCATCGTCAGAGGACGGCGAGCCGCGAATTCAGGAGATCGGTCACCAGCATGTAGCCGGGGGCATGGGTGATGCAGAACTCGGGCTTCACTGTTGCCACGACCGATTGCGGGGTGACGCCGCAGGCCCAGAATACCGGGAATTCGTCGTCACGCACCGGCACGGCGTCGCCGTAGTCCGGCTTGGCGATATCCTTGATGCCGATCAGCTCGGGCTTGCCCAGATGTACCGGCGCTCCGTGCACCGATGGAAACCGTGTGGTGACCTGCACGGCGCGGATGGCATCGGCGGGCTTGAACGGGCGCATCGAGACGACCATCGGTCCGTGGAAGGGACCGGACGGCGTGCACTCGATACTCGTTCGGTACATCGGAACGTTGCTGTTGCAGGTCTGGTGGCGCAGCTCGAGGCCGTTCTCGATCAGTGCTTCCTCGAAGGAGAACGAACAGCCGAGCACGAACGACACGAGATCGTCGCGCCACACGTTCTTGAGGTCGTTCACTTCCTCGACCAGCTCACCTTTCCTCCAGATGCGGTAGCGCGGGATGTCGGTGCGGATGTCGAGATCCTCGCCCAGCGCAGGCAGCCGCGGGTCACCCGGTTCGGAAGACGCAAGCAGCGGGCAGGGCTTCGGGTTGAGCTGGCAGAAGCGGGCGAAATCGGCGGCGAACTCCTTGGGCAGGATGGCGAGATTGCCCTGCACGTAGCCCGGCGCCATGCCAGAGGTCGGCAGGCGGTGGCCGCCGGCGCGGATGCGACGGCGGGCGTCGCGACCGGTTTCGCCGCGCAGCGTCGTGATCGTGGTGTCCATCATCGCCTCCTATACGTGTTGGCCGCCGTTGATTTGGATCTCGGCGCCGGAAACGTAGCTTGCACCCTTCTCGCAGAGGAAGTGGATGACGTCAGCCACTTCATCGGGCGTACCGAGGCGGCGCATCGGAATTTGTTCCTCGACGATCTGCTCCGTGCCTGGTGACAGGATCGCGGTGTCGATCTCACCGGGCGCAATGGCATTCACACGAATGCCGCTCGGACCAAAATCGTGTGCCATCTCTCGGGTCAGGGCAGCCAACGCCGCCTTCGACGTGGCATAGGCCGATCCGGCGAAAGGGTGGACGCGGCTGCCGGCGATGGACGTTACATTGACCACACAGCCGCGCGCCTCGGCCAGTTCCGCCATCAGGCCGCGGGCCAGGGCGACGGGTGCAAAGAAATTGACGTTGAACACCCGCTGCCAAAGGTCGAACTGGGTATCGATGGCACCCAACCGCCGTCCGGCTTCATTCTTCGGCGATATCGCCGCATTGTTGACCAGGGCATCGAGGCGGCCGCCACCGAGGCGCGCGCGGATGTCGTCGATGCCGCGGCTGACGTCGTCCGGCTTCGCAAGATCGATCTGGACATGATTTTTGTCGCCGCCCGGCCACGGGCAGAGCACGCTGAAAGGCTGGCGCGAAACCGTGATCACCCGCCAGCCGCCGGCGCTGAATTTCTTCACGGTCGCATGCCCGATGCCGCGGCTGGCGCCGGTCAGGACCAGGGTCCGGGCGTTGTCGAATTGGGTCGCGGGCTTCATGGCGTGTTCTTTCCCCAGCATGTGAGAGACAATCTTACCCTGCCTCTACGTCAATATCGCGGCCGTTGTTGGTGACGTCTCGTCGACTGATGAGGTCGGGCGGCCGTAAACGGTGGTCGCGACGTCATCATGCCGCGACCTGTTATAGGCACTGGCTATAATCGCGAACCGTCGCCTAACCTATTGTGATTGAAACACTTAATTGAATTTGCCCACTCCTGGGGGTAGCCTTGTCGTCGGACGGGGCCGATTGTTTCGGACTGTCCGCCGGCATTTGACGAAGCAACTTGTGGGAATGATTCTCCATGTCGGACGAACGCCCGGCACGCGAACCGACGCCCTACCTGCGAACCCGGCCCGCCACCATGCTGACCGCCATCGGTCTTTGCACGGCGATCGTCGCCATGCATCTGGTTCCCGAGGCACGTGACGTCGGCGCCAGCCCGGCACCCGTGACTGTGGTTGCTGGCACCCGCTGACCCCGAGCGATTGAAGTTCGAGGCGCGTTGCGTCGGGGTGCTTGTGCGTCTGCCCGGGAACGCGCATCTAGGACATCAGGTTATGCGTGCCCATGTCCCATGAAAACGATCAGGCCCTGCCGCTCGAAATGCGGCTCGGCGATTATCGGCTCGATGCGATCATCGGGCACGGTGGATTCGGCATCACTTATCGTGCCTTCGACACCCAACTCGCCAAGTTCGTAGCGATCAAGGAGTACTTCCCCGTCGAATTCGCCGCCCGGCGACGGGATGGCCATGTGGTGCCGCGCGGCTCGCGCTTTGCCGACGATTTCGTCTGGGGGCGGGAACGGTTTCTTGACGAAGCCCGCGCCTTGGCGCGGTTTCGTCACGCCCACATCGTCCCGGTGCTCCGCTATTTCGAAGCCAATGGCACCGCCTACACGGTCATGGAATTCGAAGATGGTCGCAGCGTGGCGCAGTTGCTGCGGGAGTCGAAGCGGCGGTTGCAGCCCGACGAAGTCAGCCGCCTTGCCGAGGGGCTGTTGAGCGGGCTGCGCGCCGTGCACGCCCAGGGCTTTCTCCACCGCGACATCAAGCCATCGAACATCATAATCAGGCATGACGGCGTACCGGTTCTCATCGACTTCGGCGCGGCGCGTCAGGCCATGGGCGGGCGCACGCAAACTCTGACCAGTATTCTGACACCGCAGTACGCGCCCATCGAGCAGTATGCCATCGACGGTAAGCAGGGTCCGTGGAGCGACATCTATTCCGCCGCGGCGGTCCTGCATCATGCTGTCGCCGGTAGTCCGCCGCCGGAGGCGGTGAGCCGGGTCGGCGTCGATCCCTATCGGCCACTGGCGGCAACGCAGGCCGATCGCTTCGACCAGACGCTGCTCGTGGCCATCGACCGCGGTCTTGCATTCGCGCCGGATCAGAGACCGCAGACGGTCGCCGACTGGAGCGCGATGTTTGGCGCTGTGTTGCCGCAGGCTGACGACGCGCCGACCCAGCGGTTACCGGGTGCTGCCGCCGCGCCTCGCCTGGGCGGTGTTCGCCGCGAAAGCGGCAAACCTGTCCCGCCTGCGCCCAAGTCGCAGTCTTCGCCGCCGCCCCCCAGCCCACGCCGATCTCGAGCGGGACTTTGGACGATCACCGTGCTGGCTGCTGTCACGGCGGCGGCGCTTTGGCGATTTCAGCCCGAACTAGGTGCCATGCTCGCGGTCGCTCCGCCTCCCGATGGTCCGGCGGCGGAGGCGCCGCCGCCCCCCGTTGCGACACAACTGCCGGCAACGCCATCGCCATCATCCTCGTCGTCGGTGGCGGCGCCCGCCGCTCCCGCCGCGACCCCGCCAGTCGAGCCGCCGGCACAGCCACTTCCTCCGGATCGTTCGGCCCAGAAAGCATTGATCGACCAGGCCCAGCGCGCTGCGGCCGAGGCACGGGTTGCGCTCAATCGCGCCGACGAAGCGTCCAAGGCCGCGCGGTCAATGGCCGGCGAAGCGCGCATTGTGGCCGCACGCGCCGCGAGCCCAGCCCTCGAGAACGCCGAACGGCTCTCGTACGATGGCGGCGCGAGCTATGTTGGCCAGGTCGTGGCCGGCAAACGCCAGGGCCTTGGTGTTGCCGATCTGAACAACGGCGAGCGTCAGGCGGGGGACTGGGATGCCGATCGCCTGAACGGTCTCGGGGTCGTCCGGCTGGGCGACGATACGCGCTACACCGGGCAATGGCGCGATGGCCAGTCGACAGGGCTTGGCATTCGCGAGCGGCCGGGCGTCGAACGCGCCGAAGGAAATTTCGTCGCGGGGCGAATGGAAGGCCCAGGGGTTCGTCGCAAACTGGCCGCGCCCAGCCTTGTGCAGTCCGGCGAGTTCCATGCCGACATGCTGGACGGTCCAGGGGTTGAAACGCTCGGTGACGGCGAACGCTACGAGGGCGGCTTTCGCGGCAACCGCCGGCAGGGCTACGGTCAACTCACCGGTGTCGACGGCAAGGTGCGTGCCGGCTTGTGGGAAGACGGAAAGCTCGTCGATTCAGCACCTTGAGCAGATGGCATGGAAGTTGCGCCCCACGGTTGCAATCTGATCCCGCTGGCCATTGTGACAAAGTCGCTGTCTGTATTGCTGATCGACGACAATCCCGCCCGCGCCGACATCGTCGAGGCAGGCTTGCGGAATGCTGGTTACGTCCTGCTTGCACGGCTCGATGGGACGCATGACCTTCCCGCGCGGGTCGGCGCTCTGCAGCCGGACGTCATTGTCGTCAGCATCGACAGTCCCAGTCGCGATTCAATCGAAGACATGCGCCGCAGCACCGAGCAACAACCGCGGCCGATTGCGCTGTTCGCCGATCGGTCGGACCCCGCAACGATTGCCGCGGCAATGGAAGCAGGCGTCTCGGCCTATGTCGTGAAGGGGTTGGCCGAAGACCGCGTTCGCTCGGTCGTCGACGTGGCCGTGGCCCATTTCAATCGCTACCACGCGATGCGTGAGGAACTCGATCGTGCCCGCCTGTCCTTGGTCGAGCGCAAGATGGTCGACCGAGCGAAGGGGCTGCTCATGGAGAAAAACGGGCTGGCCGAAGAAGCCGCCTACCGGCTGTTGCGCAAGCTCGCCATGGATCAGAACAAGCGCATTGGTGAAGTTGCCCAGGACATCGTCACCTACATAAAGGTGCTCAAGAAATAGGCGAGTGTCGATGCTTGCGAAACGATCATGCTGCGTATGCGAGCGTCATGCGGTCCGGGCGGGAATGCTCCGAGCCAGTGGGGAGTGATCCCACCATGGCGATTAAAATCATTATGGATCAATAGCCTAGACCGTTGGTCTTCGGACGGCATACCTCTGGCATGCTTCCTGCTGCACTTAACTGTAGATATCGCGATGCACCATTGAAGGTCATTCGCGAACTGGACCCAATGAAGGGTCCCTCCTCATTTGAATGGCAGGCCACTGATGGCCTGTATGCGGACAACGGCGTCCTTCGCAGTCGGCTCAAGCCGGCTGTGCTGGGCGCTTTTTGTTTTTCGTGACTTTGGAGACCTGCTGCGATGGCCGACCTCGAACGATCGAAGGTAACTCTGGGGATCATCCCTCTCGTTGATTGCGCGCCGATCGTGCTGGCGGAGGAACTGGGTGCGTTCGAACGCCACGGGCTCGAGGTCGAGATCTGTCGTGAGGCGTCATGGGCCACGATCCGGGACAAGGTGGCTTTGGGATTGCTCGACGCCGCGCAGATGCTTGCCCCGATGCCGCTTGCATCCACGCTGGGTATCGACGGCATCAGCGTGCCGATGGTCGCGGCCATGACGCTCGATCTCAACGGCAACGCCATTACGCTGTCGCAGTCCCTGTGGCGGGAAATCGAGGAGGCGGCTCCCGAGCTTACCGGCGAAAATCTGGCCATCGGCACGCCTCTGGATGCGCGTGCGCTGGCCGCGGTAGTCCGGCGCCGCGCGGCCGCCGGCCGGCCGCCGCTGGCACTTGCCTCGGTCTTCCCCTTCTCCTCGCACAACTACCTGCTGCGTCTTTGGCTGGCGGCCGGCGGCATGGATCCCGACCGCGATGTGCGTCTTAGCGTCGTCCCGCCACCCCACACCGTCGCCCATCTATCGGGCGGAGTAATCGATGGCTATTGCGTCGGCGAGCCATGGAACCAGCAGGCTGTGTCGGTTGGCATCGGCCGAATTGCCGTCACGGGACATCAGATCTGGAAAGCGATGCCCGAGAAGGTCCTGGGGACGACCGAAAGCTGGGCACAGTGTCATCCCAAGACGCTGATCGCCCTGATCAAGGCACTGATCGAGGCTTGTGCATGGCTCGACGAGCCCGCGAATCGGCGTGAGGCCGCGCGAGTCCTGGCGTCGCCGCGCTACGTCAATGCACCGGTCGAGGTGATCGAGCGATCGATGTCGGGGGGATACCTGTTCGCGCAAGACGGTGTGCCTGTTGCATTGCCCGATTTTCATATTTTTCACCGCCAGGCCGCCAACTTTCCGTGGCGCAGCCACGCCGACTGGTTCCTCGAGCAGATGGTGCGCTGGGGGCAGGCCGATCCGGCGGTAAACCTGCGCGCCGTCGCAGATCGTGTCTTCCGCTGCGACATTTATCGCGCGGCGGCGAGTGAACTGGCACTTCCCTGTCCGACGAGCGACCGCAAGCCGGAGGGCGCTCATGCCCACCCATGGATCCTGCAAACCAATGGCCGCCCCATCGCGATGGCGCCTGATGATTTTCTCGACGGGTCGGTGTTCGACCCGTCCAGCTCGGCGGTCAAGCAAGACGCGCCAGCTCGCGACCCGATGCGCGATCACCCCGGCAAGTTCTGAATACCGACTTTCACGATCCTCATACTGGAGACCAGTCATGGCGAAGAAGACAAGACACATCGCGATCGGACGGCGGGCGATCCTGGCCGGTGCAGGCGCGCTGGCAGCGCAAGGCCTCTCGATATCGGCGTCGCGCGCGCAAACGCCGAAAGTCGAGAAGGACGAACTGAAATTCGGATTCATCAAGCTGACCGACATGGTTCCGCTCGCGATCGCCAAGGAGAAGGGCTTCTTCGAGGAGGAGGGTCTGTTTGTGACCCTCGAGCCACAAGCAAACTGGAAGGTACTGCTCGACCGCGTCATCACCGGCGAACTCGACGGCGCTCACATGCTGGCGGGTCAACCGATTGCCGCGACCATCGGCTTCGGCACCAAGGCGCACATTGTGACGCCATTCTCGATGGATCTGAATGGAAACGGGACGACCGTGTCGAACGAAGTCTGGGCCGAGATGAAGAAGCACATTCCGGTCGGTGCCGACGGCAAGCCGGTCCATCCGATCAAGGCCAGCGCACTGAAGCCGGTGATCGAAAAAATGAAAGGCGAAGGCAAGCCGTTCAAGATGGGCATGGTCTTTCCCGTCTCCACCCACAACTACGAGCTTCGTTACTGGCTTGCGTCCGGCAACATTCATCCCGGCTTCTATTCCAAGACCGACGTTACCGGGCAGATCAAGGCAGAAGCCCTTCTATCGGTTACACCGCCGCCGCAGATGCCGTCGACGCTACAGGCCGGGACCATCCACGGATACTGTGTCGGTGAACCGTGGAACCAGCAGGCGGTGTTCAAGGGCATCGGCGTTCCGGTGATCACCGACTACGAAATCTGGAAGAACAATCCGGAGAAGGTGTTCGGTGTCACCGCAGAGTTCGCCCAGAAGAACCCGGGCACGCTGATCGCGCTTACCAAGGCGCTGATCCGGGCGGGCATGTGGCTCGATGCCGAGAACAACGCCAACAGGATGGAGGCGGTCAAGATCATATCGAAGCCGGAGTATGTCGGCGCCGACGTCGAAGTCATCGCCAATTCGATGACCGGCACGTTCGAATACGAGAAGGGCGACAAGCGGGCGGTGCCCGATTTCAATGTCTTCTTCCGCTACTACGCTACCTATCCCTACTACTCGGACGCCGTCTGGTATCTGACGCAGATGCGTCGCTGGGGGCAGATCCCCGAATTCAAGCCGGACGCCTGGTACGAGGAAACCGCCAAGAAGGTCTATCTGCCGGAGATCTATCTCAAAGCAGCGAAGGCGCTGGTCGATGAAGGCAAGGCCAAGAAGGATGACTTTCCCTGGACGACCGACGGCTATCGCGCGCCGACCGCCGAAAACATCGACGCGATTCCCTACGACGGCCGCAAGCCCAATGCCTACATCGACAGCCTGTCGAT
The DNA here is from genome assembly GCA_937919085.1 of uncultured Reyranella sp. Lineage (GTDB taxonomy): Bacteria > Pseudomonadota > Alphaproteobacteria > Reyranellales > Reyranellaceae > Reyranella. The sequence goes on from CALFRN010000026.1 coordinate 47,499, forward strand.
CGGATTGAAGGGCAAGCAGACCGTCGAAGGCACCGACGTGGTTGGCGGCTAGTCCGTGTCCGTCGACGATCCTTCTGAACATGATGTCGGGGCCAAGCGATGACCACTGTCAGTGAAGACGCCGCAGAATTGCGGTTCCGCAGCGAAGCGCGTCGGGAACGGCTGTTCGCCCGCATCAACAAGGCATCGGGCTATCTCGATGTCTTCGGTTTGGGCTGGGTTGTGCCACTCCTTCGCATTGCCGCGGGCGACAGTCCGAGGCACCAGCTCGCCGAGCTGCGTCAGGTCCTGCTCGTGCCGCTGGCGGGCATCGCGGCTTTTCTGCTGCTGTGGGCGGCTCTCGCGCCTCAGGTGAAGACGTCGCTGGGGGTCGTGCCGGGGCCAGCACAAGTGTGGGAGCAGGCCGTCAATCTCTACGACGATCATACTGCCGAGCGGGTCAAGGAGGCGGCTTTCTACGCGCGGCAGAGGGACCGCAACCAGAAACTCGAGGCGGCGGGCAAGGGTGATCAGGTCAAATCGCGCAGCTATACCGGCAAGCCGACCTATCTCGACCAGATCGCGACCAGTCTGAAGACCGTGGCAATCGGCTTCCTGGTCGCGACGCTGATCGCGGTGCCGGTCGGAATCATGTGTGGCCTGTCGCGGACCGTCGAAGGCGGGCTCAATCCGCTGATCCAGATCTTCAAGCCGGTGTCGCCGCTGGCATGGCTGCCGATCGTCACCATCGTCGTTTCGGCGCTCTATCTCGATCCGCTCGATTGGCTGCCGAAGTCCCTGGTGATTTCGGCCATCACCGTGACGCTTTGCTCGCTGTGGCCGACGCTGATCAACACTTCGCTCGGCGTCGCCTCGATCGACAAGGATCTCGTGAACGTCGGCAAGGTACTCCAGCTCTCGACCACCACGACGGTCCGCAAGGTGGTCCTGCCGTCGGCGCTGCCGTTGATCTTCACTGGCCTGCGGCTTTCGCTGGGCGTGGGCTGGATGGTCCTGATTGCGGCTGAAATGCTGGCGCAGAATCCCGGCCTCGGAAAATTCGTATGGGACGAGTTCCAGAACGGGTCGTCGTCCTCCTTGGCCAAGATCATGGTCGCGGTGCTGACCATCGGGATCATCGGGTTCGTGCTCGATCGTCTGATGTTCGCCCTGCAGGCGGCCTTCACCTACGGCATGAATCGCTAGCGCACAGGAGCGACAACCATGGCTCTCCTCGAACTGAAGAACGTGCGGAAGGGTTACGGCGATATCGGCCGGCGCACGGAGGTTCTGGATGGAATCGACCTCGCCGTCGAGGAGGGAGAGTTCGTCGCAATCGTCGGCTTCTCCGGCTCGGGCAAGACGACATTGATCTCCCTGATGGCCGGGCTGCTGATGCCCGACGCCGGCGAAGTGACCGTCAGAGGCGTTCCGGTCACCGGCGCGGGCCCCGACCGCGGCCTCGTGTTCCAGTCCTACTCGTTAATGCCCTGGCTCACGGTCACGGCCAACGTGGCGCTGGCCGTCGATGCGGTCTTCAAGACCAATACCCGGGCCGAACGCGCAGCCCGTGTGCGGCGCTACATCGACATGGTGGGTCTCAGTCACGCCGCCGACCGCCGACCGTCCGAACTCTCGGGCGGCATGCGCCAGCGCGTCGCCGTTGCACGTGCGCTGGCCACCGGCCCCGAAATCCTTCTGCTCGACGAGCCATTGTCGGCGCTCGATGCCCTGACCCGCGCCAAGCTGCAGGACGAATTCGACGAGATCCGGGCACGGGAAGGCAAGACGATCGTGCTGATCACCAACGACGTCGACGAGGCCATCCTGCTGGCGGACCGGATCATACCGTTGAAGCCCGGTCCCAGGGCGACCCTCGGCCCGTCGTTCAAGGTGACGATTCCGCGTCCGCGCAACCGTATGGCGCTGAACGCCGATCCCGCTTTCAAGCGGCTGAGGGCCGAGATTACGAAGTACCTGATGGATCTCGGTATCGAGCGCGGCTTGGAAGGTGAGGAGCGGCATCTGCCTGACATCCAGCCCGTGACCCAGCTCGAGTCGCCGCCCGATCTGGTGCGCAAGGCCGGGCGCTCGCCCATCCTTGACCGTTATGTCGAGTTCTTCGACGTCAAGAAGGTCTACCCGACTCCGAAGGGTCCGCTGACCGTCGTCGAGAAGTTCCAGCTTCTCATGAAGAAGGGCGAGTTCGTATCGCTGATCGGTCACTCCGGATGTGGCAAGTCGACGGTGTTGTCGATGGTTGCGGGCCTCACCGAGATTTCGGCCGGGGGCATCGTGCTCAACGGCCGCGAGATCGACTCCGCCGGCCCTGACCGCGCCGTCGTGTTTCAGGCCCCATCGTTGATGCCGTGGCTGACGGCACGCGAGAACGTCGCCCTGGGCGTCGACAAGGTCTATCCTCATGCCTCGCCGGCGGAACGACGCGAGATTGTCGAATACTACCTGGCCCGCGTGGGCTTGGCGGATTCCATGCACCGCAAGGCCAGCGAGCTGTCGAACGGCATGAAGCAGCGTGTCGGCATTGCGCGCGCCTTCGCCCTGTCACCTCGCCTGCTGTTGCTGGATGAGCCGTTCGGCATGCTCGACAGCCTGACCCGCTGGGAGTTGCAGGAAGTTCTAATGGACGTGTGGAAGCGTACGCAGGTTACGGCGATCTGCGTCACCCATGACGTCGACGAAGCCATCCTGCTGGCCGACCGCGTCGTGATGATGACCAACGGGCCCAATGCCACCATCGGCAAAGTGCTCGACGTGCCGCTCCCGCGACCCCGCACTCGAAAGTCCCTGATCGAGCATCCCGATTACTATCGGTATCGCGGAGAAGTGCTAACCTTTCTTGAGGAATACGAGCACGGCGCCAAACCCAAACTGCCGGCGGCGGCTGAGGTCGCGAAGGCGGCGGCATGACCGAATTCGACGACCGGCAGAAGCAATGGCTGCAGGGCTTCGTCAGCGGCATCGAGGCGCGCAAGGCCGCTGACCGATTGTCAGGCCACGCGTCGGGTACGTCGGCGGCCCAGCAGGTCGGGCCCGATGCCCTGCAACACGCCGCGCAGGACCGCACGACGGCGGCGGGCGGCAAGCTGGTCGCCGAGGAAACCGCCAAGCGTGCACGTCATCCGCTGGACCGTTGGGACGAAGTCGTGGGGCGCGCCGAGGCCGGGCAGTTTCCCAAGGGCATCGACGTCTTTCTCACCAAGTATCAGGGCTTGTTCTATGTAGCGCCTGCGCAGAACTCCTTCATGTGCCGGCTGCGGATTCCCAACGGAATCCTGACCGCCTGGCAGATGCGTGGTCTGGCCGATGCGGCCGAGTCCTTCGGCGGCGGCTACGCCGACGTGACAACCCGCGCCAACCTGCAGATCCGTGAAATTCCGGCACGCGCCGCCGTCGATCTGCTGCTGGCTGTCCAGGAACTGGGCCTCACCTCGCGCGGCTCGGGCGCCGACAATATTCGAAACATTACCGGCAGTCCGACCGCGGGAGTCGATCCGCAGGAACTCATCGACACGAGGCCACTTTGCCGCGCGATGCATCATTACATCCTCAATCACCGTGAGATGTACGGATTGCCGCGGAAATTCAACATTGCCTTTGATGGTGGCGGACGCGTGCCGGTGCTGGAAGACACAAACGATATCGGCTTCGTGGCGGTCGACGTGACCGGCGGGTCCGGTTTCGATCCTGGCATCTACTTCCGCCTGCAGCTCGGCGGCATCACGGGCCATCTCGATTTCGCCTTTGACTCTGGCGTGCTTGTGAAGCCCGCGGAATGCGTGACGGTGGCGGGTGCTGTCGTCCGGGCCTTCGCTGCACACGGTGACCGCACCGACCGCCTGAAAGCGCGCCTGAAATATGTGCTCGACCGGATCGGCCGAGAAGCGTTCCTCGCCGAGGTCGAGAAGGAATATGGCGCCAAGTTGCGGCGCGCGGCGGGTGCCGAGATGGTGCCGCGGACATTCGCCGACAAGCATGGGCACATCGGCGTGCACCGGCAGCGGCAAGCCGGGCTCAATTATCTCGGATTGGTGCTGCCGGTAGGCCGCCTGACGGTCGACCAGATGCGCGGCATCGCCGAGATCGCCCAGCGTTTCGGGAGCGGCACGATCCGCCTGACCGTGTGGCAGAATCTGTTGATCTCGGATGTCGCCGACCGTGATGTCGGCATCTGCATCGCCGCCATCAATTCGCTGGGCCTCGGTATCGAAGCGAGCGCCATCCGACGTGGGCTCGTGGCCTGCACCGGCAATGCCGGCTGCAAGTTTGCCGCCTCCAACACCAAGGGTCATGCGTTGAAGCTCGCCGACCATCTTGAGGCGCGCGTGGCCATCGATACGCCGGTGAACATCCATCTGACCGGCTGCCACCATTCCTGCGCCCAGCACTATGTCGGCGATATCGGGCTGCTGGCCGCCAAGATCGATCGTGGTGAGGAAAGCGTTGAGGGCTATCACGTCTACATCGGCGGCGGTGCGGCCTCGACCAAGGAGCAGGCGATGGCCCGCGACTACGCGCAGTCTGTTGCCTTCGACGATCTGCCACCCCTGCTGGAGCGCCTGCTCGCGGCCTATCTCGCCCATCGGCAGGCACCCAGCGAGTCGTTCTTCGAATTCTGCCGCCGGCACGAGATTGACCAGTTACGCAAGCTCGCCGATGCAGCGCCTGTACGGGCCCTGGCGGGATGAACGCGATCGCGCGCCTGCCGTCGCTGATTCCCGAGAATGCGCCGTTCTCGAGCGAGCAGCGCGCCTGGCTGAATGGCTTCTTCTCAGCCTATCTCGGTGTTACCGGCGAGACCGTGGACGGAGCGAGCGACGAACCCTCCGAGCCCGAGGATTTCCCCTGGCATGACGCATCGCTTGCCATGCCGGAGCGCATGGAGCTTGCCAAGGAGGCGAAGCCCGAGCGCAAGCTGATGGCGGCGATGGCGCAGCTCGATTGCGGCCAGTGCGGCTATCTCTGCCAGACCTATGCCGAGGCGGTGTGGTCGGGCACCGAGGCCGACATGGGCCGCTGCGTGCCGGGCGGAAAGGAAACCCAGCGCAAGCTGAAGGAGCTGATTGCGGCCCTCGAGACGGAACGCAGCACGCCGGCCGTTGCCGCGGTCGCCAAGACGGCCGGCATCCATGGCTTCTCACGGGACCGGCCGGCGCTCGCCACGCTGGTTGATGCTCATCCCCTCAATCGTCCCGGCTCGGAGAAGGACGTGCGCCACGTCGTGCTCGATCTTTCGACCACCGACGTTACATATGACGCTGGCGACAGCCTGGGGGTGTTCGCGCGCAAGAACCCGCGGCTCGTCCAGGCCGTTCTCGACCGCGTCGGTGCCACCGGCGAGGAGATCGTGGCCTACGACGGCGAGGCACTGCCGCTGCGCCAGGTCCTGCTGAGCAAGGTCGACATCGCTCGCCCAAGCGACGAGTGCATGCTGTTTCTCGCGACCCGCGCCTTCAACGGCGAGGAGGCGCTGAAGCTGCAGGCAATGGCCGAGGGCAAGGGCCTGCCGGAACTGGCCGATGCCGACCTGCTCGATCTCCTGCATGCCTTTCCCTCGGTGATGCCGTCGCTGCCGGGCCTGCTGAAGTCGCTCGACCGCCTGCAGCCCCGGCTCTACTCGATCGCCTCCTCGTCCAAGGCCCATCCGCGCGAGGTCCATCTCACGGTTTCGGCGGTGCGCTGGGACAGCAACGACCGCACACGCACCGGCATCGGCTCGTGCTATCTCGCCGACTTCGCCAAGCCGGGAGACGTTATCCCGGTGTTCGTCCAGAAGAGTCATGGCTTCGGTCCGCCGGCGGACGACAATGCGCCGGCGATCATGATCGGGCCCGGCACCGGCATCGCGCCGTTCCGCGCCTTCCTCGAGGAGCGCGACGCACGCGGCGCCAAGGGCAGGAACTGGCTGTTCTTCGGCGAGCAGAAGCGCGTCACCGATTTCCTCTACGAGGACCAGATCGTGGACTGGCAGCGCCGCGGCCTGCTGAGCCGCCTCGACCTCGCCTTCTCGCGCGACCAGGCCGAGAAGATCTACGTCCAGACCCGCATGCGCGAGAATGCCGCCGAACTGTGGACGTGGCTGGAGGAGGGCGCCCACTTCTATGTCTGCGGCGACGCCAAGCGCATGGCCAAGGACGTCGAGGACGAGTTGCTCCGGATCGCGGTCGAGCGCGGAGGCAAGAGCATGGAACAGGCGAAGGCCTGGCTCGGCGACCTCGTCAAGGCCGGCCGCTACCAGCGCGACGTCTACTGAGCGAGCCATGGTCCGTACCACGTGCCCCTATTGCGGTGTCGGTTGCGGGATCGTGGCGACTCCCGACGGCCGTGGCGGTGCGACGATCGCCGGCGACACCGATCATCCAGCCAACCGTGGCCGGCTCTGCTCCAAGGGTGCCGCGCTGGGCGAAACGCTGTCGCTCGAGGATCGGTTGCTCCACCCCGAGGTCGACGGGCGGCGCGTTTCCTGGGAGACGGCGCTCGACACGGTGGCCAACGGCTTTCGCGAAGTCATCGCCCGGCACGGGCCGGACGCCGTTGCGTTCTATGTCTCGGGCCAGCTCCTTACCGAGGACTATTACGCCGCCAACAAGCTGATGAAAGGCTTCCTTGGCACAGCCAACATCGACACCAATTCACGTCTGTGCATGGCCTCGTCGGTGGCGGGCCACAAGCGCGCCTTCGGCAGCGACACCGTGCCGGGTCTTTACGAAGATTTCGAACTGGCCGACCTCGTCGTGCTGGTCGGCAGTAATCTGGCCTGGTGCCACCCTGTCCTGTTCCAGCGTCTCGAGGCGGCCAAGCGCGCACGGCCCGGGATGAAGATTGTCGTGGTCGATCCGCGTCGCACCGACACCTGCGACATTGCCGATCTCCACCTGGCAATTCGGCCCGGCAGTGACGTGGCTCTATTCAATGGACTTCTGGTGGAACTGCATCGCCGCGGCGTTGCGGCAACGTGCTTCGTCGACCGCCATACCGCGGGTATCGAGGAGGCGTTGACTGCGGCTCGCGCCGGCGATCCGGCACTATGCGGGCTGACAGCAGCCGACATCGCGAGTTTCTTCGACTGGTTCGCCCGGAGCGAGAAGTCCGTCACGCTCTATTCCCAGGGCGTGAACCAGTCGAGTGCCGGCGCAGACAAGGTGAATGCCATAATCAACTGTCACCTGCTGACGGGACGCATCGGCCGGCCGGGCATGGGGCCATTTTCGATCACCGGCCAACCCAACGCCATGGGCGGCAGAGAGGTAGGCGCGCTCAGCAATACGTTGGCCGCCCACATGGATTTCGCTCCCGAGGACGTGGCCCGCGTCGGGCGCTTTTGGAACAGCTCCCGGGTGGCACGGCGACCGGGCTTAAAGGCAGTCGAGCTGTTTGAGGCGGTGAAGTCCGGCCGGATCAAGGCGGTTTGGATCATGGCGACCAACCCGGTGGCCAGCCTGCCGGATGCCGCGGCCGTGCGAGCGGCGTTGCAGGGCTGCGAGCTCTCGATCGTTTCCGAGGCGGTGCGCGCCAGCGATACGGTCGATGCCTGTCGCATCCGCCTGCCGGCACTGGCGTGGGCCGAGAAGAACGGCACTGTCACCAACTCTGAACGCTGTATCTCCCGCCAGAGGTCGTTCCTTTTGCCACCAGGCGAAGCAAGGCAGGATTGGTGGATCGTGGCCGAAGTCGCGCGCCGCCTGGGTTTCGGGCAGGCTTTTGACTGGACAAGTGCCGCCGATATTTTCCGCGAGCATGCCGCCCTCTCCGCCTTTGAGAATGGCGGAACGCGTGATTTCGACATCGGTGCCCACGCCAATCTGGATGATCGCAGCTATGAGTCGCTGGAGCCCTTCGCATGGCCGGCCCCCGCGGACAGAAGGTGGGTCGGCGCGCGCTTCTTCTCCGATGGCAGCTTTTTTCATTCCGATGGTCGGGCACGATTCGTTGCTACGGTACCGCGGGGCCCGGTTCACGCCCCGAGCGCCGCGCGGCCGCTGCGCCTCAACACCGGACGAGTCCGCGACCAATGGCACACCATGACGCGGACGGGGAAATCCGCTCGGCTCGCCGGCCATCGGCCCGAACCCACGATCGACCTGCATCCTGCCGATGCGGCCGTCCGAAGGCTTGTGGAAGGCGACATCGCCGAGGTGGAGAGCGACTGGGGACGGGCCGTACTGAAGGTGCATGTGTCGGACGCCGTGCGGGTGGGCGAGGTGTTTGCCCCCATGCACTGGACGGCGCAGGTCTCACGGGCCGGTGCAATCAACGCCGCCGTCAATCCGGCGGTCGATCCAATCTCCGGTCAGCCTGAGCTTAAGCACACGCCGGTCGAAATTCGCCGTCGAGATATGCATTGGCATGGCACGATTCTCGCTCGTAGGCCGGTAATGCTACCTGAAGTAACCTATTGGGCACACGTGAGAGGCGCTGGCTTTCATGCCTATCTGCTGGCGGGCGAGCAGCCGTTCGCACTTGCACAGCAGGCACTGGCGGCGGCCGTGCGCTCAACCAACCCCGGACCATGGCTGGGCGACGCGTCCGGCATTGGTGCGGTGATCAGTGATGGCCGACTCGAGGCCGTCTTGGCGGTCGGCGAGATGCGCGACGACTCTGCGCGTGAGCGACTGGCCCCATTTATGGCAATGGACCGGCTGGGCCTCGAAGAGCGCAACGTACTGTTGAACGGTGGCAGCGCGGTCGATCGCGGCGGCGATATCTGTGCCTGCTTCGGGGTGTCGTGTGGATCGGTAACGGCGGCAATCGCCGATGGCGCGGTCACGCTCGATTCGATCGGTGTCGCCACTCGTGCGGGTACGAACTGTGGGTCTTGCCGTCCTGAACTCCGGGCGATCCTGCGCGCTGCGCGGATCATGAAGGCTGCATGATGCGAACCTTCCCGCTTTTCATGTCGTTGCAGGAGCGGCGGGTACTGGTCGTCGGGGGCACCGAGGCCGCAGCGCGCAAGGTCGAGCTGCTGTTGTCCGCCGGTGCCCTTATAACGCTGATCGCCGACACGGTCGTGGGCGAGATCGCCCAGCTTATCGACGAAGGCCGTATCTCCTGGTCGGGGCGGGCTTTCGACGACGAGGATCTGGTGGGCGCGTCACTGGTCATCGTCGCCAGCGACGACGAGACTCTGCAGGCGCGCGCGTCGCAAGCGGCGCAACGACGCTGTGTTCCGGTGAACGTCGTCGATCGACCCAACCTCTCGAGTTTCATCATGCCGGCGATCGTCGATCGTGCGCCGATCACCATCGCCATCTCGACCGGCGGCGCCGCACCGGCGCTGGCGCGGCGGCTGCGGGCGGAGATCGAGCGGTCCCTGCCGGCAGCGATCGGCCGGCTCGCGCGCTTTGCCGAAGTCTTCCGCAAGCAGGTGCGCCGTACGCTCAACCAGCCACGCACCCGTCGCCGTTTCTGGGATCGCGTGTTCGAAGGCCGCATCGGCGAACTGGCGCTGGCCGGTGACGAAATTGGTGCACGACGCGAACTGATTCGGCTGCTCGATAGCACGCGGCATGAGGCCGACCAGGCTGTCGGCCCCGCGCGGGGCATGGTGCATCTTGTTGGTGCCGGCCCTGGCGATCCCGATTTGCTGACGTTGAAAGCCCATCGCCTGCTGCAGCGTGCCGATACGGTGGTTTACGATCGCCTGGTCTCGGCTGAGGTGCTTGCCATGGCGCGACGCGACGCCGAGCGGATCTACGTGGGCAAACGTCGGGCGCTTCACTGTGTTCCCCAGGTGGAGATCAACGATCGTCTGGTGGCGTTGGCCTGTGCCGGCAAGAGTGTTGTGCGGTTGAAGGGCGGCGATCCGTTTATCTTTGGCCGTGGTGGCGAGGAAATCGAAGCCCTGACCCGGGCAGGCGTGGCCGTCGAAGTCGTACCCGGCGTGACTGCTGCCCTGGGCTGCGCGGCCAGTGCGGGAATCCCGCTTACACATCGCGATCATGCGCAAGCCTGCGTCTTCGTGACGGGCCACCTCAAGGATGGGAGCATCGATCTCGACTGGCAAATGCTGGCGCGGACGCGCCAGACTGTCGTCATCTATATGGGCGCCGGGACCCTGCCGGTAATCGCCAGTCGGTTGGTCCAGCATGGACTACCAGCGGCAACGCCGGTGGCCCTGATCGAAAATGGTACGACCGACCGTGAGCGGCGCGTCGTTGGCACGCTCGCGACCATCGAACGACGGGCAATGCACGCGCGACTGACGGGGCCGACTTTGTGTCTGGTGGGGGAAGTGGTCGGCCTGGCCGCGGCTCAATCCGCAGAGGCCAAGTCCGGGGAATTTCACTTTGAGTCGCAAGTCGGTCTCTGATATGTACGTCTGTGATAAAAATGCAACAACCCGGGGCGGGGATGCGCTTTTTCGTGTTGAACTTGGTGGCAATGTTGGCGTTCTCTGCCACCAGTGCCGCCCAGAGCGGTCCCGCGGGATCAATCAAGCCTGAAGTCCTGCGCGGCACGGCGGCCAATGTGGCGGCGAAGAAAACGCCGGTCCGTGCGAAGTCGGCGGTCCCTTCCAAGAAAGCCATTACCCGAAAGGCTGCTGCTGCTCCGACGGTGCAGCGTGGTTCGGCGCAGGCAACGACAAATCGGAGAACGACCCCGGAGTCCCTGCGCGCCGCACGTTATGGCGGGTTCGCCCCGGCGCAGCCGCCCGGGCCGCCGCCATCGCTCGACACGACAAGTCCGCGCAGCCTCAGCCTGATCAGCTTCAACACCAAGGAGACGCTCACCGTCACCTACTGGTCGAACGGCGCCTATCACCGCAATGCTCTGGACCAGCTGAACCATTTCCTCCGTGACAGCCGCGACAACGCGCTGACGGAGATGGATCCGCTGCTGTTCGATGTCCTGTGGCATACGATACGGATCGTGGGTTACGGCGGTTCGATCGAGGTGCTGTCGGCTTACCGCTCGCCCACCACCAATGCCTGGCTGGCCAGCGTCAGCCGCGGCGTGGCGCGCGACAGCCAGCACATGAATGGCAACGCCATGGACATCCGCCTTCCCGGCGTGTCGGTGTTCAAGATCCGTCAGGCAGCACGATCGCTCCAGATGGGTGGCGTTGGCTACTACCCGCGCTCCGGCTTCGTGCACCTCGACACCGGGTCGATCCGCTACTGGTAGGACCGATGGCGGTCATAGAGATCGTCGAAGGCGACATCACTCAGCTCGACGTCGACGCGATCGTGAACGCGGCCAACGAAAGCCTGTTGGGTGGCGGTGGCGTTGATGGTGCCATCCATCGGGCGGCCGGTCCGGACCTGCTGGAAGAATGTCGCGGTCTCGGCGGCTGCCCCACCGGTGAAGCCCGTATCACCCGCGGCTATCGCCTCAAGGCCCGTCACGTCATCCACACAGTCGGTCCGATATGGCGTGGCGGCGCATCCGGCGAACCGGAGCTTCTGGCGAACTGCTACCGCAATTCTCTGGCGCTG